>NZ_JBIVQL010000011.1:45800-46050 GCF_044755105.1 Arthrobacter sp. NPDC092385
TCCTGGACGGCAACGTGGTCTCGCCTGAGGTTGTGGTGCCGGTGAACGTGTCGGGGAACTCGGTGTCGGTGATCGGGGATTCGTCCTCGACCGGTGAGTCCGGTTCGACCGGATCAACGGCCAGTGGCAGCACGGGTGGAAGCACCGGTGGCAGCACGGGCGGCACGACGGATGGGGGAATCCTGGACGGCGGGCTGCTCAGCGGCGGCATTCTCGACGGCAACGTGATCTCTCCGGAGATCGTCGTGCC
>NZ_JBIVQL010000011.1:46148-112547 GCF_044755105.1 Arthrobacter sp. NPDC092385
CCCGTGAATGTCGGATGCAACGGTGTCACCCTGATCGGTGACAGCGCGTCGGATTGCACAACCGGTTCGACCGGCGGCACCACCGGTGGCAGCACCGGTGGCACGACGGATGGCGGGCTGCTGGATGGCGGGCTGCTCAGCGGCGGCATCCTGGACGGCAACGTGATCTCTCCGGAGATCGTCGTGCCCGTGAATGTCGGATGCAACGGTGTCACCCTGATCGGTGACAGCGCGTCGGATTGCACAACCGGTTCGACCGGCGGCACCACCGGTGGCAGCACGGGCGGCAGCACGGGCGGCAGCACGGGTGGCAGCACGGGTGGCAGCACCGGTGGCACGACTGACGGGGGAATCCTGGATGGCGGGCTGCTCAGCGGCGGCATCCTGGACGGCAACGTGATCTCTCCGGAGATCGTCGTGCCTGTGAATGTCGGATGCAACGGTGTCACCCTGATCGGTGACAGCGCGTCGGATTGCACAACCGGTTCGACCGGCGGCACCACCGGTGGAACGACGGATGGCGGGCTGCTGGATGGCGGGCTGCTCAGCGGCGGCATCCTGGACGGCAACGTGATCTCTCCGGAGATCGTCGTGCCTGTGAATGTCGGATGCAACGGCGTCACCCTGGTCGGTGACAGGAGCCTTGATTGCGGCACCGGCGCCGAAGCGCCGACGACGCCGACGAACCCGACGACTCCGTCGAACCCGACGACTCCGTCGAACCCGACGACTCCGTCGAACCCGACGACTCCGACGAACCCGACGACTCCGACGACTCCGACCACTCCGTCGAACCCGACGACGCCGTCGAACCCGACGACGCCGTCGAACCCGACGACGCCGTCGAACCCGACGACGCCGTCGAACCCGACCACTCCGACGACTCCGACGACTCCTTCGGACTCGGCGCCCGCCCCTGAAGCTCCCGAAACGGGCGACGACGGTGTTGGTGGCCCGGTAGCAACGCCCGGTACGGTCTCCGTCGCAGCAGCCGGCGTGACGGTATCAGCATCCGCAGGCGCTGCGACCACCGGAACGGGCACGTCGAAGGCACTGGCCTCCACGGGCTTCGACGAGCAGCAGATCCTGCTGTTCGGCTCGCTCCTGCTCGTCAGTGGTGCAGGTACCCTGCTGGTCCTGCGCCGGTCGAAGGCGAACGCCTAGACCGGGCAGGCCCCGAGAACGAGGAAGGACGGGCTCCCTGCAGCATCCGCTGCGGGGAGCCCGTCCTTCGGCGCGGGGTATCGGTCAGGCGGCGTCGTTCGCGTACCGGAGGCCGATCTGGGACCGCACTCCGTCGAGCAGGCGCATGGTCTTCACCGTGTCGCCCACCGGCATCGTGGGACTCTCCGTCAGGCCCTCCTGGATGCAGCGGGTCACTTCGCGCAGTTCGTAGGTGTAACCGGCTCCAACCTGCTCGAACTGCTCCACGCGGGCTTCGCCCTGACCGGCCTTGATCGTCAGCTCCTTCGGGTTGTGGAGGTTCCCGCCTCCGGTCTTCAGCCAACCCTTCGACCCGCAGACGGTCGCCTGGCCGGGGCATGACGCGATGAACGACGACGACAACTGGGCGTACGCGCCACCCTCATAGCTGAGCGTCACCGCGTTCTGCAGGTCCACGCCGTCGCTGTTGAGCGTCCCGACGGCGGACACCGAATCGGGGAAGCCGAGAGATCCCAGGGCCCAGGTGAGCGGGTAGACGGTGAGGTCCAGCAGGGCACCGCCACCGGCCTTCGGATCCCAGAGGCGGCTGCTCGGGTCATCGGGGGCGGTGAAGCCGAGGTCGCCCTGGACCCACCGGATGTCGCCCAGTTCACCGGAGTGGATGATCTCCCAGGCCCGGTTGACGCTGGGCAGGAAGCGCGTCCAGACGGCCTCCATGAGGAACAGGCCCCGGTCCGAGGCCAGTCCGGCCAGCTCCTCCGCCTCGGTGGCGTTGATGGTGAAGGGCTTCTCGCACAGCACGTGCTTGCCGGCCGTCAGCGCTGCCTTGGCGACGTCGTAGTGCTGGCCGTGGGGGGTCGTGATGTACACGACGTCGACCTCGGGATCGTCGACGAGCCGCTGATAGCCGTCCACCCCGCCGTCGTTGCCGTAGCTGGTGGCGAACCCGAAGCGCTCGGCGAAGGCGGCAGCGCTGTCCGTGCTCCGGGAGCTGACTGCGTGGAGCACCGCATCCTCGAGCAGGGCGATATCCGCGGTGACCTTGGCAGCGATGCCGCCGGTCGCGACGACACCCCACTTCAAGGGGCGGCCGGTAGCGGCGATCGGGCTGGGAGCTCCTGCTTCCGCGCAGGGGGGAACGGCGATCCGGTTCTGTGGGTTCATGGACCTATCCTTGCCGCTGGCCGGTCCCGCGTCCATCCTGGGCAGGGGCTTTACGGAGGAGAGACCCGCACGCGTTGGTTCAGGAGCCCGCCAACGCTCGACGATGTTCCTGCGCGAGGTCCCGGTACCGATCGGCGTTCGCCCTGATGGCACCGATCTCGTCGTCGTCCAGTTCCCTGCGCACCTTCGCCGGGACGCCCGCGACGAGCGAGCGCGGAGGGACGACGGTCCCCTCGAGGACGACGGCGCCGGCCGCCACGAGGGAGCAGGAGCCGATGACGGCGCCGTTCATGACGGTGGCGCTCATGCCGATGAGGCAGTCGTCCTCGATGGTGCAGCCATGCACCACGGCGCCGTGCCCTACACTCACCCGGTCGCCGATGCTCGCCGCGTAGCCGGGGTCCGCATGGACCACCACGTTGTCCTGCAGGTTGGTTCCTTCACCGATGGTGATGGGAGCGGTGTCCGCGCGGACGCTCGCCCCGTAGAAGATGCTCGCGAACGCACCGAGCGTCACGTCCCCGATGACGGACGCGGTAGGAGCCGTGAAGGCGGAGTCGCCGATGCTGGGGGTCCTGCCCCGGAAGGGAATGAGATGTGCCATGGCGTCAGCCTAGGCGACGCCGGTCACGCCCCGGCGGGCACAGGGGAGTCGCGTCAGTTGAAGACGATGGTGCGGCGCCCGTCGAGCAGCACCCGCCGTTCCGCATGCCACTGCACGGCCTGGACGAGGGCGCGTCCCTCGAGCTCGCGCCCGATGGACGTCAGCTGCTCCGCCGTGCGCGCATGGTCCACGCGGATGACCTCCTGCTCGATGATGGGTCCCTCGTCGAGAGCGCCGGTGACGTAGTGGGCGGTGGCGCCGATGAGCT
Organism: Arthrobacter sp. NPDC092385; assembly: GCF_044755105.1. Lineage (NCBI taxonomy): Bacteria > Bacillati > Actinomycetota > Actinomycetes > Micrococcales > Micrococcaceae > Arthrobacter > Arthrobacter sp. NPDC092385. Next base: position 49,349 of record NZ_JBIVQL010000011.1, read on the forward strand.
TGACCCCGCGTGCGTGGGCCTGGTGGTAGGGCCGGGCGCCCTTGAAGGACGGCAGGAACGAGTGGTGGATGTTGATGGCCCGGCCGAGCAGGTCCTCGCAGAGTTCATCGCTGAGGATCTGCATGTAGCGGGCGAGGACCACGAGCTCGATGTCGTGCTGGTCCATCAGGGCACGCAGTGCATCTTCGGCGTCCTGCTTGGTTTCCGGCGTCACCGGGATGTGGTGGAACTCGATCCCGTAGAACGCGGCGAGGTCCTCGAGGTCGCGGTGATTGGACACGATCACGGGGATGTCGATCGCGAGCGTGCCGGACCGGTGCTGGAACAGGAGGTCGTTGAGGCAGTGCGCGGCCTTGGAGACCATGATGAGCGTCCGGGTGCGCCGCTCCGACGCTGCGAGCGACCAGTCCATCCCGAACTCCGAGGCGATGGGCTCGAGGGCCCCGCGGAGGTCCTCCTCGCCCGCAGCGGTCGTGAGTGCCACCCTCATGAAGAAGGTGCCCGTGTCCGGGCTGCCGTACTGCTGCGACTCGGTGATGTTGGCGCCTACGCCCACAAGGGCGCCGGACACGCCGTGCACGATTCCGGGCCGGTCGGGGCACGACAGTGTGAGCGAATAGGAGCTGGATGCGTCGGGGGAGGTCACCTAAGCCAGATTACCGGCAGCCTCCGAGTGTGACGCGATGTCTTGGAGGAACCGGGCGGCTGCGGTCGCCGCTGCGCGGCCCGCCCTGGATGCGCCGAGCGTGGACGCCGAAGCGCCGTAGCCGACGAGCAGGAGCCGTGGCTCCTTCACCACCTGGACGCCGTCCATGAGGATGCCCCCGCCGGGCTCCCGAAGGTGCAGCGGAGCCAGGTGGTCCAGTGCCGCCCTGAAGCCGGTGGCCCAGAGGACTGCATCGATGGGCTCCTCCGAACCGTCGGAGAAGAGCGCGGAGTGCGCGCGCAGTTCGGCCAGGGGGCCCCGAGAGACGAGGATCCCGGCGTCGATGCCCGCCTGGTACTGCGCGGTGAGGGACAAACCGGTCACGGACACCACGCTGGCGGGCGGAAGCCCTGCGCTCGTGCGCGCGTTCACCTCCGCCTCGACCTCCCGGCCCCATTCGGGGTCGAACGGGCGGCGCGTGAAGGACGGCGGGCGCCGGGTGGACCAGGTGGTCCGGGCGCCTGCCCCATGGAGTTGGAGGAGGAACTGCACGGCCGACGTCCCGGCGCCCACCACGAGCACCCGCCGGCCCTCGAACTCGGCTGCGGAACGGTAGTCGTGCGTGTGCAGCTGACGGCCCTTGAAGATGTCGCGGCCCCGGTAGTAGGGCCAGTACGGGCGGTCCCAGGTGCCGGTCGCACTGATGACGACGTCCGCGATCCACGTACCGCCGGTGGTCGTCACCCGCAGGGGCGTGTCCGGGGAGCTGTGGTGCCCATCGGAGTCCGGGTCCGCCTCCGGCTCGACGCGGACCACCGACACCGGCCGCACGACCGGCACGTCGAACTCCCGCTCGAAGGCCCCGTAGTACCGGTTCACCACCTGGGAGGCCGGCTCCTCGGGGTCAGGAGTGCCGAGGGGGAACCCGGGGAGGTCGTGCAGCGCGTGTGCGGCGTCGAAGGTCAGGGCAGGCCAGCGGTGCAGCCATGCCCCTCCCGGCGCAGGGTTCGCATCGAGGACCACGAAGTCGCGGTGCGGCTGCAGGCCCCTGCGCCGGAGGTGGTAGGCGCTACTCAGCCCCGCCTGGCCCGCACCGACCACGACGACGCGCACGCGGCGGACGTCCCCGCCCACCGATGCTTCCCGAACCGGCTCGCGCATGAATCAGGATCCTTCCTGGTGGACCCCGTCCATCGGGCATCCGTCCCACTCATCCCGAACGGACCAGGCGGATCCCGTATTCCGGGACTCCCCGGCACGGGCGGGGTATGGCACGCGCGGTAGCCACCGGCGGGGCCGGACGGCCGATCGTGCGTGCCCGCGCTCGCCGGGAGCACGGGGGGTAGCGGTGGCGGGCCACGCCGTCGTACGGCTAGCATGGGACCGTCGCGACTGGCGTAGGGTGGGCAACCACCAGGAAGCGGCGTGGAGCCAGGATGATCCCCCGGGAGCGCCTGCGCTTCCAGTGCAGACCACGGATCGCACGCCTGGGCCGCGGGTCACGTTCCATGAGCGGCCGGGGCGCGGATGATCGATCCGACTCCCATCCGCGACTCACGCTGACCTCTTGCGAGACCCACAGAAGGATCAACCGATGACCACTTCGCCCACGGCTCCCTCCCGCGCTGCCGCAGATTCCGTCACCAACGCACCCCTGTCCGAGGTGGATCCGGAGATCGCCGCCGTCCTGCGGGACGAGCTCGCCCGGCAGCGGGACACCCTCGAGATGATCGCCTCCGAGAATTTCGCTCCCCGCGCCGTCCTCGAGGCCCAGGGCAGCGTCCTGACCAACAAGTACGCCGAGGGATACCCCGGACGCCGGTACTACGGCGGCTGCGAGCACGTGGACGTCGCGGAGAACCTCGCGATCGAGCGTGTCAAGGCGCTCTTCGGTGCCGAGTTCGCGAACGTCCAGCCGCACTCCGGCGCCCAGGCCAACGCCGCGGCGCTCGCCGCGATGATCAAGCCCGGCGACAAGATCATGGGCCTGTCCCTCGCGCACGGCGGACACCTCACCCACGGCATGAAGCTGAACTTCTCCGGCAAGCTCTACGAGGTCGCAGCCTACGGTGTCGAAGAGGACACCCACCGGCTCGACATGGAACGAGTCCGGGCGCAGGCCGTCGCCGAGAAGCCCCAGGTCATCATCGCCGGCTGGTCCGCCTACCCCCGCCAGCTGGACTTCGCGGCCTTCCGTTCCATCGCGGACGAGGTCGGCGCACTCCTGTGGACGGACATGGCGCACTTCGCGGGCCTCGTCGCGGCCGGGGTGCACCCCAGCCCGGTCCCGCACTCCGACGTCGTCACGTCCACCGTGCACAAGACCCTCGCCGGGCCGCGCTCGGGCGTGATCCTCGCCAAGCAGGAGTGGGCGAAGAAGCTCAACTCGAGCGTCTTCCCGGGACAGCAGGGCGGACCGCTCATGCACGTCATCGCGGGCAAGGCCACGGCCTTCAAGATCGCAGGATCTCCCGAGTTCAAGGAACGCCAGGAGCGCGTCCTCGAGGGCGCGCGCATCATCGCCGAGCGCCTGACAGCTTCCGACGTCGCCGAGCACGGCGTCTCGGTCCTCACCGGCGGCACCGACGTGCACCTCGTGCTGGTGGACCTGCGCAACTCGTCGCTCGACGGGCAGCAGGCCGAGGACGTGCTGCACTCGGTCGGCATCACCGTGAACCGCAACGCGGTGCCGTTCGACCCCCGCCCGCCGATGGTCACCTCGGGCCTGCGCATCGGTACGCCGGCCCTCGCCACCCGGGGATTCGGCGCCGCGGAGTTCACCGAGGTCGGGGAGATCATCGCCGCGGCCCTCAAGCCTTCACCCGACGTTGAGGCCCTCCGTGCGCGCGTGTCCGCGCTCGCTGCGGACTTCCCGCTCTACCCGGGCCAGGAGGAGTGGTAGATCCGGTTCCGCACGGCGCCCTCACCTCGAGGGCTGCCGCGTCGACGGAGTTCGACATCCCCACCGAGGAATGCTGCTTCACCGGCTGCTGCGACCGCGGCAAGGCATTCCTGCTCGAGCAACTGGACCAGCACTTCGAGAAGGACGATTCGCATGAGCACGACAGCCCGCATCCTTGACGGCAAGGCGACCGCCGCGCAGATCAAGGCGGAACTGACCGAGCGCGTGGGCGCACTGCGCGAGCGCGGCGTCACGCCGGGCCTCGGCACGGTCCTCGTCGGCGACGATCCCGGCAGCCACTCCTACGTGGCGGGCAAGCACCGCGACTGCGCGCAGGTCGGTATCACCTCCGTGCGACGGGACCTGCCGGACACCATCACGCAGGAGGAGCTCGAGGCCGTCCTCGACGAACTCAACGCGGACGACGCGACCACGGGCTACATCGTGCAGCTCCCCCTCCCCGCGCACATCGACACGAATGCGATCCTCGAACGCATCGATCCGGCGAAGGACGCCGATGGACTGCACCCCACCAACCTGGGCAAGCTGGTCCTCAACGTCAACGCAGAGATGGACTCGCCGCTGCCCTGCACCCCGCACGGCATCGTCGAGCTCCTGCTCCGGCACGATATAGCGCTCAAGGGCCTCGACGTGCTCGTCGTCGGGCGCGGAGTGACCGTCGGGCGCCCGCTCGGCCTGCTGCTGACGCGCAAGCAGATCAACGCGACCGTGACCCTCGCGCACACCGGCACCGTCGACCTCGCCGATCACCTCGGCCGGGCCGACGTCGTCGTCGCAGCCGCCGGCATCCCGCACATGATCGGTGCGGACCAGCTGAAGCCCGGAGCGATCGTGCTCGACGTCGGTGTCAGCCGGGTCGAGGACCCGGAGACGGGGAAGGCGAAGCTCACCGGCGACGTCGATCCGGAGGCCGCGACGGTGGCGAGCTGGCTGTCGCCCAACCCCGGGGGAGTGGGGCCGATGACCCGGGCCATGCTGCTCACCAACGTCGTCGAGGCCGCGGAGCGCCGGGCCGCCCGCTCGTAGGGTTCACTGCACCCCCATTGGCTTCTCCCAATGGGGGTTCTCGCCTAGGCTGGGCGGGTGCTCACCAATCCCTCCGGCCCTCCGGTCATCTCCGCCCAGCAGCTCAGCAAGCACTACGGCGACTTCAGGGCGGTCGACGGCATCTCCTTCGAGGTACCTGCCGGCGAGTCCTTCGGCCTTCTCGGCCCGAACGGAGCCGGGAAGTCGACGACCATGCGCATGATCGGCGGTGTCTCCCAGCGCACCTCGGGCCGTCTCGCCATCATGGGCCTGGACCCGGAGGAGCACGGACCCGAGGTGCGCGCGCACCTGGGTGTCGTCCCGCAGCAGGACAACCTCGACGAGGAACTCAAGGTACGCGACAACCTGATCGTCTACGGGCGCTACTTCGGGCTGCCCATGAGCTACCTCAGGCCGAAGGCCGATGAACTGCTCGAGTTCGCGCAACTCACGGACAAGGCGACGGCGAAGGTCGACGCGCTCTCCGGCGGCATGAAGCGGCGACTGACGATCGCGCGGTCGCTCATCAACGAGCCGAAGATCCTGCTGCTGGACGAACCCACCACGGGCCTCGATCCCCAGGCCCGCCACATCCTCTGGGACCGCCTGTTCCGGCTCAAGGAGTCCGGCGTGACGCTGATCCTCACCACCCACTACATGGATGAGGCGGAGCAGCTCTGCGACCGGCTCGTCGTCGTCGACAAGGGCCGGATCATGGCCGAGGGCTCGCCTGCGCAGCTGATCCGCGAGCACTCGACCCGCGAGGTCCTCGAGCTGCGCTTCGGGTCCGAACGCAACACCACCGTCGCCGGGGACCTGCAGGGCATCGGTAAGCGCCTCGAGCCGCTGCCGGACCGCGTCCTGATCTACGCGAACGACGGGGAGGCGGCACTGGAGCAGGTGATGGCGCGGGGCCTGAGGCCCATCACGTCCCTCGTACGGCGTTCCTCCCTCGAGGACGTCTTCCTGCGCCTGACCGGGAGGAGCCTCGTTGACTGACCACGAGCCCGCCGCCGTCGCGCAGGACTCCGCAGACCGGCCGTACCGGCTGCACGCGCACAAGCCCGAGGTGTCGGCGAGTCGCGCCCGGACGTTCGGCTCGTGGTACTACGCCGAACACGTCCTGCGGGCCATGGGCAGTTACCGCTGGACGCTGCTCGCCTCCAGCGTGGGCACCCCGGTCATGTACCTCTTCGCCATGGGGGTAGGACTCGCCACCCTCGTCGACCAGAACTCCGCCGGAGCATTCGGGGGAGTCAGCTACCTCGCCTTCATCGCGCCGGCCCTGCTGGCCTCGGCGACGATCATGACCGCCGCCACCGAGTTCACCTACCCCGTGATGTCCGGCTTCAAGTGGCGGCGGCTCTACTACGGGCCGCACGCGTCGCCGCTGAATCCGGGCCAGATCGTCAACGGCCATGTCATCGCCATCACGGCCCGCCTGACGGCCACCACCATCATCTACTTCCTGATCGTCGCCGCTTTCGGCGCCTCGCCGTCCGCCACGGGCGCTGCCGCCATCCCCGTCGCTGTGCTCGCGGGCCTCGCCTTCGGGCTCCCGCTCATGGCCTACTCCGCGAGCATCGAGGAGGACAAGGGACAGTTCGCGCTCGTCATGCGCTTCGTCGTCACGCCGCTGTTCCTCTTCTCCGGGACCTTCTTCCCGCTGGACACCCTTCCGGTGTTCCTGCGGTGGATCGGCTGGATCTCCCCGCTGTGGCACGGGACGGAACTGGGCCGGGCCCTGACCTACGGGTACGCCCTACCGCCCTGGCTCGCCGTCGTCCACGTACTGTTCCTCGTGGTCCTCGCCGTCGTCGGCCTGCGGCTGGCACGCTCGGTCTACGCGAGGAGGCTGGGCAGATGAGTACGCAGCTCACCGCGCAGGACTATGCACTCGACGGATCGAGGCGCCCCCTGGCCGCGCTGTACTCGCGCAACGCGAAGGCCGTCATCGCGCGCGGGCTCCTGGCCACGCGGAGCAGCAACTGGCTGATCATGGTGTCGGGCTTCTTCGAGCCGGTGCTCTACCTCCTGTCCATGGGAGTGGGCCTCGGCGCTCTCGTGGGTACGGTCCAGGGCCCCGACGGGCAGGAGATCAGCTATGCGGCGTACATTGCCCCCGCGCTGCTCGCCGTCTCCGCGATGAACGGCGCGGTGTATGACAGCACCTGGAACGTGTTCTTCAAGATGAACTTCGCGAAGCTGTACCAGGGCATGCTCTACACCTCGCTCGGGCCGCTGGACGTCGCGATCGGGGAGATCTTCCTGGCCCTGCTGAGGGGCGCCCTGTACGCCACGGGCTTCACCGCGGTGATGGCGCTCATGGGGCTGATCACCACCCCGGTGGCCCTGCTCGTGATCCCGGCGTCCGTCGTGATCGCGTTCGGCTTCGCGTCCTTCGGCATGGGCATCACGAGCTTCATGAAGACGTTCCAGCAGATGGAATGGATCAACTTCGTGATGCTGCCGATGTTCCTGTTCTCGGCGACGTTCTACCCGCTCAGCGTCTACCCCCAGGGCATCCAGTGGTTCATCCAGGCACTGCCCCTGTGGCACGGGGTGGAACTGCTGCGCCAGATCAGCGTCGCCTCGTTCTCGCCGGCGACCGTCCTCCACCTCAGCTACTTCCTCGTCATGATCGCGGTGGGCATGCTCCTCACCACGCTGCGACTGCGGAAGCTGTTCCTCAGGTAGGGGATCAGGCCACGAGGGTCGCGTAGACGACGTAGTTGTCGTCGAATTCTCCCGTGTCCGGGTTGTAGCCGTCGCACGTGATCAGGCGCAGTTCCGAGCCGGGCGTGTTTCCGTACACCGTGAGGGTGGGGAACTCGTCCTTCTCGTACGCCTCGCCGCGCTGGAACTCGAAGACCGCCGTCGTGCCGTCCTCCCGGACCACGTCGATGCGGTCACCGGACGTGAGGGAGCGGAGCTCCGCGAAGACGCCCTTGCCCCCGTCGGTGGCGTTGACATGCCCGAGCAGAACGGCGGGTCCGCGGTCGCCCGGGGTGGGGGACCGGTCGTACCAGCTCGCCGGCGCGCCCGGGCCGTCCGGCGGGACCTCCAGGCTCTGGTTCTCGCGCAGGCCGAGGCGCAGTAGCTCGGTACGTACACCGATGGACGGGATCTCCAGCGTGACCGGCGCCGAGGCGGGGAGCACGGGAGGCTGGGCCGCGGGGGGCGCGGGGGCCGCGGGGGCGGCCACAGCAGCCGGAGGCGTTGCAGACGGTCCGGCTGCGGACGGAGCCGCGCTCGCGGTGCTTGCGGAAGCTGGGGCATCCGGGGCGGTTCTGGGAGCGTCCCCGGTTCCGCAACCGGCGAGGAAGAAGAGGGCGGCCACCGCCGGGGCCGTGAAGCCCCAGCGGTGGCCGGTGTTCCTACTGATCATGGGAAGTGATCAGGACTATGCGTTGCTGGCTGCGCGGCGACGGACCATCAGAGTTCCGCCGGCTGCTGCTGCCAGGACGAGGCCGCCACCGAGGGCGAGGACGCCGGCGTTGGAACCGGTCTCCTGGGCTACACCGGTATCGGCTCCGCCGGACGGCATGGCGCCCATCTGTGACGCGACGAGCGTGCCGCACAGGGCGGGGGAGGTCGCACCGAGGGGGAGTTCCGGCTTGAGCTCCGAAGGGCTGCCGAAGACCTCGGCGGGAACGCCGGCGGTGGCGGGATCCAGGCCGTGCACGACGACGACGGCGGTGCCGGCTTCGAGCGACGACTGGGTAGCGGCATCAAGGGTGATGGTGCGCTGGATCGAGTAGGTCCCGCCCTGGCCGCCGAGGGCGAGGTTCAGGCCCTCGGCAGGGGTCGTCGCACCGGAGGTGGTGAGCGTGGTCACGATATCGCCATAGCCCGGCGCGCCTTCGGCCACGTTGACGATGCCGTCACCATTGGCGTCATCGGCAGGCGTGGGGCAGACACCCTTGGCGCCACCGTGGATGTGCTGGACGTGCGGGTACGGAGCGTCCATGAAGGTCTGGGCGAGGCCCGACACCTGGAGGTTGACGGTCGCCTGGTCGCCCTTGACGTCGACGGTGATCGTGCCGGTGCCCGTGGTGCCGTTGAGCTGGCCCAGGGTGGACGAGTAGGAGCCGTCGGCTGCCATGGCGGGGGAACCCGCCATAGCGACGGCGCTGATGGCGAGGGCCGGTACTGCGAGGAAACGCATCTTCTTGTTCATCGGGAATTCCTCCATAGTGCGAATGAAGCGCGCCGTGGGGCGCGCATGACTGTACTTCGGGGTGACTGCCATCACGGATGGGCGCAGATGGGAGGAAACTTCGAGAATCCTGACAGTTCGCCCGCGGTGGAAGGGACAGGAGTGCTGCAGGGCGTGCGGGAGAATGGACGGATGCAGCAACTAGGAAACGATGGGCGGCCCGCGGGCCGGGGTGTGAGCATGCGCATGGGCAGCGCCGGGATGGCGGTCATGCTGGTCGTGTTCCTGGTCGCGGTCGTCTTCGCGGCCAACCAGAACGACGTCATCGGCTGGCTGGTGGTGATCGTCTCCCTCGGTTGGCTCCTGGTCTTCAGTTTCGTGGTCTTCAGCCTGCGTTCGGCGGCACGGAAGGCCACCGCGCGTCTCCAGGGCCATACCGGATTCGGCGGTTCCGGGCAGTCGCCCGCCGCGCCGGTCGCCGTCGACAGGGCACGGGACCTCAAGCTCGACCACAGCTTCAAGATCGTCCAGGTGCAGGTCGGTGTGGTCCGGGAGTACCTCGGCAAGGACGACGGCATGGTGGAGCGTGCCCTCGAGACGATCGAGATCACCTCGCACAATGCCCGGTCCATGATGAAGGGATCCACCGACGGCCCCGTCGAGGGCACCGTCGTCGACTGAGGCGCGGAAGCCAGGATGAATCGGAATACCCCGCGAGGTAAGGTGGATCGAGTGAGTCCGGCATCGAATCCTCCGCAGAAACCGCTGCGCATCGCCTCCGTCAACGTCAATGGAATCCGGGCCGCGTACAAGCGCGGCATGCAGGACTGGCTCGACGGCCGGGACGTCGACATCCTCTGCCTGCAGGAGGTCCGGGCGCCCGACTCGATCGTCCGCAGCCTGCTCGGTGACGGCTGGCACATCCTCCATACGGAGGCCGAGGCGAAGGGCCGGGCCGGAGTGGCCATCGCCTCCCGCCGGGAGCCCACCGCCACACGGACCACCATCGGCGACAGCTACTTCGACACCGCCGGTCGATGGGTCGAGGCCGATTTCGAGATCGACGGCGCGAGCCTGACGGTCGTCAGTGCATACGTCCATTCGGGCGACGTCGGCACGCAGAAGCAGGATGACAAGTACCGCTTCCTCGACGCGATGATCGCGCGGCTGCCCCAGCTCAGGGACGGCGCGGACCATGCCGTGGTCATGGGTGATCTCAACGTGGGCCACACGCAACTCGACATCAGGAACTGGAAGGGCAACGTCAAGAACGCCGGCTTCCTGCCCGAGGAGCGGGCCTACTTCGACCGGTTCTTCTCGGACGAATGCGGTTTCGTCGACGTGGCGCGACTCCTCGCGGGCGAGGTGGACGGCCCGTACACCTGGTGGTCGTGGCGCGGCAAGGCATTCGACAACGACACCGGCTGGCGCATCGACTACCAGATGGCCACCCAGGCGCTCGCGAAGAGCGCGCTGAGCGCCGACGTCGACCGGGCGCCGAGCTGGGACACGAGGTTCTCGGACCACGCCCCGCTCGTCGTCGACTACCAGCTCTAGGAGCCAGGACAGCACATGACCGATTCCACCCCCGCGCCGGCTCGTCGCCAGCGCATCCTCTCCGGCATGCAGCCGTCCGCCGGTTCGCTGCACCTCGGCAACTACCTCGGCGCGCTCGTGCACTGGGTGCGCCTCCAGGAGACGTACGACGCCGTCTTCTTCATCCCGGACCTGCACGCGATCACCGTGCCGCAGGATCCGCAGGAGCTGGCGCAGCGCACCCGCCTCACCGCCGCGCAGTACATCGCCGGAGGCGTCGATCCGGACGAGGCGACGCTCTTCGTGCAGTCGCACGTGCCTGAACACGCGCAGCTCGCGTGGGTGCTCAACTGCATCACCGGCTTCGGCGAGGCATCCCGCATGACCCAGTTCAAGGACAAGGCGTCCAAGCAGGGTACGGACGCCGCGAGCGTCGGGCTCTTCACGTACCCGGTCCTCCAGGCCGCGGACATCCTGCTCTACCAGCCCGACGGCGTCCCGGTCGGCGAGGACCAGCGGCAGCACGTGGAGTTGAGCCGCGACCTCGCCCAGCGCTTCAACTCCCGCTTCGGGGAGACCTTCGTGGTACCGAAGCCCTTCATCCAGAAGGAGTCGGCGAAGATCTACGACCTGCAGAATCCGACGGCGAAGATGTCGAAGTCCGCCTCGTCGGCCGCCGGGCTGATCAACCTGCTGGACGACCCGAAGGTCACGGCCAAGCGCATCAGGTCGGCCGTCACCGACGCCGGCACGGAGATCCGCTTCGACACGGCGGAGAAGCCGGGCATCTCGAACCTGCTCGCGATCTACTCGGCCCTGTCCGGCAAGGGCATCCCCGAGCTCGAGGCGGACTACGAGGGACGGATGTACGGGCACCTCAAGGTGGACCTGGCCGAGGTCGTGGTCGAGGCGCTCACCCCGGTCCGGAACCGCGCCGAGGAACTGCTGTCCGATCCCGCGGAACTCGATCGCCTCCTGGCGAAGGGCGCGGCGAAGGCACGTGCCCTGGCCGCTCCCACGCTCGCCGACGTGTACGCCCGCGTGGGCTTCCTCCCCGCCGCGGCAGCCCTCTGATCCATGTGCGTCCCGACCGGCCGGCCCAGCGGAGCGAGGACAGCCCTGTCCGACTCCCGGATCGACGGCAGCTGCGTGGGGATCACCATCCCCATCCCGGAACCGCTCGCGAGCGACCTGGAGTCGTGGCGGGCGTCCTTCGGTGATCCCATGGCCGCGGTGGTACCGCCGCACATCACGCTCATCACGACGACGCCGGCCTCCGACTGGGACGCGACGATCGATCATGTACGCGCCATCGCCCGGCGGCAGCGGCCATTCACGGTCCGCCTGAGCAGCACGGGCTCCTTCAGGCCGGTGTCGCCGGTGGTGTTCCTGAAGCTCGTCGACGGCTTCGACGAGTGCGTCGACCTGCACTCGAGGCTCCAGGCGGGACCGCTCGAACGCGACCTCGATTTCCCCTTCCATCCGCACGTCACGGTGGCGCACGATGTCTCCGAGGCCGGGATGAATGCGGCCGTCGAGGAACTCCATGCGTTCGAAGCCTCGTTCGAGGTGCGATCCATGGGACTCTACGAGCATGTGCCGTCGGGGCTCTGGAAGCTGAGGGAGGAGCTGCACTTTGGCGAAGACACTGACGGCTCCCAAGCCGCCGCGGGTTGAGCAGCCCTCTCCGGCGAGCCTGACCGACCTCCACCGCAGGGTCGTCGACGCGCAGGTGCGCGTCGGCCGGCTGACCCGCACCGGCAGCGGGGGCTCGGAGCTCCTGCTGGCGCGGGTCGACCTGGCGATCTGCCGGTTCTACACCCTTCGGCCCGTACGGGTCGTCCAGCTCTACTACGAGCGGCGAGGTCCGCTGATGGCGGCCGGGCTGGCATACCGCCTGTTCTTCGCGATCGCGGCACTCCTCGTCGTCGGGTTCGCCGCACTCGGGATCGTCGTCGCGGGCGACGAGGACCTCCGCGAGCTCTCCGTGGACGCCCTCGACCGGGCCGTACCCGGACTGATCGACATGGGGGAGGACGGGCGAGGCCTCGTGACCCCCGCTCGCCTCTTCGATGCCACCAGTGGGCTGGGCTGGACGATCGTCGTCTCGTCGGCCGTGATGCTCGTGACGGCACTCGGCTGGATCGGAGGAATGCGCCAGGCGATGCGCGGGATCTTCGCGCTCCAGCCCGTCACGGCGCCCCCTGTCCTGCTCTGGCTGAAGGACCTCGGCACGCTCGCAGTGCTCGGTGTCATCATGCTCGTGACCACCGGACTCGGGATCGTCGCCACCAACACGCTGGACGCACTCCTGGCCCTCCTCGACCTCGCCGCAGTGGCCCAGGTGCTGACGCAGGCGGCAGGCTTCGCCGTGATGATCCTGCTGGACATCCTCGTGGCCGTGGTGCTGTTCCGCACGGCGTCGGCCATCGAGATGCCGCGCCGGGTCATGCTGCAGGGGGCGATCATCGCGGGGCTCGGGACCACACTGCTACGGACCTTCTCGGCTCAGATCCTCGGCACCTTCGGCAACAATCCGCTGCTGCTGTCCTTCGCCGTGATCCTCGCGCTGTTCATCTGGTTCTTCCTCCTCAGCCAGGTGTACCTGCTGGCGACGGCGTGGTGCGCCGTGGGTACGGCCGACGCCGAGACCAGGGCGCAGCGCGAACACCATGCGAAGGGCGGCACCCTGCGCCAGCGGAGCCGCCGGAAACCCGGCACCGGAAATCCTCCCACCTGACCTGCCCATCCTGCTGCCGGGTGGATCGCCCGTGGCAGTGACATGCACGGGGCACCATGAAGCAGGAAGGGCGGCCCGCTGGTGCGGGCCGCCCTTCCTGGCACATCGAAGTGCGTGGTCACTCGTGTCGGACGTCAGACCCTGCGGGTCAGGATGGCCTGCTTGACCTCGGAGATCGCCTTCGTGACCTGGATGCCGCGGGGGCAGGCCTCCGAGCAGTTGAAGGTGGTCCGGCAGCGCCAGACGCCTTCCTTGTCGTTGAGGATCTCGAGGCGCATGTCGCCGGCGTCATCACGCGAATCGAAGATGAACCGGTGGGCGTTCACGATGGCGGCCGGACCGAAGTACTGTCCATCCGTCCAGAACACCGGGCAGGACGACGTGCACGCGGCGCAGAGGATGCACTTGGTGGTGTCGTCGTAGCGGTCGCGTTCCTCGGCGGACTGCAGCCGCTCCTTCGCGGGTTCGTGGCCCTTGCTGATCAGGAAGGGCATGATCTCGCGGTACGACTGGAAGAAGGGCTCCATGTCCACGATCAGGTCCTTCTCCACGGGCAGGCCCTTGATGGGCTCCACGAGGATGGGCTTGGACGTGTCGAGGTCCTTCAGCAGCGTCTTGCAGGCGAGGCGGTTGCGGCCGTTGATGCGCATGGCATCCGAGCCGCAGACGCCATGGGCGCAGGAGCGGCGGAAGGAGACGGAACCGTCATGCTCCCACTTGACCTTGTGCAGGGCGTCCAGCACGCGGTCCGTGCCGTACATGGTCAGCTGCCACTCGTCCCAGTGGGCCTCGTCCGAGACCTCCGGGTTGTAGCGGCGGACCTTCAGCGTGACGTCGAACGTGGGGATCTCCCCGCCGGCGACGTCCTTGCTGAGCTCGATCTTCGAGGCCGGCTCTTTCTCTACTGTTTCGGTACTCATCAGTACTTACGCTCCATGGGCTGGTATCGGGTGAAGATCACCGGTTTGGTCTCAAGGCGGACGCCGCTGGTCTCAGTGGCGCTGGGGTCCTTGTAGGCCATGGAATGGGTCATGAAGTTCTCGTCGTCGCGCTCGGGGTAATCCTCGCGGAAGTGGCCCCCACGGGACTCCTTGCGGTGGAGTGCCGCCGCCGTCATGACCTTCGCCATGTCGAGGAGGAACCCGAGTTCGACGGCCTCCAGGAGGTCCAGGTTGAACCGCTTGCCCTTGTCCTGCACGGTGATGCGCGTGTAGCGCTCCTCCAGCGAGTCGATCACGCGCAGGGCCTCGAGCAGCGTCTCCTCGGTACGGAACACCTGCACATTGGCGTCCATCACGTCCTGGAGTTCCTTGCGGATCAGGGCGACGCGCTCACCGCCTTCCGAGCTGCGTGCCCGGTTGAGGAGCTCCTCGGTCTCGACCGTGGGGTTCTCGGGGATCTCCACGAAGTCGGCCGTCAGGGCGTATTCCGCGGCAGCGAGACCCGCGCGCTTGCCGAACACGTTGATGTCGAGGAGGGAGTTCGTCCCCAGGCGGTTCGAGCCGTGCACGGAGACGCAGGCGACCTCACCGGCTGCGTACAGCCCGGGAACAACGGTGTCGTTGTCCGCCAGGACCTCCGCCTTGATGTTGGTGGGGATGCCGCCCATGGCGTAGTGCGCCGTCGGGAAGACCGGCACGGGTTCCGTGTAGGGCTCCACGCCGAGGTAGGTACGGGCGAACTCGGTGATGTCGGGGAGCTTCGCGTCGATGTGCGCGGGCTCCAGGTGGGTCAGGTCGAGGAGGACGTAGTCCTTGTTCGGCCCGGCCCCGCGGCCTTCGCGGACCTCGTTCGCCATGGACCGCGCGACGATGTCACGGGGGGCGAGGTCCTTGATGGTCGGCGCGTAGCGCTCCATGAAGCGCTCACCCTCGGAATTGCGGAGGATGGCACCCTCACCGCGTGCGGCCTCGGACAGGAGGATGCCCAGGCCGGCGAGGCCGGTCGGGTGGAACTGGAAGAACTCCATGTCCTCGAGGGGGATGCCGCGACGGAAGGCGATACCCATGCCGTCACCCGTCAGCGTGTGGGCGTTCGACGTCGTCTTGTAGACCTTGCCGACACCGCCCGAGGCGAAGACGACCGACTTCGCCTGGAAGACGTGCAGCTCGCCCGAGGCGAGGTCGTAGGAGACCACGCCGGCGACGCGCTTCTGGATGCGCGTCACGCCGTCGACGGTGACTTCCTCGTCGACCATCAGCAGGTCGAGGACGTAGTACTCGTTGTAGAACTCGACGTTGTGCTTGACGCAGTTCTGGTACAGCGTCTGCAGGATCATGTGCCCCGTGCGGTCGGCGGCGTAGCAGGACCTGCGGACGGGCGCCTTGCCGTGGTCACGGGTGTGTCCGCCGAAGCGCCGCTGGTCGATGCGTCCCTCGGGCGTGCGGTTGAAGGGCAGGCCCATCTTCTCGAGGTCGAGGACCGCCTCGATGGCTTCCTTCGCCATCACCTCGGCCGCGTCCTGGTCGACGAGGTAGTCGCCGCCCTTGACCGTGTCGAAGGTGTGCCACTCCCAGTTGTCCTCCTCGACGTTGGCGAGTGCCGCGCACATGCCACCCTGCGCCGCACCCGTGTGGGAGCGCGTGGGGTAGAGCTTCGTCAGGACGGCGGTGCGGGCGCGCTGCCCTGATTCGATGGCTGCGCGCATCCCTGCGCCGCCGGCGCCGACGATGACGACGTCGTACTTGTGGACCTGCATGCTGGTCGCTCTTTCTGTTGAAACTGGTGGTGCACGCCGGGCGCGGGAGTGCGCCTGCCATGCGGGAACTGCCGGAGGCCGGCAGGTACTACGGTGCGGGGCAGTAGTCCGCGACGTGCGCGACGCCGTCGATGACCGGGCAGGGATCGAAGGTGAAGATCACCAGGGTGCCGAGGACCAGGATGACGACGGTCGCCGTGTAGAGGACTCCCTTGAGCCACATGCGCGTGCTGTTCTTCTCGGCGTAGTCGTTGATGATCACGCGGATGCCGTTGGTGCCGTGCAGCATGGAGAGCCACAACAGTGTCAGGTCCCAGATCTGCCAGACCGGGCTGGCCCACTTGCCGGCCACGAAGCCGAAGTCGATCCCCGTGATGCCGTCACCGGCCACGAGGTTCATGTACAGGTGGACGAGGATCAGCACCAGGAGGATGGCGCCCGAGAGGCGCATGAACAGCCAGGCGAACATCTCGAAATTGCCGCGCGAGGAGGCGGTGCGCGAGTAACCCGGGGCGACGCGGCCCGAGCGGGGGCTTTCAATGGTTGGCGTAGCCATGGGGTACTAACCTCCGAAGACGTGCGAGAGATGGCGGATCGAGAAGGCGATCATGACGACCGCCCAGAGGCCCACGACGCCCCAGAGCATCTGGCGGTGGTACTTGGGGCCCTTCTTCCAGAAGTCCACGAGGATGACGCGGACCCCGTTGAAGGCGTGGAACAGGATGGCTGCGACGAGCCCGAGTTCCCCGAGGCCCATGATCGGGTTCTTGTACGAGGCGATGACGGCGTCGTAGGCTTCCGGCGAAACGCGGACGAGGGATGTGTCCAGGACGTGGACCAGGAGGAAGAAGAAAATCACGACCCCGGTGATCCGGTGGGCGACCCAGGACCATTGGCCTTCGCGGCCACGGTAGAGGGTGCCTGCTGGTGTCAGTGTCTTCGGCATTGAAATTACCTCCCTGCATCGCATGGGCGTTAGCGCGTTATACGCAGGGATTACGCCGGTGCGACAGCACTCTTCGATAAGAATAATGTAGGCCGGTGACACTCCCCGTTCAATTTAGGGGCGCCTCACCTGTGACCTTGTTAACACCTGCGGGTAGCAGGTGGTTCCGGACAGGGGGTGGACGGCGGCTGGTGGCTGCCTGGAGGCCGCGCAGCCGGGATTGCAGGGTTCCGAGGGGGCTCGCCCCCTGTCCGGGCATGCAGGAAGCCCCGCCACCGGCCTCCCGTCGGTTACCGTGGAAGCGATGAGTACCGAGAGGGCGGCTGCCCATACCCCTGACAGTGTCCTGGACCGCTTCCACGGCGTCATTCCCGCGGGAGGCACCGGCACCCGGCTGTGGCCGCTCTCGCGGGCTGCCGCCCCGAAGTTCCTGCACGATCTCACCGGCTCCGGCAGCACCCTGATCCGTGCGACCTACGACCGCCTGCGTCCGCTCTGCGACGGGCGCACCATGGTCGTCACCGGCATCGTGCACCGGCGTGCCGTCCTTGCGCAGCTGCCGGAGATCGAGGACATGAACCTCGTGCTCGAGTCCGAGCCCAAGGATTCCGGGGCGGCCATCGGGCTCGCCGCGGCGATCCTGCACCAGCGCGATCCGACCATCATCATGGGGTCCTTCGCGGCGGACCAGGTCATCGCTCCGGTGGAGGTCTTCCAGGACGCGGTGCGGGAAGCGATCCACACCGCTGCGCGGGGCTACATCGTCACGATCGGCATCAAGCCGACCCATGCCTCGACGGGCTTCGGCTACATCCGTGCAGGCGAACCCCTCGCCGTCGACGGGGCGCCCAGCGCCCACGCCGTGATCGAGTTCGTCGAGAAGCCCTCGCAGGAGATCGCCGACGGCTATATCGAGAGTGGCAACTACTCCTGGAACGCCGGCATGTTCGTGGCGCCGGTCGACCTCATGCTGAAGCACCTGTCCGCGAACGAGCCGGAGCTCTACGCGGGCCTGATGGAGATCGCCGTCGCGTGGGACACCCCCCGCCGCGTCGAGGTGGCCCGCCGCGTCTGGCCCACGCTTCCGAAGATCGCGATCGACTACGCCGTCGCGGAGCCTGCCGCGGCCGCCGGCGACGTCGCCATGATCCCCGGCGAGTTCAGCTGGGACGACGTCGGGGACTTCGCCGCGATCGGCCGGCTGAACCCCGCCGAGGAGAACAGCGAGCTCACGGTCATGGGGGAGGGTGCCCGCGTCTTCTCCGAGAACGCGTCGGGGATCGTGGTCTCCGACACCAAGCGGGTGATCGCCCTCATCGGCATCGACGACGTCGTGATCGTCGACACCCCGGACGCCCTGCTCGTCACCACGAAGGAGCATGCGCAGGAGGTCAAGAAGGCCGTCGAGCGCCTGCGGGCCAGTGGAGACACCGACGTCCTCTAGTCCGCTCGGCCGAAGGGCGGAACCTCCGAGTCGCTGTGCGGGGGCGTCGGCCCCCTGTCGGTAGGCTGAGGGAGTGGAAAAGTCCAGCACCCAGAGCCCGCCGACCGCCCGAGTGGGAGCATCGCTCGAGCCGCTGCTCGCCGAGCTGACCGAGATCCGGCGCGACATCCACCGGCACCCGGAGCTGTCCTACAAGGAGCACCGCACCACCGACCTCATCGTCGCCCGGCTCGAGCAGGCCGGCCTCGCTCCGCAGCGGCTCGACGGCACCGGGGCGTTCGTCGACGTCGGGCAGGGACCGCTCCGGCTCGGCCTGCGGGCCGACATCGACGCGCTGCCGATCATCGAGGAGACGGGGCTCGCGTACGAGTCCGCCTCGACCGGCATCACCCACGCATGCGGACATGACATCCACACCACCGTGATGCTCGGCGTCGCCCTGGTGCTCGCCGATCTCCACGCCCGGGCCCCGTTGCCGGGAACGGTGCGGATCATCTTCCAGCCCGCCGAGGAGATGATGCCCGGCGGTGCCATCGACGTGATAGCACAGGGCGTGCTCGACGGCCTCCCGCGCATCCTGGCGCTGCACTGCGACCCGAGGATCGACGTCGGCCTCGTCGGCACGCGCATCGGCGCGATCACGTCCGCGTCGGACACCCTCCGGGTCGAGCTGAGCGGGCGGGGCGGCCACACCTCGCGCCCGCACCTGACCGAGGACCTCGTGTTCGCCCTGGCATCCATCGCCGTGAACGTGCCGGCCGTCCTGTCGCGCAGGATCGACGTGCGCAGCGCGGTGTCCGTGGTGTGGGGGCAGATCCACTCAGGGTCGGCTCCCAATGCCATCCCCGCCCACGGATTCATGTCGGGCACCCTCCGCTGCCTCGATGCCGAAGCCTGGGAATCCGCGGGCGAGCTGCTCGATCGTGCGGTGCGGGAGGTGGCCGCGCCCTTCGGCGTCGACGTGAAGCTGGAGCACATCCGCGGTGTGCCTCCCGTGGTGAACCAGGAGGCCGAGACCGGGCTCCTGGAGGCGGCAGCCCGCGCCGAACTCGGTCCGGGCGCCGTCGTGCTCACACCGCAGTCCATGGGGGGAGAGGATTTCGCCTGGATGACCCAGGAGGTGCCCGGGGCGATGATGCGGCTCGGGACGCGCACTCCCGGCGGGGAGACGTACGACCTGCACCGTGGGGACTACGCGCCGGACGAGCGTGCCATCGAGTCCGGGATCCGGGTCATGGCTGCCGCGGCGCTGCAGGCCGTGCTGGGCCCGGACTACTGAGCGGTGCCCTTCCGCACACCTCCTCGGTCCGCTGTCCATAACGAAATCCGAACGATCGTTCCCTGCAGGCGGCCCGTGTAGTGTTCCCCGTCACTTGGCCCTTAGGATGTCTCCATACGTGCTGCACCGACGGTGTCGCGGCGCCACGGTCTTTCAGTGAAAACAGTGCCTCGGGTCAATCGTGAACCGTTGATGGACACTCACTGGTATTCGTCCCCGTGGCGCATTTCTTTCCTGGAGGCATTTTGAAGAACTCACTGCGCAGGTTTTCGCGCGGAACCGGTCTGTCCGCCGCCGTTCTCGGCGTATCGGCCCTCGTCCTCTCCGGCTGCGGCGCGCCGCCGGCCGAGGACTCGTCCGGCGGCGGCGCGAGCGCCGAGGCGGGCACCGACTACCTCGGCTGCATCGTCTCCGACTCGGGCGGATTCGACGACCGCTCGTTCAACCAGTCCAGCTACGAAGGACTGAAGAAGGCCGAGGCCGATCTCGGCATCAAGATCAACCAGGCCGAGTCGCAGGCCGAGACCGACTTCGGCCCCAACGTCGACAGCATGGTCCAGGCCGGCTGCAACCTCACCGTCACCGTGGGCTTCCTGCTCGCCGACACCACGAAGGCTGCCGCCGAGCAGAACACGGACGCCAACTTCGCGATCGTCGACGACAACTCGATCGACCTGCCCAACGTCAAGCCGATCATCTACGACACGGCGCAGGCAGCGTTCCTGGCCGGGTACGCAGCGGCGGCGACCAGCGAGTCCGGCAAGGTGGCCACCTACGGCGGCATCAACATCCCGACCGTCACCATCTTCATGGACGGCTTCGCCGAGGGCGTCGCCCACTTCAACGAGGAGACCGGCGGCGACGTCCAGCTCCTCGGCTGGGACAAGGAGAGCCAGAACGGCACCTTCGTCGGCAACTTCGAGGACGCCGCCGCCGGCAAGACCAACACCCAGAACTTCATCAACGAGGGTGCCGACATCATCATGCCGGTCGCCGGTCCGGTGGGTTCCGGAACGCTCGACGCCGTCATCGAGGCCAACGCCGCGGGCAAGGACGTCAAGGCGATCTGGGTCGACTCGGACGGCTACGAGACGGCCGGCAAGGGCGAGGAGTTCATCCTCACCTCCGTCATGAAGCTCATGGGCGACGCCGTCGAGGACGTCATCAGCACCGACGTCGAGGGCAACTTCGACAACGCGCCGTACGTCGGCACCCTGGAGAACGGCGGAGTGGCGCTCGCGCCGTTCCACGACCAGGAGGCCAACGTGCCCGCCGATCTGCAGACCAAGCTCGACGAGCTGAAGGAACAGATCATCTCGGGCGAGATCACGGTCGACTCGGCCGCCAGCCCCAAGTAATACAGCAGCGCAGCGCACACCGCCTTCCTCCTGCGGCACCCCGCCGGGAGGAAGGCGGTTTGCGTTCGGACCGGATGCGTGCCCCGAAGCCGCAGCCGGTATCCTTTCCGATGACCTCCACGGAGACAACAGAACAGAACAGGCTGGCTGGGTTGTGAAACTCGAACTGATCGGCATCACGAAGCGCTTCGGATCGCTCGTCGCCAACGATTCCATCGACCTCGTGGTGGAACCCGGGCAGGTCCACAGCCTGCTCGGTGAGAACGGGGCCGGCAAGTCCACGCTCATGAACGTGCTGTACGGACTGTACGACCCGACCGAGGGCGAGATCCTCGTCAACGACAAGCCCGTGACCTTCAAGGGCCCGGGTGACGCGATGGCTGCGGGCATCGGCATGGTGCACCAGCACTTCATGCTCGTGCCGGTCTTCACCGTGGCAGAGAACGTCGCGCTGGGCAACGAGGCCACGAAGGCGGGCGGCATGCTGAACCTGCAGGAGACGCGCACGCGCATCCGGCAGATCTCGGACCAGTACGGGTTCGACGTCGATCCCGACGCCGTGGTCGAGGACCTCCCGGTCGGAGTGCAGCAGCGCGTCGAGATCATCAAGGCGCTCGTCCGGGACGCCGAGGTGCTGATCCTCGACGAACCGACCGCGGTGCTGACGCCGAAGGAGACGGACGAGCTCCTCGGGATCATGGCGCAGCTGAAGGCCGACGGGAAGTCGATCGTCTTCATCTCCCACAAGCTGCGCGAGGTCAAGGCCGTGTCCGACGTCATCACCGTGATCCGGCGCGGCAGGGTGGTCGGAACGGCCGACCCGAGCGCCCCGACCACCGAGCTCGCGTCCCTCATGGTGGGACGCTCGGTCAGCCTCACGCTCGACAAGAAGCCCGCCGTGCGCGGCGAGGTGACCTTCCGGGTCCGGGACCTCACGGTCCAGGCCGCCAACGGCCAGCGCGTGGTGGACGGCCTGAGCTTCGACGTCGCGCAGGGGGAGATCCTCGCGGTCGCGGGCGTGCAGGGCAACGGCCAGACCGAGCTCACCGAGGCCATCATGGGACTCCAGGACCACGTCACGGGCTCCATCACCCTCGGCGGCGAGGAGCTCGTGGGCCGCAGGGTCAAGGACATCATCCACGCCGGCGTCGGGTTCGTCCCGGAGGACCGCAGCGTCGAGGGCCTCGTCGGCACGTTCTCCGTCGCCGAGAACCTCATCCTCAACCGGTACGACGACGCCCCCTTCGCGCGCGGCCTGTCCATGTCGCCGTCGGCCATCCAGAAGAACGCCGACGAGAAGATCGCCGAGTACGACGTCCGCACGCAGTCGGCCTCCGCGGCGGCCGGCACGCTCTCCGGCGGC
Organism: Arthrobacter sp. NPDC092385; assembly: GCF_044755105.1. Taxonomy (NCBI): domain Bacteria; kingdom Bacillati; phylum Actinomycetota; class Actinomycetes; order Micrococcales; family Micrococcaceae; genus Arthrobacter; species Arthrobacter sp. NPDC092385. Next base: position 71,467 of record NZ_JBIVQL010000011.1, read on the forward strand.
AACCAGCAGAAGGTCGTCATGGCCCGTGAGTTCTCGCGGCCGCTCAAACTGTTCATCGCCTCGCAGCCCACCCGCGGCGTCGACGTCGGATCCATCGAGTTCCTGCACCGACGCATCGTCGCGGAGCGCGACGGCGGGACGCCCGTCATCATCGTCTCCACGGAACTCGACGAGGTCCTGGAACTGGCCGACCGGATCGCCGTGCTCTACCGCGGCCGCCTCATGGGCATCGTGCCCGGCGACGTGTCGCGCGATGTCCTCGGCCTCATGATGGCCGGCATGCCCGCCGACGAAGCGCTCGCGCAGGCACACGACGTTCAAGGAGGAAACCTGTGACCCCGCAGGACGACCGGCCGGTACCCCCGGCCAACGACGGCGACGTGCGGCCGACCCGCCGGGAAGCGAAGGACAGCGCTCGCCAGGACGAGGTGCGCCTCGAGAACGCCGTCGAGACGGCGGGCGGTGAGCTCCCGCCTCCCGCCGTTCCCGCGACGGCCGCCGGTCTCGGCGCCGGTCCCTCGCCCGAGTCGACGCTCCTGCAGCGCATCATGACGGGGAACGCGCTCGTCGCCTTCCTGTCCGTGGTCCTCTCCCTGATCCTCGGTGGCCTCCTCATCGCGGTGACGGACCAGAACGTGGCGCGGGCGTCGTCGTACTTCTTCAGCCGGCCCCAGGACACCCTCGGCGCCGCATGGACCGCCGCATCGGGTGCGTACATCGCGCTCTTCCAGGGCTCGGTCTTCAACTTCGAGGGGGACTCCTTCACCCGGATGATCTACCCGCTGACGCAGACCCTGACCGTGGCGACGCCGCTCATCTGCGCGGGGCTCGGCGTGGCGCTCGCCTTCCGAGCGGGTCTCTTCAACATCGGCGCGCAGGGTCAGATCCTGATCGGCGCGACCTTCGCGGGCTGGGTCGGTTTCACGCTGCACCTGCCCGTCGGCATCCACCTGCTGCTCGTGATCCTCGCGGGCATGGTCGGAGGCGCCGTCTGGGCGGGCCTGGTGGGACTCCTCAAGGCCCGCACCGGCGCCCACGAGGTCATCCTCACCATCATGTTCAACTACATCGCGACGAACCTCGTGCTCTACTTCCTCAGCACTCCCGCGTTCCAGCGCCCCGGCTCGACGAACCCGATCAGTCCGCAGCTCGACGCGACGGCCCTGTACCCGCCGCTCCTCGGTCCGGCCTTCCGCCTGCACTGGGGCTTCGTCGTCGCGGTGCTCGCCACCGTCTTCGTGTGGTGGCTGCTCAACCGCTCCACCGTGGGCTTCGAGCTGCGGGCGGTCGGCGCCAACGCGAGCGCGGCCCGCACCGCCGGCGTCAATGTCAGCAAGGGCTACATCCTCGCCATGGCCATCGCCGGTGCCCTCGCGGGCCTCGCCGGAGTGGCCCAGGTGGCCGGGACGGAGAAGGTGCTGACATCGGGTGTCGCCGCGAGCTTCGGCTTCGACGCCATCACCGTCGCACTCCTCGGACGCTCCTCGCCGTGGGGGACGTTCGCGGCGGGCATCCTCTTCGGCGCCTTCCGCGCCGGGGGAGTCACCATGCAGGCCTCGACGGGTACGAGCATCGATATCGTCCTCGTGGTGCAGTCGCTGATCGTCCTCTTCATCGCAGCGCCCCCGCTCGTCCGCGCGCTGTTCCGCCTCCCCACGCCCGGAGCCACGCGCGCCGGCAAGGGCGGCTCCACGACCCGCACGCCAGCCTCGACCGGAGCAGCAGCATGAGCACAGCAACCACCACGGCGCCCGTCCGCGGCGCCGGCGAGGCGAACGTACGGAGTTGGAAGAATCCGATCATCCTCTCCGTCGTCGCCCTCTTCGCCCTCCTCGTCTTCGCGCTCGGCGCACCGGGCAACGACGTCACGTTCAGGCTCTCCGAGGAGAACGATCCGATCGTCCTTCCGTCGATCGTGGTCTCCGCCCCGGTGATCGGGTGGATCGCGGCCCTGGCGATGCTCGGCCTCGCCGTCCTCGCGATCCTCCGCACCCGCTCGGGGCGGAAGGTACCCGCCTGGGTTCTGGCGGTGTTCGCCGTCCTGTTCCTCGTCGCCTTCCTCACCTGGGTGGTCGGCAGCGCGCGCACCCCGAACGTCGCCCTCTACGGGCTCCTCGCGGGGTCGGTGACCCTCGCGGTCCCGCTGATCTTCGGTTCGCTCTCGGGCGTGCTCTGCGAGCGGTCCGGCGTGGTCAACATCGCCATCGAGGGACAGCTCCTCTTCGGGGCCTTCGCCGCAGCGGTGGCCGGATCGCTCTCGGGCAGCGCCGTCGTGGGGCTCCTGGCGGCGGCGGTCGCCGGCGTCCTCGTGTCCCTCGTCCTGGCCGTCTTCAGCATCCGGTACGTGGTGAACCAGGTGATCGTCGGCGTGGTGCTGAACGTGCTCGTCTCCGGTCTCACGGGCTTCCTGTTCTCCGCCGTGCTGAGCGAGGACGCGGAACGGTGGAACTCGCCGCCGCGCCTGCCCGTGATCGAGATCCCGCTGCTCGCGGACATCCCGGTGATCGGCCCGATCCTGTTCCAGCAGACCATCGTCGGCTACCTGATGTACGTCGCGGTCGCCGTGGTCTACGTGGCGCTCTACCACTCGCGCTGGGGCCTGCGGACGCGCGCCGTCGGCGAGCACCCGAAGGCGGCGGACACCCTGGGCGTGAACGTCAACCGGATGCGCTTCATGAACGTGCTGCTCGCCGGCGTCGTGGCGGGCATCGGCGGGTCCTTCTTCACGCTCGTGGCCGTCTCCGGCTTCGGCCGCGACATGACGGCGGGCCAGGGCTACATCGCCCTGGCAGCGCTCATCTTCGGGCGCTGGAATCCGATCGGCGCGTTCTTCGCGGCCCTGCTGTTCGGCTTCGCCACCAACCTGTCCAACGTGCTGAGCCTGCTCGGCACGCCGGTGCCGGACCAGTTCCTGCGCATGCTGCCCTACGTGGTGACGGTCTTCGCGGTCGCGGGCCTCGTGGGCCGCTCGAGGGCACCGGGAGCCAGCGGCATCCCGTACATCAAGGGCTAGGAGGCTCAGCAGCATGACCGAGAACGAGATCCCCGAGAACGAGATCCCCTGGGACGAGCTCGCCGCCACGGCGAGGGACGCGATGGAACGCGCCTACGTCCCCTATTCGAAGTACCCCGTGGGAGCTGCGGCACTGCTCGACGACGGCCGGATCATCTCCGGCTGCAACGTGGAGAACGCCTCCTACGGCCTGACCCTGTGCGCCGAGTGCGCGCTCGTCAGCGCGCTGGCCATGAGCGGCGGCGGGCGCATCCGGGCCTTCAGCTGCGTGGACGGCGAGGGCAATACCCTCATGCCGTGCGGGCGTTGCCGCCAGTTGCTCTACGAGTTCAGGGCGCCGGAGATGGTGCTCATGACGGTGAGCGGCATCCGCACCATGGACGAGGTCCTGCCGGACGCCTTCGGCCCGCAGCACCTCGCCTGACCCGGGGGCGCGGCCGCACGGGCCGCGCCCCTCCCGTCCAGTCCGAACCACCGAGACCGTGCGGAGCCCACGAGGAGCCGGACGGTCATCCGAACAACCCGAGGATCCGCCATGACCGAAGCCTTCGACGCCGTCGACATCATCCGAACCAAGCGTGACAGGGGCACGCTGAGCCCCGAGCAGATCGACTGGACCATCGACGCCTACACGCGCGGCGTCATCGCCGACGAGCAGATGGCGGCCCTCAACATGGCGATCCTGCTCAACGGCATGGACCGGGCAGAGATCTCCCGCTGGACGGCGGCCATGATCGCCTCGGGGGAGCGCATGGACTTCTCCTCGCTCGGTCGCCCGACCAGCGACAAGCACTCCACCGGCGGCGTGGGTGACAAGATCACACTGCCGCTCGCGCCACTGGTCGCCGTGTTCGGCGTGGCGGTCCCGCAGCTCTCCGGGCGCGGGCTCGGCCACACCGGAGGAACCCTCGACAAGCTCGAGTCCATCCCCGGCTGGCAGGCACACCTCAGCAACGACGACATGATGCGGCAGCTCGCGGAGGTGGGCGCCGTCATCTGCGCCGCAGGCACCGGCCTCGCGCCCGCCGACAAGAAGCTCTACGCCCTGCGCGACGTCACCGGCACCGTGGAGGCCATCCCACTCATCGCGTCCTCGATCATGAGCAAGAAGATCGCCGAGGGGACCGGTTCGCTCGTCCTGGACGTGAAGGTCGGCAGCGGCGCGTTCATGAAGGACCTCGACCAGGCGCGCGAGCTCGCCGAGACCATGGTGGCGCTCGGCAAGGACGCCGGCGTCAACACCGTGGCGCTCCTCACCGACATGAGCACCCCGCTCGGCCTCACCGCCGGCAACGCCATCGAGGTCGAGGAATCCGTGGAGGTGCTCGCGGGCGGCGGGCCGGCCGACGTCGTCGAGCTCACCGTGCGCCTCGCGGAGGAGATGCTGGCCTGCGCCGGGGTGCACGACGCCGATCCCGCGGCCGCGCTGAGGGACGGCCGCGCGATGGACGTGTGGAACAGGATGATCGAGGCACAGGGCGGGGATCCCCGCGCCGCGCTGCCGGTCGCGAAGGAGTCCGAGGTGATCCTCGCACCGGCCGACGGCGTCCTCGTGGGACTCGACGCGCTCTCGGTCGGCATCGCGGCATGGCGTCTCGGTGCCGGCCGCGCCCGCAAGGAGGACCAGGTGCAGGCAGGCGCGGGCGTGCGGCTGCACGCGAAGCCCGGCGCCCACGTGCGGGCCGGCGAGCCGCTCATGACGCTGCTCACCGATACGCCGGACAAGTTCGACCGAGCCCGCGAGGCCCTGGCCGATGCCGTCGTGATCGCTCCGGAAGGATCACGCCCGGCACATCAGCTCATCATCGACCGCATCGCCTAGCCGTACCGGCCGTGACCGGGGAAACCCCCTAGGGGCACGGCCCGTGGGCCTCATCCCATGGGGTGAGGCCCGCCGCGGCGCAGGTCGCCCACAAGGGCGACGACCCGGCCGGGGGCCCGCCGGTAGCGTCGAAGGCAGGCGCAGGGTGACGCATCGCGGTTCGACCGGAACCGCGGCACTCCGGCGTCGGGCCCCGGTTTCCGCTTCCGTTCCCGTCCAGGGATGCGGACACGCGGGGCGGACGAGCGGAGGAACCCCGGATGGACGCGATGACCAGCGCACTCGACGGCATCAGCGGGTTCGTGCTCGCCGCTGCCGAGCAACCCTGGGTGTACCTCCTCGTCCTCGTCTGCTGTGTGGTGGACGGGTTCTTCCCGCCGTTCCCCAGCGAATCCGTCGTCGTGGGGCTCGCGTCCCTCGTCATCACGCAGGGCGTCCCGAACCCGTGGCTGCTGATCCTCGTCGCAGCCCTGGGCGCGTTCCTCGGCGACAACGTCGCCTACGGGATCGGCCGGGGGATCGGTACCACCCGGTTCCGCTGGATGAGGCGGCCCCGGGTGCAGCGGTCCTTCAGCTGGGCGGGCACCGAACTCTCGAAGAGGGCCGCGTCGCTGATCCTCGTGGCGCGCTTCATCCCGATCGGGCGCGTGGCCGTCAACCTGACGGCCGGGGCGACCGGCTACTCGCGGCGCCGCTTCGTGGCCCTCACGGCGCTCTCCGGGACGGTGTGGGCGGGCTACTCGGTGGGTATCGGCGCCGTCGCCGGGACCTGGTTCGAGCACAACCACCTGCTCGGTGTCGCCGTGGCCGTCGGGATCGCCGTCGGCATCGGCTTCGTCGTGGACCGCGTGATCGCACTGGTCCGTGGGGCGACGCCGCTCCGGGCCTCCCTCGAGGAGGTCCAGGAGGAGGCCGGGCCGGTCCGGGAGACGAGCCCCTCGTGAGGCGCATCGCGTAGGCTTGGCAGCGTGACCCACACCCAGAACGACGCCGTCTCCGACGCTGCCATCGACATCCAGACCCTGCCGAAGATCTCGCTGCACGACCACCTCGACGGCGGCCTGCGGCCGGCCACCATCCTCGAACTCGCCGCCGGGATCGGCCACGAACTGCCGGCGTCGGATGCCGAGTCCCTCGGGCGCTGGTTCCGCGAGTCCGCGGACTCCGGCTCGCTCGAGCGGTACCTCGAGACCTTCGACCACACCATCGCCGTCATGCAGACGCGCGAGGGCCTCATTCGGGTGGCCAAAGAGTTCGTGGAGGACCTCGCGCTCGACGGCGTGGTCTACGGCGAGGTGCGCTGGGCACCCGAGCAGCACACGCAGAAGGGGCTGACGCTCGACGAGGCCGTCGAGGCCGTGCAGGAGGGCCTGGAGGCGGGCGCCGCCGCGGCCATCGCCGCCGGACGCCTCATCCAGGTGGGCCAGCTCATCACCGCCATGCGCCACGCCGACCGCGGCCAGGAGATCGCGGAGCTCGCGGTGCGCCACCGTGATCGCGGCGCCGTCGGCTTCGACATCGCCGGAGCGGAGAACGGCTTCCTGCCGTCGCGCTTCACTGAGGCGTTCACGTACCTCGCCTCGGAGCAGTTCCCGGTGACCGTCCACGCGGGTGAGGCAGCCGGGCTGGAGAGCATCCAGGACGCCCTCGTCGCGGGTCGGGCCCTGCGCCTCGGCCACGGCGTCCGCATCGCCGAGGACATCGAGATCGAGGAATCCGCGGACGAGGAGGCGGCGGACGGCGAGGAAGTCGGCATCGCGAACCTCGGCCGCCTCGCCTCGTGGGTCCGCGACCGGGGCATCCCGCTCGAGCTGTGCCCGTCGTCCAACCTGCAGACCGGTGCCGTCGAGGCCTTCGGGAACACCATCGACGCCCACCCCTTTGACCTGCTGTACCAGCTCGGCTTCAAGGTCACCGTGAACACGGACAACCGGCTCATGAGCGGAGTGACCCTTACGGGCGAGTTCGAACTGCTCGTCGACACCTTCGGCTACGACCTGGGCGACCTGCTGGAGCTCACGCTCAACGCCGTCGACGCCGCCTTCCTGCCGCTCGAGGACCGCGAGGCGCTCGCCGAGCACATCGCCGTGAGCTTCGACCGGGCTGCCGACCAGGCGTCCGCCTGACGAACGCGGGAGCGGACCCGGTGGCGGAGCCCGCGGCAGGCGCCGCACCCGGACCGCTCCCCGGCGCGGCGGTCGATCGCCTCGTCCAGGTGGTGGACCTGCTGCGGCGCCACTGTCCGTGGACGGCCGCGCTGGACCACGCGGGCCTGCTCGAGTACCTGGTGGAGGAGACGTACGAGCTCTACGAGGCCGTCGACGACGTCGCCCGGTCCGGGGAACCCGACGCCCACCTCCTCGGGGAGCTGCGCGGTGAACTCGGCGATGTCCTGTTCCAGGTGGTCCTCCACGCGCAGCTGCAGGCCGAGCAGGGCTCCTTCGGGCTGGCCGACGTGGCGGAAGGGCTCACGGCGAAGCTCGTCCGCCGGAACCCGCACGTGTTCCGGCCGGACGGCTCGCTGCAGGGCGCCTTCCCCGCATCGGTGGACGAGATCGTGGCGACCTGGCAGGCGGTCAAGCAGCAGGAGCGGCCCGGCCGCACCTCGCCCTTCGACGGCATTCCCCGCCACCTTCCCGCCCTCGCCTTCGCCGCCAAGACGGTCAAGCGCGCGGGGGAGGCCGGTGACGGCCGGGCCGGGTCCGGAGAGGCCGAGATCGGCGGCGAGCTGCTGGAGGTGGTCCGCCGGGCCGTCGCAGCCGGTGTCGATCCCGAGCGGGCACTGCGCCGTGCTGTGCTGGACTACCAGCAGGGCGTCCCCGACGGTGCGTGAGCATCGCGGGACACGGGGCCGCGGCGTCACATCCGGGTGATGCACACCACGGCCGTGACTGCGTGAACTAGGCTGGAGCAACACCTCCGTTGCTCTGACAAAGACGTCCCAACAAGATGTGAACCCCTACACTCCAACGAAGAGGAGCAAATCCATGGCCATCATCGATGCCATCCACGCGAGGGAAATCCTCGATTCCCGCGGTAACCCCACGGTCGAGGTCGAGGTCCTGCTCGACGACGACACCTTCGGCCGCGCGGCCGTCCCCTCCGGTGCCTCCACCGGGGCCTTCGAGGCCAACGAGCGCCGCGACGGCGAGAAGGACCGCTACCTCGGGAAGGGCGTCCTCCAGGCCGTCGAGGCGGTCATCGAGCAGATCCAGCCGGCCCTCCTCGGCTTCGACGCCGCGGACCAGCGCGCCATCGACCAGGCGATGATCGACCTGGACGGCACCGAGAACAAGTCGAACCTGGGCGCCAATGCCATGCTGGGCGTCTCCCTGGCGATCGCCCGCGCAGCGGCCGAGTCCTCGGCCCTCCCGCTCTACCGCTACCTTGGCGGACCGAACGCGCATGTCCTGCCCGTTCCCCTCATGAACATCCTCAACGGTGGCTCGCACGCCGACTCCGACGTCGACGTCCAGGAGTTCATGATCGTGCCGCTCGGCGCGCAGTCCTACTCCGAGGGCCTCCGCTGGGGCGTCGAGGTGTACCACGAGCTCAAGGCCGTGCTGAAGGAGAAGGGCCTGGCGACCGGCCTCGGCGACGAGGGCGGCTTCGCGCCGAACCTGCCGTCCAACCGTGACGCGCTGGACCTCATCACCTCCGCGGTCGAGCGCGCCGGCTACACCCCGGGGACGGACATCGCGTTCGCACTCGACGTCGCCGCCTCGGAGTTCTACAAGGACGGCGCCTACCAGTTCGAGGGCAAGTCCCTCAGCACCGAGGAGATGAGCGCCTACTACGTGGAGCTCGTCCGCGACTACCCGCTGGTCTCCATCGAGGACCCCCTCGACGAGGAGGACTGGGAAGGCTGGAAGCACCTCACGGACTCGATCGGTGACAAGGTGCAGCTGGTCGGTGACGACCTGTTCGTCACGAACCCGACGCGCCTCTCCAGGGGCATCCAGAACGGGACGGCGAACTCGCTCCTGGTGAAGGTCAACCAGATCGGCACCCTGACCGAGACGCTCGACGCCATCTCCATGGCGCAGCGTGCCGGCTACACGACGATCACCTCGCACCGCTCCGGCGAGACCGAGGACACCACGATCGCCGACATCTGTGTGGCCACGAACGCCGGCCAGATCAAGACCGGTGCGCCCGCCCGCAGCGAGCGCGTCGCGAAGTACAACCAGCTGCTGCGCATCGAGGAGGAGCTCGACGACGCCGCACGCTACGCCGGCCGGGCCGCCTTCCCGCGTTTCACGGCATAGTTGATCCTCAGTTGAGGCGGAGGGCGGTTACCCTCGTTAGACGGGTTCGGCGAGGGACCCGACGCGACCATACGCGAGAGCATTGACGAGGAGCTTCATGACTGCCCGCCGCCCCAACGTGCCGCGAGCCGGCCGTCCGACGCCTGCGGCGGAGGAACGGCTGGCCCCCGGGACGGACAGGGGCCAGACACCTGCACACGGTTCCAGGGGCTCCGGATCGCCGGCGCCCTCCGGCGCCGGCACCCGGGGAACCGGCCACGTGCCGGGCCCGGCGCGCCCGGCGCAACCCCGGCCCGCCGGGTCGTCCCCCCGGAAGCCGTCCGCCCCGCGCGCGGCCGGCCCCTCGGCGACCAAGGACCCCCGCGCCACGGCCGCTCCGGACGCGCGTACACCGCGCAGCCCCGCCGGAACGACGCCGGCAGGCACGCCCCGGGCGACCAGCGGCCCGGGCGCCTCGAAAGCGGCGTCCCCCTCGGAAGCCCGCGCGGCCGAACGGTCGCAGCTCGCGGGGAGCATCCGTCGTGGACGGCTCGGCTCCAAGCGCGTCGATTCCGCGATCCAGCCGGCCGAGGAAGCCACCCCGATCCCGGCGAAGTCCTTCTCCGGCCGGTTGCTCGCCCTCGCCGTCGTCCTCATCGCCGTGATCGTGCTGCTCGCGCCGTCCGTGAGCAGGTACCTCCAGCAGCAGTCCGAGCTCGACGCGCTGCGAGCCGACATCGCACGGCAGCAGCAGGAACAGGCCGACTACCAGTCCGAGCTCGCGCGCTGGAACGATCCCGCATTCGTGAAGCAGCAGGCGCGGGAGCGCATCTTCCTCGTGATGCCGGGGGAGACCCGGTACCTGGTCAAGGGCTCCGACGGCCTCGAGGAGAGCACTGGGGAGGGCTCCGCCACGGACCCTGCCGATCTCCCCTGGGTGGATTCCCTCTGGAGCTCGGTCGCGCGCGCAGCAACAGATTGAGCGGCGGGCCACAGGCACCATCGGTGCCGCCGCCCGCCGTGAACCGTACGCCCACGGCGGCGTACCAGGAAGGAACAGCGTGACCCAGCAGGACCAGCACGATGCCCAGGACAACCAGGGGCAGGATCCGAGGACCCCGAGCGCACGCGATCTCGACGTCCTCAGCCGCCAGCTCGGCCGGCCCGTGCGGGACGTCGTCGAGATCGGGGCCCGGTGCGTGTGCGGCAACCCGCTCGTCGCCACGACGGCTCCGCGCCTGTCGAACGGCATCCCCTTCCCCACGACCTACTACCTCAGCCACCCCGTGATCACCTCCGCCGTCTCGCGCCTCGAGGCCGACGGCGTCATGACCGAGATGAGCAGCCGGCTCTCCGCCGACACCGCCCTCGCCGCCCGCTACCGCTCGGCGCACGAGGCGTACCTCGCGGCGCGGGACGCCGTGGGGGCCCGCGCCGGCACCGGCCCGGTACCCGAGATCGACGGCGTGTCCGCCGGAGGGATGCCGACGCGGGTCAAGTGCCTGCACGTGCTGGTGGGCCATTCGCTCGCAGCCGGCCCCGGCGTCAACCCGCTCGGCGACGAGGCGATCGAGCGCATCGCGCAGTGGTGGACGCTCGACCGCTGCTACTGCGAGGGGGCGTGGGACACCACCGGCCAGGCGCCGGACGCCGACCTCAGCAGGCACACCCGGACGCAGGGACTGAGCCCCGAGGAGCTCGAGGCGAAGCGCGAGGCACGACGGAGCGCCGCGACCGGCCCCACCGCAACCAGCGAGGAGAAGTAATGCGCACAGCTGCCATCGACTGCGGGACCAATTCCATCCGGCTCCTCATCGCGGACGTCGAGGACGGCGTCCTGACCGACGTCGTCCGCCTCATGCGCGTGGTCCGCCTCGGCGAGGGCGTGGATGCGACCGGACGGCTGTCCGAGGCGGCGCTCGCTCGCACCTTCGCCGCCACGGAGGAGTACGCACAGCTCATCGACCGGCACGGCAACCCGCCCGTGCGCTTCGTCGCCACCTCCGCATCACGCGACGCCGAGAACCGCCAGGACTTCGTCGACGGCATCCGCTCCCGGCTCGGCGTGGAACCCGAGGTCATCTCCGGGGACGAGGAGGCGAAGCTGTCCTTCGACGGCGCGGTGAGCGTCCTCGCCACGGGCGGGAACGAGACCGTCCTGGTGATCGATCTCGGCGGGGGGAGCACGGAGTTCGTGGCGGGCACCACCGCCGGACTGATCGCCGCACGCAGCACGGACATGGGCTGCGTGCGCTACACGGAGCGCTTCCTCAAGGACAACCCCCCGCACGAGGACCAGATCGAGGCCATGGAGGCCGAAGTAGGGCGCCTGATGGACGAGGCGGCGGCCGAAGTCCCGCTGGAGCGCGTCACCAAGATCGTCGGGGTCGCCGGAAGCGTCACCACGGTGACCGCGCATGCGCTCGACCTGCCGGAGTACCAGGCGGAACGCATCCACGGATCGGAGCTGCCCATCGCGGTGATCTCGGCGGCGGCGTCGGACCTCCTGCACATGCCGCGCGCGGCGCGGGCCGCGTTGCCCTACATGCATCCGGGACGCGTGGACGTGATCGGGGCGGGCGCGCTGATCTGGAAGTCGATCGTGGAGCGGGTCGCTGCCGTGACCGACGGACGTGTCACCCGTGCGATCACCAGCGAGCACGACATCCTCGACGGCATAGCGCTGAGCGTCGCGGAGCGGAACGGCTGAGCCGATGCGCAGCACGGGGCGCCTGACTCTGCGGTCGGGGGCGGCTTCCGCCGTCGTCCTGGCCGTCCTGCTGCCTGCAGCCCTGCCCGCGGCGGCGGACGAGGTCCGCGCCAAGGAGTACTGGCTCGAGGACTACGGGATCACCGAGGCCTGGAAGAGCACGCAGGGCGAGGGTGTCACGGTGGCCGTGATCGACAGCGGGATCGACGGCAGCCACCCCGACCTCGCCGGGGCCGTGATCGGTGGGACGGATGCCTCGGGAGCGGGGGACCCTCGGGGACAGCGCGGCATCGGCGAGGTCCCGGCTCACGGGACCCTCGTCGGCTCCCTCCTGGCCGGGCGCGGACACACCGACCAGCCGGAGCCCGCCCAGCCGGCCACCCGACCCTCCGGAGCGAGCACTGCCGCCGCGACGCCCCCGCCCGAGCCGTACAGCCAGTACGGGCGGGGGCCGGACGGCATCGTCGGCGTCGCGCCCGAAGCCCACCTGCTCGCCGTCTCCCTCTGGATCGAGGGCTCGAACAGCGGCCCGAATCCTGCCGGCGTGCCGGTGGACGAGCAGGTGCCCCACGCCGTCCGCTGGGCCGTGGACAACGGTGCCGACGTCATCAACATGTCCCTCGGCAGCACCAGTACCGCCTGGCCCGAGAGCTGGGACGAAGCCTTCCTGTACGCGGAGCAGAACGACGTCGTCATCGTCGCGGCCGCCGGCAACCGCGCCGGCGGCCTGGCGCAGGTCGGCGCGCCCGCGACCATCCCCGGCGTCCTCGCCGTGGCCGGACTCGACCGGGCGGGGGTGGCCAGCGCGGAAGCGTCCAGCGAGGGCATCAGCATCGCCGTCGCCGCGCCGTCCGAGAACCTCGTCGGCGGACTGCCGGGCGGCTCCTACGCCGACTGGTCCGGGACGTCCGGGGCGGCGCCCCTGGTGTCCGGTGTCGCCGCACTGATCAGGTCCAGGTACCCCGACCTCTCGGCCGCACAGGTGGTCAACCGGATCGTGGACACCGCCAGGGATGCCGGCCCACCCGGCTTCGACACCCTCTACGGCTACGGCGTGCTCGATGTCGCCGCCGCCGTGGGGGACGACATCAGCGTGCCGGCCGAGAACCGGCTCGGCAGCATGGCCGAGTGGATCCAGCTCTACCGGCGGGAGGGCCAGGCACCCGAGGCGGCTCCGGTTCAGCCCAGCCTGCCGCCGGCGGAGGTCATCCCGGCACCACCGGCCCCCGTGGCCGAGGATCCCCTCACCCCGGTGCACGACGTGTCCGCGTTCGTGGTGCTCGGTTTCGGGGGCCTGATGATCGCTGTCCTGCTGGGCGGGGCCGTGCACACGGCCCGCGTGCGGAAGCGCCGACCCGTGCCCCAGGACGACGACACCGGGCGCATGGACCGCGTGCCGGAGGCCCGCGACGAGCAGGGCCGGGAAGGGGTTCCTGGCCCGCCTCCGAGCTAGTGAAGATTTTCACAAAGTCCGGTAGCATCGAGGAATGGCATCGAACCCACACCTCTCCGACCGCCCGCGCATCCTCGTCGTCGGCGGCGGCTACGTCGGCTTGTACGTCGCGCACAGGCTGCAGAAGCAGGTCAAGGACCACGGCGGAATCGTCACGCTCGTCGATCCCCTGCCCTACATGACCTACCAGCCCTTCCTCCCGGAGGTCGCCGCGGGAAGCATCGAGCCGCGCCACGCGATCGTGTCCCACCGCAAGCACCTGAAGAAGACGGAGCTCATCTCCGGCAAGGTGACCTCGATCAACCACGCCGGCCGCACAGCGACGATCGCCCCCACCGGTGGTGGCGAGTCCTTCGAGCTCGGCTACACCGACGTCGTCGTCGCCGCCGGATCCATCACGCGCACCTTCCCGATCGACGGCCTGAAGGACCAGGGCATCGGTCTGAAGACGATCGAGGAGGCGGTAGCCCTGCGCGACCGCATGCTCGAGCGCATCGAGACCGGATCCCTCCTCCCCGAAGGCCCGGAGCGCGACCGCGCCCTCACCTTCGTCGTCGTCGGCGGCGGTTTCGCCGGCATCGAGGCCATCACGGAGATGGAGGACGCGGCCCGCGACGCCGTGAAGGCCAATGCGCGCCTCAGCCGGTCCGACCTGCGCTTCGTCCTCGTCGAGGCGATGGGGCGCATCATGCCCGAGGTCACGGCCGAGCAGGCCGAGTGGGTCGTGGAACACCTCCGCTCACGCCAGATCGAGGTCCTCCTCAACACGTCGCTGTCCAGCGCCCTGGACGGCACCCTCAAGCTCATCAACATGCCGGACAAGACGCCTGCCGACGAGTTCGAGACCGACACCCTCCTCTGGACCGCAGGCGTCCAGGCCAATCCCGTGGTCCGTTCCACGGACTTCCCGGTCGATGAGCGCGGTCGCGTCCGCGCCACCGCCGAACTCCGCATCACGGGCGACGACGGTCCTGTCGAGCACGCCTGGACCGCCGGCGACGTCGCGGCCGTTCCCGACCTGACCGGTGGGGGAGTCGGCGGCTTCTGCGTCCCCAACGCCCAGCACGCGGTCCGCCAGGCCAAGCTCCTCGCCGCCAACATCCTCGCCGTCAACTACGGCGTGGGCGAGGTCAAGGAGTACCGCCACACCAACCTCGGCGCGGTGGCAGGCTTCGGCCAGTTCAAGGGTGTCGCGAACATCATGGGCTTCGGCATGAAGGGCTTCCCGGCCTGGCTCGCGCACCGCGGCTACCACGGCTTCGCGATGCCGATGTACGAGCGCAAGGCCCGCGTCATCATCAACTGGAGCATGAGCTTCCTGTTCGGGCGCGACCTCGCACCGCTCTCGGACCTGCAGACCCCGCAGCGCCAGTTCCGCGAAGCGGCCACTCCGCCGCCGAAGAAGGACACCGCGCTGCAGAGCCAGCCGCCCACACCGGCCGGCCAGGCCGCGGCGGCCAAGGCCTCTGCCTGACGCCTGGCAGTACCCGCACGACGAACGACGGCGACCGCCTTCCGGGGGGTCGCCGTCGTTCTTCGTCGTTCCCCGTGCGCAGTGGTCCGGACTCCTGTCCGCGGTAGGCTGGTGCGGCGGGACGGCCCCAGTAGCCCAATGGCAGAGGCAGCAGACTTAAAATCTGTTCAGTCAGGGTTCGAGTCCCTGCTGGGGCACCCACTCCATCCACGACGCCTGCGTGACGTCCTCCAGTTGATCCTGCAAATATAGGCAGGGCACTGAGTAGCGCCCGCTGTCAAGAGTGCGAAGCAGGGCCCGTGACGAGCGTTACAAGGATGTAACCCGATTCCCTTATCTCAGACACATTTTTGGATTAGCTTTTCCTACAAGCCAGGAACACCTGGCAAAAGCATCAAAGGCAGTGAGAGCCTTTCGGTCGAGGAGACTAATTCATGACTGCAACACGAATCCCGATGCGTTCCAGCATCGGGGAGAGTGCCCCGCGAGCGGCGAAGGTCGCGGCACTGGGCCTTGGCATCGCGCTCTTCGCTTCCGGCTGCGGTGGCTCCTCGAGCACCGAGGGCGGGAGCACCGAGACCGAAGCGGGAACCGAGACCAGCGCTGCTGCCGCGTCGGCACTGGCATGCCCCGAGAGTGAAGGCGGTGCCGGCGAGGAGCAGGGCGAGAAGGGCGACCCTGCAGCCGTACCGGCGAGCAAGACCACGAGCCCCGAGCCGCTGAAGCTCGGCTCCATCCTGCCGACCACCGGAACCCTCGCCTTCCTCGGCCCGCCCGAGATCGCCGGCGTCAACCTCGCCGTCAAGGAAGTCAACGAGGCCGGCGGTGTCCTGGGCCAGGACATCTCGATCACGCACCGCGACTCCGGCGACACCACGACCGACATCGCGACCCAGTCCGTGACGGACCTCCTGTCGCAGAACGTGAGCGCCATCATCGGCGCGGCGTCCTCGGGCGTCTCGAAGACCGTCATCAACCAGATCACCGGCGCCGGCGTCGTGCAGTTCTCGCCCGCCAACACGTCGCCCGAGTTCACCGACTGGGACGACAAGGGCCTGTACTTCCGTACGGCTCCCTCGGACGTGCTCCAGGGCCGCACGCTCGGCAACTACATCATGACGTGTGGTGCCCAGACGGTCGGCATGATCACCCTGAACGACTCCTACGGCACCGGCCTGCAGAGCAACATCCAGGAGACCGTGGAAGCGGCGGGCGGCCAGGTCGTGGCCAACGAGATGTTCAACACCGGCGACTCGCAGTTCTCCAGCCAGGTGGACGCGATCGCCGCGGCGAAGCCCGACGCGATCGTGCTCATCAGCTTCGACGAGGCCAAGAGCATCGTCCCGCTGCTCGTCGCCAAGGGCATCGACGCGAGCACCCTGTTCATGGTCGACGGCAACACCTCCGACTACAGTGCGGACCTCGATCCCGGAACCCTCGAAGGAGCCCAGGGCACCATCCCCGGCCCCTTCACCGGAACCGGCTTCCAGGAAGCCCTCGCAACCGTCGATCCGAACCTGACCAGCTACGCGTACGCCGGTGAGAGCTACGACGCCGTGAACCTGATCTCCCTCGCCTCCGAGGCAGCGGGAAGCGTCGAGGGCACGGCGATCGCCGAGCAGCTCGCGGCCGTGTCGAAGGACGGCACCAAGTGCTTCGACTTCGCTGGTTGCGTCACGCTCCTGCGCAACGGCGAGGACATCGACTACGACGGCCTCTCCGGCCCCGTCTCCTTCGATGAGAAGGGTGATCCCACCGAGGCAGCCATCGGCATCTACAAGTACGACGCCGACAACAAGCCCCAGCCGAGCCGTTCCGAGGTCGGTCAGCTCTAGGGAATCCCGTCGGGGGCTCGCCCCCTGAGTGGTACGAAGCAAAGGCCCCGGCCGCCCCTCCCAGGAGGGTGCAGCCGGGGCCTTTGCCGTGCCCGGCGGGAATCCGCCCGCCGCCAAGCTCCTGAGGGCTCTACCGGGCCCTCAGGAGTCGCCTGGTTCGCGCCTGGAGACCGCGTAGGAGGGCTCGCGCACCGTCCGGGCCCAGTCATAGCTCCGCGTTCCTGCGAGGGGGTGGAGGACGGCGTCGAATCGCAGGTCCTTCTCCTCGGCCCCGGGGTTCAGCTGCAGGGTGAGTGTGCCGAAGTGCTGCCAGGGGCCCCTGGGCGTGGCGTAGTACAGGCCGAGCTGCCACGGCGAGGATCCGAGCGAGCGGCTGAAGCCCCTGAGGGATGACGGCAGCGCCCCCGGGCTGATCGTCCTCGCGCCGAGCAGGACGGGCCCGTCCTCGCCGCGGTAGGGCATCATCGTGTTCAGGGGCGCGCGTGAGACCCGGAGCCGGGGCACCAGCACGAAGCGGCCGGGAAAGGACCACCCGGTCGAGGAGAGCAGTACGTCGGAGAACGTCGACGGCGCGGGACCGACCTCTGCATGATGGATCCGCAGCGCGAGCCCGACGATGTCCGGCAGTCCGTCCGGCGTGCCCGCGGACCGCGAGATACGCCCGGTGGCGGGGGACTCGCTGGGCTGGTCGATCCACGAGATGCCGCTGCGCCCGCCGTGGTCATGAACCACCACCGTGCCGTCGAGCCTCAGTCCGCGGGAGTGGATGGGGCGGTGCCGCCGTACGTGCTTGATGCCGCGGAACACCACCTCGAACCCCTTGCCGATTGCGGTGCTGGCCAGTCCTGCCATCTGCGGGCGTCCTCTCCTGGATGTGCTGCTTCCGGTTCTCCCTTCCAACGTAGCGGTCGTTAAAAGGAAGTGGGCGGAACCGTTGTCGGTTCCGCCCACCCCTTGCGCTGTGCGCCCACATCACGTGTACCGCACCCGGCCAGCTACCCATGCGTGGTGCCGGTGCGTCGCGGGGCAGCCGCCGGGCCGCACCGCGAGGACCTCAGGCGGTGTCCGCGAGGGTTCCCAGGTAGAGCTGGATGACCTTCGGGTCCTTCATCAGTTCGCGCCCGGTGCCCGTGTAGGCGTCCTTGCCCTGATCCAGGACGTAGGCGCGGTCGCAGATCTGGAGGCAGCGGCGGGCGTTCTGTTCGACCATGATCACCGAGACCCCGGCCCGGTTGATCTCGTGGACCCGGAGGAACGTCTCGTCCTGCTTCACGGGGGAGAGGCCGGCGGAGGGCTCGTCCAGCAGCAGAACCGCCGGATCCATCATGAGCGCGCGGCCCATGGCGACCATCTGGCGCTCACCGCCCGACAGCGAGCCGGCCCGCTGCGCCTTCCGCTTCCCCAGTTCCGGGAACAGGCTGGCGACGAAGTCGAAGCGCTCCTTGAAGTCCTTGGGCCGCTGGTACATGCCCATCTGGAGGTTCTCCTCGATGGTGAGCGTGCCGAAGACGTTGTTGTTCTGCGGCACGAAGCCAACACCACGGCTGACGAGGCGGTTCGCCTTCAGCCCCGTGAGGTCCTGGCCGCGGACGACGACGGTGCCCGAGTGGACCTTCACCAGGCCGAACATCGCCTTCAGGAGCGTCGACTTGCCCGCACCGTTGGGTCCGATGATGCCGATGAGCTCACCACGGCGGGCCTCGATGCTGCAGCCGTTCAGGATGTTCACGCCCGGGATGTAGCCCGCGACGAGATCGGTGACCTTGACGACCGAGTCTCCCTCGAATTCATCCATTACTTCGTCTCCTCGTCCTTGTGCGTGGAGCCGGCGGCGTGTGCCCCGCCGACCTCGGTGACGCCGTGTCCGAGGATGCCCTCGTCCTCCGTGCCGACCACCGACTCCTCGTCGTGGGCGAGCTCCTCCTCGAGGCGCTCGATGCCCGTGGAGTCACCGAGGTCGACGTCGTGGTGTGCTCCCAGGTAGGCGTCGATGACGGCCTGGTCCTTCATGACGATGTCCGGTGGGCCCTCCGCCACGACCCTGCCCTCGGCCATGACGACGACCCAGTCCGCGATGTGGCGGACCATGTGCATGTCGTGTTCGACGAACAGGACGGTCATGCCCTCGGCCTTGAGGTTCTTGATGTGGTCGAGGAGGGACTGCGTCAGCGCCGGGTTGACGCCCGCCATGGGCTCGTCGAGCATCACGAGCCGCGGCCGCACCATGAGTGCGCGCGCCATCTCGAGGAGCTTGCGCTGCCCTCCGGAGAGCGACGCCGCGTAGTCGTCCCGCTTCGTGTCGAGCTTGAACTTCGTCAGGAGCACCTCGGCCTGCTGGGTGATCTCCCGCTCGCGGCTGCCCCAGATGCCCTTGAACAGGGCGCGGGCAAGGCTTTCGCCCGGCTGGTCGGTGGCGCCCAGGCGCATGTTCTCCATGACCGTGAGCTTGCCCATGACCTTGGTCAGCTGGAACGTGCGCACCATGCCCATGCGGGCCACCTTGTGCGAAGCGACCTTGGCGAGGGGCTTGCCGTCGAACTCCCAGTCGCCGCTGTTGGGCGTGTCGAACCCCGTCAGCAGGTTGAACAGGGTCGTCTTGCCGGCACCGTTGGGCCCGATCAGCGCGGTGATCTTGTGCCGGGGGATCTCGAGGTGCTCGACGTCGACGGCGTTGATGCCGCCGAAGCTGCGCGTCACGTTCCGTGCGACGACGATCGGGTCCCGCTTGCGGCACCCCGGGCCCGTCGCGTCGGTGGTGATCGGCTCCGGGTCCGTCATGTAGTCGCGGCCGGAGGAGGCCGGCCCGGAGGGCGCGGCACCTCCGGCGACGCCGCCGGCGGGGGGAGTCGCTGCGTGGGCTCCGCTTGTGCCCTGCGCATCGCCGGAGGCACTCGTGGTGCCCGACGTGACGTCCGGGTTGCTGTCGTTGTGGTTGCCGGTCATGCGAACGCCAACTCCTTCTTGTTACCCAGGACGCCCTGCGGCCTGAAGACCATGAGCAGCATCAATGCCACACCCACGAGGATGTAGCGCAGCTGACCCGCTTGAGAGTTGGACAGGAACGTGATGGCGCCGACCTCAATAGCGCCGTACAGGAGTCCCTGCGTCAACGAGAGCACCACCCAGAAGATCATCGCGCCGATGACCGGTCCGAGGACAGTGGCCATGCCGCCGAGGAGGAGGCAGGTGTAGAGGAAGAACGTCAATTCGGTCGCGTAGTTGGCGGGCTGCACGGCACCACGGGGCAGCGTGAAGATGATGCCGGCCAGCGAGCCGAGGACACCGCCGATCACGAGTGCCTGCATCTTGTAGGCGTACACGTTCTTGCCGAGCGAGCGCACCGCATTCTCGTCCTCGCGGATCCCCTTGAGGACCCGCCCCCACGGGCTGCGCATGAGGAGCCAGACGACGACGCAGGCGATGATGACGACGGTCCAGCCCACGATGCGGATCCAGAAGTCGCGCTCGTTCATGCCCAGCGGACCGATGTTGTAGGTGCCGGGCGGGAACGGGTTCAGCGCGTAGAAGCCGCCCTCGAACGCCGCGAGTCCGTTGGCCGAACCCGTGACGTCGGTGAGGCCGTTCGTCGTCACGATGTAGCGGATGATCTCCGCCGCCGCGATGGTCACGATGGCGAGGTAGTCCGCCCGGAGGCGGAGGGTGGGGATGCCGAGCACGATCGCGAAGACCACCGAGGCCAGCAGTGCCACGAGGACGGCCACGGGCAGCGGAGCGTTGAAGCTGAGGGTCGAGATGGCGTACCCGTACGCGCCGACCGCCATGAAGCCGGCCTGCCCGAAGTTCAGGAGGCCCGAGTAGCCGAAGTGCACGGCGAGGCCCAGCGCGGCGAGTGCGTAGGCCGCCGTCGTCGGGCTGATCAGTTCGCCGAAGGCGTTGATGAGGATGTTTCCGAAGTCCATGACGAGCCCCTAACCTATGCGCTCTCGGCGGCCGAGGATACCCTGCGGCCGGAACAGGAGCACGAGAATCATGATCAGCAGCGCGCCCACGTATTTGAGGTCTGCCTCGAGCCAGATCGTGGAGATCTCCACGAACAGCCCGACGATGATCGAACCGACCAGTGCGCCGAAGACGGTGCCGAGTCCGCCGAGGGTGACGCCTGCGAAGATGAGCAGCAGGATCTGCTGGCCCATGTTGTAGGAGACGCCCGGGCGGTAGTAGGCCCAGAGGATGCCGCCGAGGGCTGCGAGCATTCCGCCGATCACCCAGACGATCCGGATGACGCGGTCCACGTCGATGCCCGAGGCCGCCGCGAGTGCGGGGTTGTCCGCCACCGCCCGCGTGGCCTTGCCGATGCGGGTGCGGAGGAGCAGGAAGGCGACCACCAGGATGACCACGAGGCTCACGATCAGCGACGTCAGGTCGTTGCGGGAGATCGCGACGGACCCCATCTCGATGATGTCGCTCTGCGAACCGGGCAGCTGCCGGGTGGCGCCACCGAAGAAGAACTGGATGATGTAGCGCAGCGCGAGGGCGAAGCCGATGCTGACGATCATCATCGGCACGAGGCCCGTGCCGCGGCTCCGCAGGGGCTTCCACAGCCCGGCGTCCTGCACGTACCCGAGGAGTCCGCCACCGAGGACGGCGAGGACGATCGCGACGGCGATGGGGAGCCCGGCGGCCGCGAAGGCGAACGCGAGGACGGCGCCGAGCGTGACCATCTCACCGTGGGCGAAGTTGGTCAGGCCGGTGGTCCCGAAGATGAGGGAGAGGCCGACGGCGCTCAGGGCGAGGAGGAGCCCGAAGCTGAAACCTGCGAGCGCACGCTCTGCGAGCGTGTCCAGGAAGGATGCCTGCTGCGTGACGATGCCCTCGCCGAAGAGGAAGAGCGTGGTGGCGCTGGAGGTGTTGGCGAAGGTGACCTCGCGGGGATTCTCCTGGCCCTCCGCGAGGGAGATGCCCTCGGGGAGGGTGTCCTCGTCGATGGCCACCTCGTAGGTTCCCTGCTCCGGGACGCCGATGCTCCAGGCGCCGTTGGGCCCGGAGGTGGTCTCTCCTTCGAATCCATTGCCCTCGGCGGTGACCGTGACGTCGGCGATGGGTCCGTCGGCGCCGCGGAGGACGCCGCCGATCCGGTTGTCGAATTCCTGTGCCTGGACGCTCGTGGCGGTCTGCGGCTGGTGGGACGCCTGCGCCGCGGGGGCGCCGATCAGCACGATGGCCAGGAAGCCGAGCATCAGGAGCAGCGACCTCCTGATCCGTGCAGGCGTCGATAGGGTGATCAAGATGGGAACCTCCACGGTGGGGGCAGGCCCGGCGCTGGCCGCCGGGATCAACAGTTGTGACGAGTGTCACGGGCGTGGGGATCATGTTACTAGCGGCATGTTTCGTGATTTCGCAAAAGCATCCCGCCAAGGGATCAGTTTGGTAACAAAAGATTTACCAAGGCACCTTGGTGTTGTAATTCCCTGCCGGAGGGAGTCCCGCGAGTTGCCGCTGCGGGAACAAAACCCCGGCAGAACCGTTGGAATTGGTAGGGTTGCGAGAACACCCAGCCCCCTATTGGAGGACTAACGAAAATGGCACTTGGCGGTAATCCGGTATTCAACGGGAAGAACTTCCGTTCGGCTACCCGAGGCAACCAGATGGCGGGACTCGGTACCGCGACGTATGCGGGCCAGACCATGGCCAACCAGCAGCAGCTGGAGCACATGTACAACCAGCCGTCGGCGGGCCCCGCGCAGACGGGCCGCATGACGTTCGACGATGTCATCGTCAAGACGCTGCTGTGCCTGGGCGTCGTCCTGCTGGGCGCCGCTGTTCCCGCGTTCCTCGTGCCCGGCCTCGCCCTTCCCCTCATGGTGGTCGGCGCGCTCGGTGGTTTCGTGCTCGGACTCGTCAACGCGTTCAAGCGTGAGCCGTCGCCCGCGCTGATCCTGGCCTACGCCGGGCTCGAGGGCCTGTTCGTCGGCGGCATCACGATGTTCCTCGAGAGCATGTTCCCGGGTATCGCGATGCAGGCCGTCCTCGGGACGCTCGTCGTGTTCGGTGTGACGCTCGCCCTGTTCAAGAGCGGCAAGGTCCGGGCGACGCCCAGGGCGATGAAGTTCTTCATGATCGCGATGATCAGCTATGCGGCCTTCTCGCTGCTGAACCTCGGACTCATGGTCTTCGGCCTGAACGACGACCCCTGGGGCCTTCGCGGTGCTGACTTCCTCGGAACGGGCATCCCCTTCGGCGTCGTCATCGGCGTCTTCGCCATCGGCCTCGCGGCCTTCTCCCTGATCATCGACTTCACCTCGATCAGCGAGGGCGTCCGCCAGGGTGCCCCGCAGAAGTACTCGTGGACGGCCGCGTTCGGCCTCACCGTCACGCTCGTCTGGCTCTATGTGGAGATCCTCCGACTCCTCGCGATCCTCCGGGGCGACGACTAACACGCAGGCAGCCGGCCTCCCGGCCGGCTGGGCAGTACCAGAAGCAGAAGGACCCGCAACCTGTCGGTTGCGGGTCCTTCCCGTTGTGCGGCCTCGGGGCCGGTCTGCACGGGCTGTCGGGTCTAGGCGATCCGCGCGGCACCCGCACCGGGCAGGACACTGAAGATCACCGGCGAGCGGAAGCCCGCAGCGGAGAACGCTGTTTCCACCGCCGAGCGGATGGCAGGGACATCCCCGACGCGTGCCAGGGCGATCGCCGAACCGCCGAAGCCCCCGCCGGTCATGCGGGCTCCGAGGGCGCCGGCCTCGAGCGCCGTGTCCACCGCGGTATCGAGTTCCGCACAGGAGATCTCGAAGTCGTCGCGCATCGAGGCATGGCTTGCCACGAGCAGCGGCCCGAGCTCGGCAGGGCCCTTGCGCGTCAGCACCTCCACGGCATCCTCGACGCGCGCGTTCTCCGTGACGATGTGGCGGACGCGGCGGAACGTCTCCTCGTCGAGCACGCCGGCCGCCTCGGCGAGGTCCTTGACGGACAGGTCCCTGAGCGCCGCCACGCCCATCATCTCCGCGCCGAGCTCGCAGGACCGGCGGCGTGCGGCGTAGCCTCCCGTCGCATGCGAGTGGCTGACGCGGGTGTCGATCACCATCAGTTCGAGCCCGGCGCCCTCCAGGTCGAGGGGCACGAGCCGGGAGGCCCCGGACCGGCAGTCGAGGAACACGGCGTGCCCGGCCTCGCCGAGGAGGGACGCGGACTGGTCCATGATGCCGGTCGGTGCACCGACCATCCGGTTCTCGGCCAACTGCCCGATCACGGCGAGTTCCCGGCGCGAGATGTCCGCCTGCGCGAGTTCGTTGGCTGCAACGGCTACCGAGCACTCGAGCGCCGCGGAGGAGGAGAGGCCCGCGCCGACCGGCACGGAGGAATCGACGAGGAGATCCATGCCGGGGCAGCGGTACCCGGACTGCTCCAGGGCCCAGAGGACGCCGAGCGGATACGCCGCCCAGCCTTCCACGCTGCCTTCCGAGAGCTCGTCGAGGTCGGCCACCACGGCGTCCTCGTCCGGAGCGAAGGTGGAGGCTACCCGCACCAGCCGGTCGGACCGGACGGCGGCGGCGACCGTCGTCGAGTGCCGGATGGCGAACGGCAGCACGAAGCCGTCGTTGTAGTCGGTGTGCTCGCCGATGACGTTGACACGTCCGGGAGCGGACCACAGGCCGTCCGGCTCCGTGCCGAACCGGTCCGTGAAGGCCGTCGCGAGATCCTGTGCTGTGGAGTTCATGCCTGGTCCTTCCGGGCGGTGGCGGGAGTGGCGCCGCGGAGTGCTTCCGCGACCTTCTCCGGATTCGTGTCGTTGATGAAGGCCCCCATGGCGGCTTCCGAGCCGGCCAGGAACTTCAGCTTGTCGGCGGCGCGTCGAGGCGAGGTCAGCTGGAGGTGCAGGTAGCTCGCGGGCCGGAGGGCGTCGTCGATCGGAGCCTGCTGCCACGCCGCGATGTAGGGCGTGGGTGTGGGGTAGAGGGCATCGAGCCTGCCCAGGAGTTCCAGGTAGACCGTGGTCAGCTCATCGCGCTCCTCGCCGGTCAGGCCCGCGAGGTCGGCGACCTGGCGGTGGGGGACCAGGTGCACCTCGAGCGGCCAGCGCGCCGCGAAGGGCACGAAGGCGCTGAAGTGCTTCCCCTCGATGACCATGCGGTCCCCGGACTCGCGCTCGGAGGCCAGCGCGTGCCCCAGGAGGGTCTGCGTTCCGCCGGACGCTTCGAAGAACTCGGCCGCCCGGGCCGCCAGGGCGGCGGCGCGCGGCGGGATGAACGGATACGCGTAGATCTGTCCGTGGGGGTGCAGGAGCGTGACGCCGATGTCGGCGCCGCGGTTCTCGAAGCAGAACACCTGCTTGATCCCGGGCAGCGCGGACAGCGCCTCGGTGCGGTGCGCCCAGGCATCGATGACCGTCCTGGCACGCTCCGGGCTGAGCGAGCCGAAGGAGCCCTCGTGCGCGGAATCGAAGGCGACCACCTCGCACCGTCCGTACGCCGGCGCCGTCGTACCCCACTCCGGGGCGGCGGGCAGGGCACCGAGATCCGGGCCGAACGAGGAGAAGCGGTTCTCGAACACCACCACCTCGTAGTCGGACGCGGGGATCTCCGAGAGGTTCGCCGGCGTCGTCGGGCACAGGGGGCACTGGTCGGCGGGCGGGAGGTGCGTGCGGGACTGGCGGTGCGCCGCGACGGCGATCCACTCGCCCGACAGCGCGTCGTAGCGTGCGGTGGCGGCGGCTCCGCGCGGCGGGAGCCCGCGCGTGTCACGAGTGGCTGCCGCGTCGCGGTGCCGCGCGGCGCTGTCCTCGTGCGCATCGAAGTAGATCAGCTCGCGCCCGTCGGACAGGCGGGTCGGGGTGATGGAGGTCATGGGCGCTCTTCCAGGTGGGGGTCGGGAACGGGGTCGCAGAGGATCCGGGTGAGGGCGGCGTACTCGCCCTCGGGCTGCCGGTCGGTGACGAGGGCGGCAGTGGTGTCGAGGTCGGCCACGCGCGCGAGGCTCACGACGCCGATCTTGGTGGCGTCCGCCAGGATCACGAGGGTGCCGCAGGTACGGGCGAACGCCCGGTTCGTGTCGGCTTCGGCGAGGTTGGGCGTGGTGATGCCGGCCGTGGCGTCCACACCGTGGGCACCCATGAAGCACAGGTCCGCGCGGAGGGAGGTGATCGTGCCGGTCGCGAGCGGGCCGACGAGGGCCTTGGACGGCGTGAGCTGTCCCCCGGAGAGGAGGACCTGGGGCGCGCCGTCGCCGGGTGCGGCGGCGTGCAGCCGGTGGAGCTCATCGGCCAGCGGCAGCGAGTTGGTGATGACCGTCAGCCCCTGCACGCGGGAGAGGAGCGGGGCGAGCGCGTAGGTGGTGGTGCCACCCGTGATGGACACCGTCATGCCGGGGGCCAGCAGGGAGACGGCGGCAGCCGCGATCTTACGCTTCGCTTCGCCACCCCTCGAGCGGTTGGCGTCGAAACCGGCCTCGACCGAGCTGAGGCTGCCCGGGCGTACGGCTCCGCCGTGCACGCGGACCAGCGCCCCACGGGCCTCGAGGGTGTCGATGTCGCGCCGGACGGTCATCTCCGAGACCCCCAGGGCCAGGGCGAGTCCGCTCACCCGCACGGCGGGCTGCCGGGCGAGCCGGTCGAGGATCGCGGCGTGGCGCTCTGCTGCCAGCATGATCCTCCTCCCTGGGGCGACGGGCAGAACCGAACTAGTCCGCACCGAAACGAACAAAACCTATCATAGGCGGTCCTGCCAGGGCAGCACAGGGAGAAGGCCCCGGGCGGGCGCAGCTGTAGCATCGCTGCATGACTTCGGCGACTCCACGACCGGCCAGCGGCACCAACTACACCCTGCGCGCAGGATCCTCGACCGTCGTCGTCGCGAGCCTGGCCGCGGCGCTGCGGTCCTACGAGTGCGACGGCGTCGCGCTGACGGAGACCTGGGGCGACGGCGACATCCCCGCCGGGGGCGGCGGGATCCTCCTGGCGCCCTGGCCGAACCGGGTGGCCGACGGCCGCTGGTCGCTGCACGGCAAGGAGCAGCGCCTCGACATCACGGAGCCGTCGAAGGGCAACGCCATCCATGGGCTGCTGAGGAACACCGGCTACCGGGCGATCGACGTCGGGGACTCCCACGCCGTCCTCGAGGCCGAGGTCTTCCCGCAGCACGGCTACCCCTTCCACCTCCTCCACCGGGCCACCTACGAACTCACGGAGGAGCAGCTCACCGTGACCCAGGAGCTCACCAACCTCTCGGACGACTCAGCGCCCTTCGCGCTCGGTGCCCACCCGTACCTCAAGATCTCCGACGTACCGACGGAGGAGCTCACGCTGACACTGCTGGCGGACGAGATGTTCGAAGCGGACGACCGGTCTATCCCCACGGGCAGGGCCCCCGTGGCCGGGCAGCACGACCTGCGCGAGGGCCGGCGGATCGGGGACATCCAGTTCGACACGGCCTTCACCGGTCTGCGCCTCCGGGGCGGACGCCACGAGCACGTCCTCTCCGCTCCCGACGGACGACGCGTCACCCTCTGGGCCGACGCCTCGTTCAGCTACGCCCACGTCTACGTGAGCACCATCTACCCCGGCGTGAGCAAGGCCGTGGCCATCGAGCCGATGACCGCCCCGGCCAACGCCCTCAACTCCGGCGAGGGACTCCGGTGGCTCGAGGCAGGCGCGTCGTTCGCCGCGGAATGGGGCATCCTGCCAGGCCTCTGATAGCGGGCGCCCGGGCCTTCTATGGAAGGATTGGCCCATGCAGCGTCTCCCCGGAGCGAATCCCCAGCGCGCCATCCAGCGCGCAGTGAGCCGCGGTGCCGCCGCCCTGCCCGATCCGCTGCCCGCACAGCCCGCACAGGCACGGCAGCCCCTGCGCACGGACGACCGCACGGACGTGCCGTTCGCCCTGCGCGTCGCGGCCTCCTGGTCCTGGCGGCTGGGGCTCGTCATCGTCGTCGGGGGAGCGCTGATCTACCTGCTCGGCCAGGTCTCCCTCCTGGTCATCCCGCTCATGATCGCGGGACTGGTCGCAGCGCTCCTCATGCCGCTGAAGAACGCACTCCGCCGCCGCATGCCCAACGGCCTCGCCGTCGCCGCAACGCTCGTCGGGTTCTTCGGCCTCATCACGGCAGCACTGCTCCTCGTCGGCCGCCAGCTGGCGCTCGGGCTGGGCAGCCTCTGGGGGCAGGCCCGCGCGGGCATCCAGCAGACGCTCGACTGGCTGGCGCAGGGCCCGCTGCAGCTCACCGCGACGCAGATCGACCGGTACCTCCAGGACATCGCCGACGCCGTGCAGAACAACAGCGCCTCGATCCTCAGCGGAGCGCTCTCCTTCGGCACGACGGCGGGCCACGTCGGCGCTGGCACGCTCCTCACGGTGTTCGCCCTGATCTTCTTCCTGCTCGACGGCGGCCGGATCTGGCGCTTCGCCGTCGGGCTGGCGCCGGTGCGTGCCCGTGCCGCCGTGGACGGCGCGGGCCGGCGGGGGTGGATGTCGATGGCGAGCTACGTCCGCGTCCAGATGCTCGTCGCGGCCGTCGATGCCATCGGTATCGGTGTCGGTGCGGCCATCATCGGCGTTCCGCTCGCGCTGCCGCTGGGCGTCCTCGTGTTCCTCGGGTCCTTCATCCCCATCGTCGGCGCGCTGGCCACGGGATCTGTCGCGGTCCTGCTCGCACTCGTCGCCAACGGCTGGGTCAACGCCCTGGTGATGCTCGCGATCGTCCTGCTGGTCCAGCAACTGGAGGGGCACGTCCTCCAGCCGCTCATCATGGGACCTGCCGTCGCGCTCCACCCGCTCGCCGTCGTCCTCGCCGTGGTCGGTGGCACGCTCCTCGCCGGGATCCCCGGCGCACTCTTCTCCGTCCCGCTCCTCGCGGTCCTCAACACCTCCGTGCGCTACATCGCCCAGCGGGCCTGGGAATACGATCCCGTGGTGCAGCAGGCAGGCTGGCCACACGGGGGAGGCCCCGGCATTAGCGGGCCGGCGACGGCGGAGCGCAACTCTTCGTCGTCACCGGCCAGCACCCCGGAACCTTCCCCCGCCACGCCGGCGCCAGCCCTCCAGGAAGAGACATCCCCGTGACCGAGCAGACCGTAGCAACCCACCTGAACACCTCCACCACCGCGACCACCACCGTGCTCGATGTCGCAGCGGACGCCGGCCTCCCGGTGACCCTCGCCGACGTCGAAGCCGCATACCGTACGCTCGAGGGAGTCATCGCACGGACGCCCATCGAGCAGTCCCGCGCCCTGGGCCGCCTCACAGGTTCTCCCGTGTCCTTCAAGTGCGAGAACCTGCAGCGCGCCGGCTCCTTCAAGGTCCGTGGTGCGTACAACCGCATGGCGAAGCTGAGCGAGGCCGAGCGCGCACGCGGCGTCGTCGCGGCATCGGCCGGCAACCATGCCCAGGGCGTCGCCGTGGCCGCTGCCCGGCTCGGTATCTCCGCCCGCATCTACATGCCCCTCGGCGTCGCGCTGCCCAAGCTCGCCGCGACGCGCGGTCACGGGGCGGAGGTGGTGCTGCACGGGCACAACGTGGACGAGGCGCTCGCGGAAGCGAAGAAGTACGCCGATGAGACCGGCGCCGTCTTCGTCCACCCCTTCGACAACGTCGATGTCGTGGCGGGGCAGGGGACCCTCGGGCTCGAGATCCTGGAGCAGGTGCCGGACGTCGACACCATCCTCATGGGAGTGGGCGGCGGCGGGCTGCTCGCCGGTGTCGCCGTGGCCGTGAAGGCGCGGGCGAAGGAGCTCGGCCGTGAGATCCGCATCATCGGCGTGCAGGCCGAGAACGCCGCGGCCTACCCGCCATCGCTGGCGGCCGATGCGCTCGTGCCCCTGACGAAGGTCTCGACCATCGCGGACGGCATCGCCGTGGGCCGGCCCGGCCAGCTGCCCTTCTCGATCATCCGGGAACTCGTGGACGACGTCGTGACCGTCAGCGAGGACTCCCTCGCCCGCGCGCTCATCTTCCTCCTCGAGCGCTCCAAGATGGTGGTCGAACCGGCCGGCGCCGTGGGGGTCGCGGCGCTGCTCGACGGGAAGCTCACCGAGGACGGCGCGAGCCCGGGCAACACGGTGGTGGTGCTCTCGGGCGGCAACATCGACCCGATGCTCATGCTCAAGGTGATCCAGCGCGGACTCGCCGCCGCGGGGCGCTTCCTCGTGGTGCGCATGCTGCTCGACGACCGGCCGGGCTCGCTCGCCACCATCTCGCGGATCATCGCCGAATCCGATGCCAACGTCACCGGTGTCGACCACACGCGCGTCGGCGGGTCCATCAGCATGGGGGACGTGGCGATCACCATCAACATGGAGACCAAGGGCGACGAGCACTGCGAGCAGGTCCTCAGCAACCTGCGCGCAGAGGGCTTCCAGCCGGTGGTCCTCCGGGGCTGAGGAATGGGACTCCTCGCGCGCCGGGCGCAGGCAGGGCTCGTCACCGTCGTCGGCTTCGTGGCCGTGATGTGGGCCGTGTTCGTGCTGGACGCGGCGCTCGGCAACCTCCTGGTGAGGACCCTGGCCATCGCCCCGCGGCAGGTCGACGGCCTCGACGGCGTGCTCTTCTCACCGCTCCTCCACGGGGGCATCCAGCACCTGGTCGGCAACACCCTGCCCCTGCTGGTCCTCGGCTTCCTCGCCTTCCTCGAGGGTGCCCGGCGCTTCGCCGTCGCCGTCGGTACCAGCTGGCTGGCCTCCGGCATCGGCGCATGGCTGTTCGGCGGAGGGCTGACCATCGGTGCTTCGGGCGTGGTGTTCGGCCTCTTCACGTACCTGGTCACCCGCGGCTTCTACAACCGCGACTGGAAGCAGATCCTGCTCGCCGTCGTCCTGTTCGCCGCGTACGGCTCCCTCCTGTGGGGGATCCTGCCGAGGTTCGGCTCGAACATCTCCTGGCAGGCGCACCTCTTCGGGGCGCTCGGCGGAATCCTCGCCGCGTTCCTGCTCAGACGGAAGAGGCCCGCCCCCGGGGGGACGGACCTCTTCACCGCCTGACCGGCGCGGGACTGCGGAGTCGTCAGCCGGCGTAGGGAGTGGCCGAGATGATCTCGACGGTGATCTGCTTGCCGTTGGGAGCGGCGTAGGTGACGGTGTCGCCGGCCTTCTTGCCCTGGATGGCGGCGCCGAGCGGGGACTTCTCGCTGTAGACGTCGACATCGGTGTCACCGGCCACCTCGCGGCTGCCCAGCAGGAAGTTCTCGACGTCGCCCGCGATCTTCGCGGACACCATCATGCCCGGCTCGACGACGCCGTTGTCCGCCGGAGCCTCGCCGACGTGCGCGTTGTTGAGCAGGTGGGTGAGCTGGCGGATCCGCGCCTCTGCCTTGCCCTGCTCTTCCTTGGCCGCGTGGTAGCCGCCGTTCTCCTTGAGGTCGCCCTCGGAGCGGGCCTGCTCGATCCGGGCGACGATCTCGGTCCGGCCGGGACCGGACAGGTGCTCCAGCTCGCTCTTGAGCCGGTTGTAGGACTCCTGCGTGAGCCAGGCGACGGAGGCGCTGTTAGTGGACACGGGATAACTCCTTAGGTACGGCCCCCATCCGGTCCGGTGGAGGCACTTGGTCACTCGACCGGGTGATGGCGGAGCCATCACCACCGGCAAGCAAACACCCCGCCTCGTGGGACCGGTAGGCCGGTACGCCGGTGAAGCGGGGCGATACGTATCCCTCCATTCTAGAGGGGGGAGGGCCAGATCCCAAGAAGGTCCCGGGGGCCGAGCTCAGTCCTCGACGATCCAGCAGGCGTTGACCCCGCCGGAGACGGCGGGCGAATCCGTGCGGACATCGGTGCGGTGCGCCGTCGTGCCGCCGTCGTTGGCGCCTTCCTCCGCGCTGTTCGGCCCGATGGTCACGACCTTCCAGCCGACCACAGCGTAGTTCTCGCTGAGCACCTGCACGGCACACTGCGCGGTGGCGGAGCGGTCCTTCGTCACCTCGAAGTCCACGCTCGCACGCCCCTCCGAGGCGAGGGAGAACCCGACGTCCTTGGAGGACACATCGGGGCTGCCCGTGGTCAGCGCGACGGCGGCAACGGCTGCCACGGCGGCCAGGACCACCGCCATGACCAGCATCCGCACGCGGCCCATCGGTTTCTTCGGCTTTGGGGTGCCGTAGCGATTGGCTACTCTTGGTGTTGGCGTATAGGCGGAGCTCACGCTCCCATTTTACCGTCCGCCCCGGGCGGCCCATGTGCGGCCGCTCCCTTCCCCGAAGAGCCAGGAGCACGAGTTGCCAAGCCAGGATCATCCCCGCGTGTCGCGTGAGGGCTTCCGCCTCCTCGCGGTCCACGCCCACCCGGACGACGAGTCGAGCAAGGGTGCCGCCACGATGGCGTCCTACGTCGCGGCGGGAGCCGAGGTCATGGTCGCGACCTGCACCGGAGGCGAACGGGGCGACATCCTCAACGCGGCGATGGACGACGACCCCCACGGCAAGCGCGACCTCCCCGGCCTGCGCCGGATCGAGATGGCCCGCGCCGTCGCCGAGCTCGGCGTGCAGCAGCGGTGGCTCGGCTTCACGGACTCCGGCCTGCCCGAGGGCGACCCGCTCCCGGACCTGCCCTTCGGCTGCTTCGCGCTCCAGCCCCTCGAGCACGCGGCCGCGCCCCTCGTGAAGCTCGTGCGCGAGTTCCGTCCGCACGTGATCATCAGCTATGACGAGAACGGCGGCTACCCGCACCCCGACCACATCATGGCGCACCGCATCGCCGTGGAGGCGTTCGAGGCCGCGGGAGATCCGGGACGCTACCCGGGGACGGGCGAGCCCTGGAACGTGTCCAAGCTCTACTACGACCGCGCCTTCAATCCGGAGCGTTTCCGTGCGCTGCACTTCGCCCTCGAGGAGGCGGGCCTCCAGTCGCCGTACGCCGAGCGGCTGGCGCAGTGGCTGGAGGCGGACGCGGAGGGCCACCAGCCCCCCGTCCCCGTCCACCCGACCACCACGCAGATCGACTGCGGCGACTTCTTCGGGAACCGTGAGCGGGCGCTGCTCGCGCACCGGACCCAGGTGGACCCCGAGGGGTTCTTCTTCGCCGTCTCCGTGGAGATGCAGCAGAGGGTCTGGCCGTGGGAGGACTACTCGCTCATCACGTCGCGGGTCGGCACGCAGCTCCCGGAGGACGACTTCTTCGCCGGCGTGACACCCGACGCCTAGGTCCGCGGGGATTTCTATCCCGCGTAGAATTACAGGCGGCGGGCAACCCTGATCCGCTGCGAGCTTCGAAAGTGGTGCATGCGTGTTCCTTGACCTCAGCCTGGCTGCAGCGACGACCCCGTCGGGGGATCCGACGCTGAAACCGGGCCTCGATCCCTCGTCCGTCACCCCCGGGACGCTGGGCTTCCTCGCGACGCTGTTCGTCGTCGTGCTGGTGATCTTCCTGATCCGGGACATGGTCAAGCGCATCCGGCGCGTCCGCTACACCGCCGAGGTGGAGCAGGCCCGCGCCCAGCGGGAGGGTGCTGCGACGGGCTCGGACCCGGACGCGACGGACCTGCAGCGCCCCGCCCGGGGCCCGGACGACGCTGGCCGCGGCATGCCCGGCGGGAAGCACGGACCGGACAACCGCTGACGGCGTGACGGCCGTGGCAGCCGCCGTCGGGCAGGCGGATCAGCCCCCGACCGGGTCCAGGACGGCCAGCGTGATCGCGATGAAGTGCGCTGCGAAGGCAGCCACCGTGAAGGCGTGGAAGAGCTCGTGGAAGCCGAACACACGCAGCGAGAAGTTGGGCCGCTTGATTCCGTAGAACACCGCTCCCGCGATGTAGAGGGCGCCACCCACGCAGATCAGCACCGCGGCAGGTACGTTGGCGGCGAAGAAATCGGGCATGTAGAACACCGAGCCGAGCCCCAGCGCCACGTAGACCGGTACGTAGAGCCAGCGCGGCGCGTCGACCCACAGGTTCCGGAACAGGACGCCCGCGAGGGCGCCGCCCCAGATGATCCAGAGCAGGGTCTGTGCCTGGCCCCGCTCGAGCAGCGCCCAGGCGAGCGGCGTGTAGGACCCGGCGATCACGAGCATGATGTTGGTGTGGTCGAGCCGTTTGAGGACGACCCTCACGCCCGGACTCCAGTTCCCCCGGTGATACACCGCGCTCACGCCGAACAGCAGGACACCCGTCAGCGCATAGATGGCAGAGGCGACCCGGAGGCCCGTCGTCGGCGCGAGGACCACGAGGACGACGCCCGCCGCGACCGCCAGGGGAGTGGCGACGGCGTGGATCCAGCCGCGCCAGAGGGGCTTCGTGGCCATCGCGTCGGCGAGCGGCCCCGCCACTGACGAGACCGCGTCCTCGAGTGCCGTGTCGTGGTGTCCGGCGGGATCCGAGGGGCCTGGAACGGGGGCCGGATGGCGCGGGGTCATGCGGGAATTCTAGCTCAAGCCCCTCGTTGTTACCGGCTGGTAGCACGTGGGGAGGGGCCGGCGGCCCGGGTCGATGCAGGCCGTTGTAAGGCAACTGCCGGTACGGTAGGAAAGGTATCCGGGGCGCAGGCGTCCCGAGTCGAGAATTCCTCCGGCCGAGCCGGAGCATGGATCAGGGGAGGGCAGCCCGGCGTGACGTGGAAGTTCCCGGAAGTCGGCTACAGCTTCTACGAGCGCAGGCTGCAGCGGAACCTGGCCCCCGAGCGCATCCCCCACCACATCGGCGTCATGGTGGACGGCAACCGGCGGTGGGCGAAGCTCGCGGGAGCACCCACGAGCCACGGGCACCAGGCCGGCGCGGACAAGATCCACGAGTTCCTCGGCTGGTGCGAGGAACTCGGCGTCGACGTCGTGACGCTCTACATGCTGTCCACGGACAACATGGGGCGGCCCCAGGAGGAGATCGACCAGCTGCTCGACATCATCGCCAACACCCTGGACCGGCTGGGCGAGAGCAACCGCGTGCGGGTCCAGCCCGTCGGAGCCCTCGACCTCCTGCCGGACGACCTGAGCGCCAAGCTCGTCAGCCTGGCGGCGTCCACGGAGAAGATCGACGGCATCCACGTCAACGTCGCCGTGGGCTACGGCGGTCGGCGCGAGATCGTCGACGCCGTCAAGGAGCTCATGCGCGATGCGGCCGCGAAGGGCATGTCCCTCGAGACGCT
The DNA here is from genome assembly GCF_044755105.1 of Arthrobacter sp. NPDC092385. NCBI lineage: Bacteria > Bacillati > Actinomycetota > Actinomycetes > Micrococcales > Micrococcaceae > Arthrobacter > Arthrobacter sp. NPDC092385. The sequence continues at coordinate 106,030 of NZ_JBIVQL010000011.1, forward strand.
GGCCGAGGAGATGACCGACCAGCACATCTCCTCGTTCCTCTACACCCGCGGGCAGCAGGACCCCGACCTCGTCATCCGGACCTCCGGGGAGCAGCGGCTGTCCGGTTTCCTCATGTGGCAGAGCGCCTACAGCGAGTTCTACTTCTGTGAGGCGCTCTGGCCCGATTTCCGGCGCGTCGACTTCCTCCGCGCCCTGCGGGACTTCGGCCGGCGGCAGCGCCGCTTCGGTTCCTGAGAGTTCACCAGCCCTTAACAATCAACACGGGGAAGAGGCCTGTGCCGGATCCCCGCGACGGCGTAGTGTCGAGCCATCGACGGGAGTCCAGAAAACCGTCGACGGAAGGCCGCTGATGACGCCGACGGTGCTGACAGGCATCTCGTACGAGTCGGGGAGGCCGTGCCCGGCCTCCAGGCCGGAGCGAGCAACCCCAACCCTACGAATTCGGGGTGTGCTCACCCCGGAGCGGAGTCCACGTGGCTACAACGAACACCTCGCAGCAGGACGCCACCACCGGTACCCCCGACGCAGCTGGTGCCGCGTCGGCTGAGGAGCGCGACGCAGCGTCGGCCCACCGCCGCAGCTACGTCATCGACACCTCCGTGCTGTTGTCCGACCCCCGCGCCGTCCTGCGGTTCGCGGAACACGAAGTGATCCTGCCCGTCGTCGTCATCACCGAGCTCGAGGGCAAGCGCCACGATCCGGAGCTCGGCTACTTCGCGCGGAAGGCCCTTCGGCTGCTGGACGACCTGCGGGTGGAGAACGGCGGCCTCGACTCGGACGTCGCCCTCGGGGAAGAGGGCGGAACGCTGCGCGTCGAACTGAACCACGTGTCGCCGGAGGTGCTGCCCGTCGGGTTCAGGAGCGGCGACAACGACTCCCGCATCCTCGCGGTCGCCAAGAACCTCGCCGCGGAGGGGCGGAACGTCACGGTGGTGTCCAAGGACCTGCCGATGCGCGTCAAGGCCTCCGCCATGGGACTGCAGGCCGACGAGTACCGCAACGAGTTCGTCAGGGATTCGGGCTGGACCGGGGTGGCGGAACTCGACGCGACCGTGGAGGAGGTCAACGCGCTGTACGACCACGAGGCGGTCTTCACGCCGGCCGCCGCCGAGCAGCCGGTCAACACGGGTGTCATCATGCTCTCGCCGCGGGGCTCGGCGCTCGGACGGGTCGGCGCGGACAAGCAGGTCCGGCTGGTGCGCGGCGATCGCGACGTCTTCGGACTGCACGGCCGCTCCGCGGAGCAGCGCCTCGCCATCGATCTCCTCCTGGACCCCGAGGTCGGGATCGTCTCCCTCGGCGGACGCGCCGGCACGGGCAAGTCCGCCCTCGCGCTGTGCGCAGGCCTCGAGGCGGTCCTCGAACGCCGCGAGCACCGCAAGGTCGTGGTCTTCCGTCCCCTCTACGCCGTGGGCGGCCAGGAACTCGGCTACCTGCCCGGCAGCGAGAACGAGAAGATGAATCCCTGGGCGCAGGCCGTCTTCGACACCCTCGGCGCGCTCGTCTCCCAGGAGGTCGTCGAGGAGGTCATGGACCGCGGGATGCTGGAGGTGCTGCCGCTCACCCACATCCGCGGACGAAGCCTGCACGACTCCTTCGTGATCGTGGACGAGGCGCAGTCCCTCGAGAAGAACGTGCTCCTCACCGTGATGAGCCGCATCGGGCAGAACTCGAAGATCGTCCTGACCCACGACGTCGCGCAGCGCGACAACCTGCGCGTGGGACGGCACGACGGCATCGCGGCCGTCGTCGAGATCCTCAAGGGACATCCGCTCTTCGGGCATGTCACGCTGACGCGCTCGGAACGCTCGCCGATCGCTGCCCTCGTGACCGAGCTGCTCGAGGGGGCGGAGATCTAGCCGGCTGCGGCTGGAGGCCTGGCCGCCGGGTCTCCGGCCCGCCGGCCGGCAGGCGATCCCGGGACGGGTGCAGCTAGCCGACCACCCAGGGAACGTGCCTGGGGACGTCGGTCAGCTCCGGCGGTGCCGCGCGGAAGTAGTCGTCCGTCAGGTACTCGTCCACGCCGAGGATCTGCAGGTCATGACCGGCTCCGCGGAGCGGCCCGTCGAGGGCCGCCGTCGAGACGCACACGGCCGTTCCGACGTCGAGAACCACGCGGGTGCGGCCCCCGCCCACCAGCGGACGGCCCGGCGCTGACGGCTGGTAGGAGGCGTTGGGCGTGACGGTCGCCGCGAGGGCGGGCCTGCCCGCGAACGTCTCCTCCGCGAGGTCGTCCACCTCCACGCGGTTGGCACCGGGAAAGCCCATCGACACGGGCGCGTTGCCCGCCAGTTCCACGGGGTCGAGCATCGAGGACCAGCGCGGATCGCCGAAGGCTGCCTCGCCGTAGTCGGCCTCCGGACGCCGCCGTACCAGGCCGGCGTGGTCGTACACGGGTGTCACGAGGCGTGGCGCCAGGAGCCAGGATTTCCGGGTGGCGCTCACGTACAGTGCGTCGCGGGAGCGCTCGTTGCCGGTCGTCGAATGGAGCAGCGTCCCGTCAGCGGCCTCCACGCGCAGCGCCGCGGGCCTGCGGAGCCAGGCCTTCAGGGGCGGCGGGGTATCGAGTCCCTGGTCCGAGGGCGCACGCCAGGTGATGGTGAAGCGCAGGGTCTCCCAGCGCCAGGGGGAGGAACGGCACAGCGAGCGGAAGGTTTCCGCGGAGGGGGATGCGGAGCTGGAACTGCTCAGGGCAGACATCTGCACAGTGTAGCCGTCCTGCGGTGCGTGCTCCGGGCCCTCGCGTAGCGTGGGACCGTGACCGCCGTGCTCGCTGGATACCTGGGGGAGGAGCCCGCCGCCTTCGGCCTCCTCGCCGGAGCGCTCGCCGCCTTCTCGGTGGTGGGCGCCTGGCTTGCCGTGATCGACTGGCGCACGCACCGCCTCCCCGACCGGATCGTCCTGCCGTCGTATCCGGCGGCGGTCCTCCTGCTCGGAGCAGCCGCCGCGACGGCCGGCGAATGGCACCGCGTCCTCGGGATGCTCGGGGGCGGGGCCGCCCTGTGGATCGGCTTCGCGCTGCTGCACCTGCTGCACCGGCGGGGACTCGGCTTCGGCGACGTCAAGCTGGCCGGGCTGTTGGGGCTCTACCTGGGTTTCGCGGGTGGTGCTCACCTGGTGTGGGGGCCCTTCCTCGCCGTCGTCCTCGGTGGGCTCTGGAGCCTCGCGCTCATCACCGCGCGCAGGGCGACGCTCCGCTCCTCGGTGGCGTTCGGTCCGTTCCTCATCGCGGGAACAGCACTCGCGCTCGCTGGACTACGCTGAAAAGCGTGCCTACTCCCGAATTCGTCGTCGCCCTGCGCCGGAAGATCGGCCATGACCCGCTGTGGCTGCCGGGCGTGGGCGGCGTGGTGTTCAACGACGACGGACACGTGCTCCTCGGGCAGCGTGCGGACAACGGCAGGTGGACCATCATCACCGGCATGGTCGACCCCGGGGAGGAACCGGCCGTGGCGCTCCGGCGGGAGGTCGAGGAGGAGACCGGTGTGGTCGTCGAGGTCGAAGCCCTGCTCGACACCGGGGTCGTCGGGCCCATCACCTTCCCGAACGGGGACGTCTGCACCTTTCTGACCCTCGACTTCCGGTGCAGGTGGGTCAGCGGGACGGCGCGGGTCAACGACGACGAGTCGCTCGACGTCCGCTGGTTCCCGCCGGACGGACTGCCGGCGCTCAATCCGCGCCACCTCGCCCTCGTGCACGCGGCCCGTTCGTTCGACGGCGTCACCCGCTTCGTCTCCTGACCCGCCGGAGCGTCAGGAGCCGGGGCGCTGGGACCCCTCGGCCGGCGAGCCTGCGGGCTGCCCCTCCAGGGGTGCGGGCGCCGGGACACCGGACGCACCGGCGCCGCTGGTCCCGGCGGCACGCTCGCGCTCCAGGCGGATGGCTTCCTCGCCGCCGATGGCCTCGCCGCGCGCCACCATGCCCGAGGTCTCGGACAGGGGGATCTCCCGCAGCAGGAGCGCGAGGACCAGGGCGATTCCGAGGAACGGTACGAGGTAGAGGAATACGGGCGCCAGCGATTCGGCGTAGTCGCTCACGACGGCGTCCCGCACCTGGTCCGGCAGGGCGTTCAGGGCGGCCGGATCCAGGGTCGAGGTCGCCTGTCCTGCGTCCTCGGGGCTCGCGCCGAAGGACGCGAACGTCCCGTTCAGCCGCTCGGTGAGGCGGCTCGTGAAGATCGCCCCGAAGACGGCCACGCCGAGTGCCGCCCCGACCTCGCGGAAGTAGTTGTTGGTGCTCGTGGCGACGCCGATCATGGTCGGGGCCACCGAGTTCTGCACCACCAGGACGATCACCTGCATGATGAGTCCGAGGCCTGCGCCGAAGAAGAACAGCATGGTGCAGATGACCCAGATGGGCGTGGCTGCCGTGAGGGTGGACATCCAGAGGAGCGTCGCGAGCGTCAGCGAGACACCGATGATCGGGTACTTGCGGTACCGGCCGGAGCGCGAGATCGCGATGCCCGAGTAGATGGAGGTGCCCATGAGGCCCACGATCATCGGGACCAGGAGCAGGCCGGAGACGGCCGCCGAGGTGCCCGAGGCCATCTGCAGGAAGGTGGGCATGAAGGCCAGCGCGGCGAACATCCCGAGGCCCAGCGTCAGGCCGATTCCGGTGCTGTTGACGAACGTACGGTTGCGGAAGAGTTCCAGCGGGATGATCGGGTCCTCCGCGCGGCGCTCGACCAGGATGAAGGCGATCACCGAGAGGACCATGCCGGCGCCGAAGGTCCATGTGAGCGGCGAGGTCCAGCCCTCCGCTGCGTCGCCACCGAAGTCCGTGAAGAAGATGAGGCAGGTCGTGGCGACGGACAGCAGGACGACGCCCGGGATGTCGATGCGCCTGGTCGCCTTCTTCGACGGCAGGCGCAGCGTGAACCAGGCGATCGCGAAGGCGGCGACACCGACCGGGATGTTGATGTAGAACGCCCAGTTCCAGGTCAGGTGGTCCACGAAGTAGCCGCCGAGGAGCGGCCCGGCGACGGCGCTGAGGCCGAAGATGCCGCCGAGGGGGCCCATGTACTTGCCGCGCTCGTTGGCGGGCACGATGTCGGCGATGATCGCCTGGGACAGGATCATCAGCCCGCCACCACCGAGTCCCTGGATGGCCCGGAAGATCACGAAGGCCCAGAAGTCGGTGGCGAAGGCGCAGCCGATGGACGCGATGGTGAAGAGCGCGATGGCGAAGAGGAACAGGTTGCGGCGTCCGAGGACGTCGCCGAACTTGCCGTAGATGGGCATCACGATCGTGGTGGCCAGGAGGTACGCCGTCGTGATCCAGGTCTGGTGCTCGACGCCGCCGAGCTGGCCCACGATGGTGGGCATGGCGGTGGAGACGATGGTCTGGTCGAGGCTGGAGAGCAGCATCCCGGCGATGAGGGCCGAGAAGATGATCCAGATGCGCTTCTGCGTCAGGAGGAGCGGGCCGTCCGGCGCCGTCGTTGTACTCATGCTGGTTCCTGGTTCTCGGAGGGGCTGTCGGGGGATACCCGGGGAGCAGGGGAGGTGAAGAGGTAGCGCAGGGCGTCGACCGTGCGGCGGAAGACCTGTGCGTAGGTCAGGTCGTTGCCCTCGGCGAAGAACTCGTCCAGGGACCTGCGGGCGATCTCCCCGAACACGAAGGTGGCCGCCCGGGCGGTCGGGTGGTCTGCGCCCAGGCCTTCCCGGGTGGCGATGAGCCCGGTCAGGAGCTGCGACTTCGACTCCGCCCGGGCGAACATCCGGGCCATGAGCTGCGGCTCCTGGTGGAAGATGGCGTACATGGTCTCGTACTCCTCGCGCGAGATGCCCATCCTGCTGCCGAACTCGACGAACAGGGTGGTGAGGGCGTCGAGGAGTGGAAGCGGCGGGGTGCTCCTGCCGGAGTCGATGAAGTCCGTCAGAAGGTCCTCGGAGAGCCCGTCTTCGGAGTAGCCGAGGATCGCGTCCTCCTTGGAGGGGAAGTAGTTGAAGAACGTCCGGCGGGAGATGCCGACCTCCTCGCACAGCTGTTCCACCGTGAAACCGGTGAGTCCGTGCTCCAGCGTCAGCCGCCGGGCCACCGAGACGAGGGAGGTCCTGGTCTGGCGGCGCTTGCGCTCCCGCAGACCGATGTCCTCATTTGTTGCACTATCATCCACGGAGTACATAATTGCACTCGGGAGGCTAGGGTGCAAAAACGGGGGAGTAGGGCGACGAAAAGGGGCGCACCTGGACTGAACTGCTCCCCGGAAGTTGGACTGAGAAATTCAGTTTCGACTCCCGGGGAGCAGTTTTATGCATGCACGTAGTTCGTTGTCGGTGGAGCAGCGCGAGGCCGCTATAGCGTTGTTCGAGAAGGGCATCGCGGATATGGCGACAGCCAGTTCACTGGGTGTACATCGTAAGCCGGTGGGTCGTTTGTATGAGCGGTGGAAAATTCGTGGTCGAGGAGCGCTGGTGACCAAGCCGAAACAGGTGTATTCGTTCGAGGTCAAGCTCGCCTTGGTGGAGCGGTTCATCGCGGGTGAGACGTCACTGAACCTCGCGACGGAAGCCGG
>NZ_JBIVQL010000012.1:0-91709 GCF_044755105.1 Arthrobacter sp. NPDC092385
CGCTGCTCCACCGACAACGAACTACGTGCATGCATAAAAATGCTCCCCGGGAGTCGAAACTGAATTTCTCAGTCCAACTTCCGGGGAGCAGTTCACTTTCGGCGGTCCTTCCTGCACTCTCGGCGGTCCGGGTGGGCGACGGCGGCCCGGCCAGGACCGGGACGACGGCGCCGCGCGTGGCTTACGCGGTGGCAGCCTTCGGCTTGCGGTTGGGCAGGGCGAGCTTGAAGATCTTCGCCCAGGTGGAGCCGACCTGCTTGGGCAGCGGACCGGTGGTGTAGGGCAGGTTGTAGCGGGCGCAGATGTCGCGGACCTTCACCGCCACCTCGGCGTACCGGTTGGACGGCAGGTCGGGGAAGCAGTGGTGCTCGATCTGGTGGGACAGGTTGCCGGTCATGAGGTGCATGAACTTCGAGCCGGAGATGTTGGCCGAGCCGATCATCTGGCGGACGTACCAGTCGCCGCGCGTCTCGCCCTCGACCTCCTCCTCCGTGAAGGTGTCGGTTCCTTCGGGGAAGTGACCGCAGAAGATGACGGCGTGCGCCCAGAAGTTGCGGATGGCGTTGGCGGCGAGCGTCCCGTAGAGGGCCTGCTTCCCCGAACCCGTCAGCATCGCCACGGCGGGGGTGGCGGCGTAGTCCTTGGAGAACTGCTTGAAGACCTTGACCCCCACGGCCTTCAGGTCGCGGTTCATGGCCTCCTTCGACTTCAGGCCTTCCTTGTACTCGGGGATCTCGAGGTCGTACAGTGCGATGCCCCACTCGAAGACCGGCGCCAGGATGGCGTTGTACAGCGGGTTGCCGAGGTTGAAGGGGCGCCACGGCTGGTCGGGATCCATGCGGAGCAGGTTGTATCCGACGTCCCGGTCCTTCCCGATGACGTTGGTCCAGCGGTGGTGCAGGTCATTGTGGGTGTGCTGCCAGGAGCGCGCCGGGGTGACGAAGTCCCACTCCCAGGTGGTCGAGTGGATGTCGGGATCCCGCATCCAGTCCCACTGGCCGTGGAGCACATTGTGCCCGATCTCCATGTTCTCGAGGATCTTCGCGACGCTCAGCATCGCCGTGCCGGCGAACCAGGCGGGCTTGTACTTGCTGAACAGGAGGGTGCCGCGCCCTGCGAACTCGAGGCTCCGCTGGACCTTGATGACGCGGCGGATGTAGGCGGCATCCGTTGCCCCGCGCTTGGCGAGGATCTCGTCCCGTACGGCGTCGAGCTCGCGGCCGAGTTCCTCGACCTGCTCGTCCGTCAGGTGCTTTGCGGCGTCCGGGCGGACCAGGGGGTGGCCCGAGGCCGCAAGGGCGCCCGGGCGTGTCAGCGTGGTGGTCATGGGGGCTCCTCTGGTGGGGGATTAAAGGTCGAGGTTCACGGGCCCGGCGGCTGCCGAGACGCAGGTCTGGATGAGCTGGCCGGGAGCGTTGTGCAGCTCGCCGGTGCGGAGGTCGCGGACCTGCCCGGCGCGCAGCGGGATCAGGCAGCTGTGGCAGATGCCCATGCGGCAGCCGCTCGGCATGAGGATGCCGGCGTCCTCGCCGATATCGAGCAGGGGGGTGTCGCCGTCGGCCTGCACCTCGCGGTCGGACTGCTCGAAGGTGACGAGGCCGCCGTCGTGCCCGGCGCCGGCCGTGAGGTCCGTGCTGAACCGTTCGATGGTCAGCGTGCCCGTGGGTGAGGCCTGCGCTTCGGCACCCGCCGCGACGCTCGGGACGGTGCCTGCGGTCTCCAGGGCCGCCTCGCGCTCCCACAGCTCCTCGGCGGCGTTGAGGAAGCCCTCCGGGCCGCACGCGTAGGCCGCCCGGGAGCGCCAGTCCGGGCACAGCTCGGCGATGGTCTTCGCGGTGAACTCCAGCCGGCCGCGGGCGCTCGTGAACCAGTGGCGGACCGTGAGGTTGGGGAACTGGTCCGCGAGTTCGTCCAGCTCTTCCCGGAACAGGCTCTTCTCCGGGGTGCTGTTCGAGTTGATGAGCACCACGTCCGCATCCGGCCGGCGGGGCACCAGGGTGCGGATCATGGACATGACCGGGGTGATGCCGCTGCCCGCGGTGAGCATGAGCAGGGACCTCGGGTGCTCGGGGAGTACGAAATCACCCTGGGGAGGCGCGAGGAACAGGACGTCACCGGGCTTGGTGTCCCGCACCAGGACGTGCGAAACGGAGCCGGCGTCCTTCACCGTGATGGCCGGATCATGTCCGGCGGCGTTGCTCAGGGAGTACGAGCGCCAGTGCCGTACGCCGTCGAGTTCCACACCGATGCGCGCCCACTGGCCGGCCTGGTGTGCATGCCAGCCGTTGCCGGGACGGAAGTGGATGGTGGCCGAGTCCTCGGTCTCGTGCACCACCCGGGTGACGACGCCGCGGAGCTGCCGTGAGGAATACACCGGATTGAACAGCGCGAGGAAGTCTTCCGGCGCGAGCGGTGTGATGAGCGCGGATGCTGCACGCGCCAGCTTGGTGAACCGGATCATTGAATTAACGATATAGCCTCTCCCGCTAGAAATCTTCGCTCCAGGCATACAGTTGACGGAGGAGAATTATTGCAGCGAAATAGATAAGGGGTGCTCGGATGAGTTCTGACGAAGTATCGGTCGCTCCCCCGGAACCGCCGTGGCTGGCCCTTCCGCCGGAGGTGAGCGACCGCCTGAGGCCCCTCACCGCCGATCTCGTCGAGGCGATCATCCAGGCCGTCCCCCAACTGGTCCCGGCTTATGCCCGTCCGATCGAGGGCGGCTTCGGCCGCGGACTGCGCCTCGGCGTGGCCGTCGCCCTGGATCGGTTCCTCGAGTTGCCGGGCACGAGGCTGCCCGCCCTGTCCGACCAGAGCCGCCAGCTCGTGGCGGGCCTCGGCCGCGGCGAGTTCCAGCAGGGACGCAGTATGGATTCGTTGCTCGGCGCCTACCGGATGGGTGCGCGCGTGACCTTCCGGGAGATGTCGCGGCGTTCCATGGAGGAGGGCCTCGGCCCTGCCGTGGTGGTGGACCTCGGCGAATCGATCATGGCGTACATCGACGAGCTCTCCGCCGTGAGTGCCCAGGCCTATGCCTTCGAGCAGTCGGAACGCGCGGGTGCCGTCGACCGGCGGCGCGCCGAACTGCTGGAACTGCTGCTGCTCGGCCAGGCGGACGAGACCGCGCTGCGCCAGGCGGCCTCGCTCGCCGACTGGACCGTGCCCGCGCAGCTCGCCGTCGTGACCCTTCCGCTGGAGCGGGCCCGGGGGCTCCGGCAGCGGCTCGCGCCCGGGGCGATCATCATCGAACGCGAGACCGACGCCGTCGCCCTGGTGCCCGAGCGCGGACCGGCGTCGCGTGCCGAGCTGCACCGGGTCCTTGCCGGCAGGAGCGCGGCGATCGGTCCCGCAGGCAGTCTCGAGCAGGTGGCGGAGTCGTTGCGCCTGGCGGTCCTGGCGGCATCCATGCTGCCGCAGCGCGAGGGCGACGACGATCCCCCGGTCTGGGCGGACGAGCACCTGGCGGAGGTGGTCCTGGCCGCCGAGCCCTCGGCCGTCGGCGAACTGGCGCGGCGGCGGCTCACACCGCTGGCAGGGCTGCCCGACGGCCAGCGGGAGAAGCTCGAGGAGACCCTACTGGCCTGGCTGCGCCACTGGGGCCAGCGGGCGCCCATCGCCGAGGAGCTCGGCATCCATCCGCAGACCGTCGGCTACCGCGTGCTGCAGTTGCGCGAGCTGTTCGGTGACGACCTGAAGGATCCGAAGGTGCGCTTCGAGCTGGAGATCGCGCTGCGCAGCGGCCGGAGGACCGCCGTCTGAGTACGTCTAGGCTCCGCGATAGGTCGCCGAGGTCCAGAGGTGGAACAGGGCGTACGCGCGGTACGGGCGCCACGCCTCGGAACGGAGCCCGGCGTCCCTGATTCTCGGGTTGCCCATCGCCCGGCGCGCCACGAGGTCGCCGGGTGCGAAGGCGTCAGGGTCCCGCAGGACCCGCACGGCGAGATGGTCCGCGGACCACGGGCCGATGCCGGGGATGGCGAGCAGTTCCTTCCGGAGCGCCGCATGGTCCCCGTCGGCGTCGAGGGACAGTCCCCCGGCGACGGCGCGCGCCACGTTCTGCACCGTGGCGGCGCGGGTGCGGGTCACGCCGACAGCGGCGCGCAGCTCCTCGCGGGGAGCGTCGGCGATCGCTTCCGGCGTGGGGAACACGGTGAGCCCGGAGGATGACGGCGTGCCGTAGGCCGCGGCGAGCCTGCCGCCGAACGACCCGCCCGCGGCGACGGACACCTGCTGCCCGAGGACCGTCATGACCGCGGCCTCGAACGCGTCCGGATAGCCGACCGCGCGCAGTCCGGGGCGCCGGCGCACCAGCGGACCGAGGAGCGGGTCCTGGCCGAACGCGCGGGCGACGGCGCCGGTGTCCGTATCGAGGTCCAGCCACGCGCGGGTGGTCCGGACGAGGTGCGCGAAGTCGCCGTCGTCGTCCGTGTCCGCGGTGAGCCCGACGCCGTCGGGCCGGACGGTGACCGTGATGCGGCAGGGTCCGCGCGGCGTCGCCAGCAGGCGCGTGTGCGAGCGCCCTTCGCGGTCCGTGAGCTCGCAGCCGGGAATGGCGTGGTTGGCGAGGATCGCGGTCATCGGTCCGGCATCGAGCGCGCCGTTCGGCGGAAGGACCGCGGTGCTGGTCACGGGAGGATGGAGTCCACGTACCCGCCGTCCACCCGTACGGCCGCACCCGTGGTCGCCGAGGCGAGCGGCGAGGCGAGGTAGGTGACCATGTTCGCGATCTCCTGGGGCTCGATCAGGCGTTCGAGCAGCGACTGGGGGCGATGGTCCTTCATGAACCGGCGCTGCGCCTCCTCCCACTCGAGGTCCTTGTCCACGAGTTGGTACACGAAGTCCTCGACGCCGCCGGTGTGGGTGGGGCCGGCGATGATCGAGTTCACGGTGACGCCCGTCCCGCTCGCCTCCTTCGCGAAACCGCGGGACACGGCGAGCAGTGCCGTCTTCGAGACGCCGTAGTGGATCATCTCGGCGGGAACGGCGACGGCGGAATCGCTGGCGATGTACTGGATGCGCCCCCACCCGGCACCGATCATGCCGGGCAGGTAGGAGCGCGTGAGCCGGATCGCGGTGAGGACGTTGACCTCGAAGTAGCGGCGCCACTCGGCGTCGTCGATCTCGAGGGCCGGCTGCGCGCCGAAGATCCCGAGGTTGTTGATGAGGACGTCCACGGCGGGCAGGACGGCGAGGGCCTTCGCCACGCCGTCGTCCGTGGTGACATCGGCGGGGACGGCGAGGAGCTCGGCGTCGGGTACGTCCGTGCGGATCGCCTCCATGGCACGGGTGACACTGCGGCTGCTGCGGCCGTTGACTCCCACGCGGGCGCCCGCGGCGGCCAGGGTGGCCGCGATCGCCAGCCCGATGCCCTGGGTGGATCCCGTGACGAGTGCCGTCTTGCCGCTGAGGTCGATCGCCAATGCCATGGAAGCTCCTGGAACGGTGGGGAGAGGGTCTGCGTCCCACCCTACGACGGCGGTAGTGCGACGGCGGGCCTCGCCGGGGGAGCCGACCGCGTCCTGCGGACCGCCCGCCTAGCATGCCTGGCGTATTCCGTCACAAAGAGCTGCGGATCGGCGTGCCGGGGACGGATTGAGAAAAATACCAGCCGCACCGGGTATATTGCAGCCGGTATATGGAATACTTCCGCCTCCGCCGAGGTTGAGAGTGGCATCTGGGCGTCATTCCCGCCCACAGAAGGAGATCTACCGCAATGGCAACCGACTACGACGAGCCACGCGTTCGCCCGGAAGACCAGCCGGCCAACGAGTCCCTCGAGGCAATCCAGGCACAGCGCAGCGCGACCACGCAGACTGCGTTGATCGATGTCGAGGACGGCGAAACCGCTGAAGGCATCGACCTCCCCGGGGCCGATCTTTCGCACGAGGAACTCCTGATCCAGGTCATCCCGCAGCAGGAGGACGAGTTCACCTGCATGTCCTGTTTCCTGGTGCACCACCGCAGCCAGCTCGCGCGCGAGAAGAACGGCGAGAAGTTCTGCGCCGAGTGCGAGGGCTGACAGTCCCTCCGGACGTACGCGGAGCCCCCGGCCTTCCGGCCGGGGGCTCCCTGCCTTAACCGGTTCGGCCGGCCCGGCCCCACGGCTCGCCGCCGCCACAGTACGGTGGGGGCATGGAATCCTCGCACGTCATCGTCCTGCCCGGGGGCGGCTACACCATGCTGTCCGACAACGAGGCCGAGGTGATCGCCGAGCGCCTGCGCTCGTTCGGCCACTCCGCGAGCGTGTTCGACTACCCTGTGCACACCCGGCACCCCGGACCGCTCGCCGCCGTCCGCGCCGAGATCCGCCGTGTCCGTGCCGCCGGCGTCGAACGGCTGGCGCTCCTCGGCTTCTCGGCGGGCGGGCACCTCGCGGGACACGCGGCGCTGGCACCGCTCGGCGAGCCGGACGAGCGCGTGGACGCCGCCGTCCTCTGCTATCCCGTGGTGTCGATGGAACTCGCAACCCACCGGGGCTCGCAGGACGAACTGCTCGGTCCCGACGCCGGTGGGAGGATCCGCGCCGCCACCTCGCTGGACCGCCTCGTCACACCGGACGCACCGCCGTTCTTCATCTGGCACACGGCTGCGGACGAGGCCGTTCCCGTGGAGCACGCCTACCTGCTCGGGCAGTCGCTCGCGGCACACGCCGTCCCGCACGCCCTGCACGTCTTCGAGGAGGGCGAGCACGGCCTCGGGCTGGCGGAGGGAAGCGGCGCGGCGGAGCAGTGGAGCCGCCTGGCGAGCGAGTGGCTCCGGGCCCGCGGCTGGTGATCGCGAAGGTCCCGTCCGCCGGTACGCTCCGGTGATCGTCCAGACCCTCGTGGCACTGGGCCCGGTGATCGGCCTGATAGCCCTCGGCTACGCCATCCGTGCCCGCGGCTTCCTGGCCCCGGCGTTCTGGCGGCCTGCCGAGCGCCTCTGCTATTTCATCCTCCTGCCGGCGCTGTTCATCCACGGCACGGCGACGGCGGACCTCGCGGGACTGCCGATCGGCCTGATGGCGCCGGTCCTCGCCGGGCCGGTCGTCCTGGCGGCCCTCGGTCTCGTGGCCGCCCAGCGCCGGCTCGACCTCGACGGTCCCGCCTTCACCTCCGTCCTGCAGGGCAGCATCCGGTTCAACAACTACCTCGGCCTCTCGATCGCCCTCGCCCTGTTCGGGCCCGACGGCGTGGCGCTCGCTGCGATCGCGAACACCGTCCTCGTGCCGCTCGTGAACGTCATCTGCACGCTCGCCTTCGCGCGCTACGGCTCGGAGAAGCTGACCCTGGGCGGCACGCTCCGGAGCATCGCCACGAATCCGCTGATCCTGGGATGCGTGATCGGCATCCTGCTCAACGTGACGGGCGTCGGGTTGCCGCCGGGGATCTCCGACCTGGTGCGGACCCTGGGCAGCGCTTCGCTGCCGCTCGGGCTCCTGTGCGTGGGTGCGGCGCTGGAGTTGCGGAGCATGGGCCGGAACGTCGGCGCCGTGGCCCTCGCCACCGTGGTCAAGTTCTCGGTGCTGCCCGGCCTCGGGATCGCGGGGTGCCTGCTGCTGGGGCTCACCGGCGAGCCGGCCGCGATGGTGATCCTCTTCCTGTCCCTGCCGACGGCGTCCTCCGCGTACGTCATGGCCCGGGCACTCGGTGGGGACTCGCGCCTCATGGCCTCCACGATCACGCTGCAGACGGTGGCCGGAGTGCTCTACCTGCCGTTCGTGTTCCTCGTGATCCGGGCGCTCACCGGCTGAGCGGAACCCCCAGGACCCACCTCTGGTAGTAAGCATGCTTGCTATCGCTTCCGGTGGGACCTACGGTGAAGGGGAAGCCAACCTCTTCGAAAGGGCCATCATGATCACGCTTGAACAGATGAAGGACTCCATGAACGCCGGCGCCAATGTGCTGAGCGAGGACGGCGCCGTGCTCGGCCCCATGGGCCAGCTCTATGTCGACGACGCCACCGGCGAGCCCAGCTGGGTCACCGTGGCCACCCACACCATGGGGAGCCCCGAGTCCTTCGCGCCGCTGCGCGGGGCCGTTCTCGACGGCCGCGACGTCCGCCTGCCCTACACGCACGGCAAGGTCTACGAATCCCCGAAGATGTCGCAGGACGGGCACCTCAGTCCGGAGGAGGAGCAGCACCTCCTGCGCTATTACGGCCTGATGCCCTCCAAGGACGAGGAGCTCGCAGCCCAGGAGCAGGCCTCCGTCGCCGCGCCGCGTACGCAGTCCTCCCGCCCGGAGGGCGACTACTCCATGACGCGCTCCGAGGAGCAGCTCCGCGTGGGCACCGAGATCCGGGAGACGGAGCGCGTACGCCTCGTCAAGCGCGTCGTCACCGAGGACGTCACCATGACGGTGCAGATCCGCCGCGAGGAACTCGTGGTGGAGCGCGTGCCGATCAAGGACGGCACGCCGTTCTACGACGACGGCCAGGGCACCTTCACGGAGGCCGAGCGCGAGCGCCTCTACTCGGCCGTCGAGACCGCGTTCAACGGGGACACGGTCGAGGTGGTCCTGTACGAGGAGAAGCCGCGCGTCGAGGTGGATGTCGTCCCGATCGAGCGCGTCCGGATGCGCCGCGAGGCCCACACGCATGACGAGACCGTCAGCGGCCAGGTGCGCAAGGAGGTCATCGAGACGGAGCGCATCGAGCTGTAGCGCTCAGTACTCCCGGGAGGACAGCACGCAGAACTCGTTGCCGTCGGGGTCGGCGAGGACCTCCCACGAGACAGCCGGCCCCTGTCCGACATCGATGCGCTGCGCGCCGAGGGCGATCAGCCGCTCGATCTCGGCGTCGCGGTCCTGGCTGGTATGGGGCGCGAAGTCGAGATGCAGCCGGTTCTTCCCCTGCTTCCCGTGTTCCACGGGCACGAAGACGAGGCCCGGCGGCACCTGCTCGAACCTGAGCGAAGGGCCGAGTTCGCGGGCCCACGGCGGTACGAGCACGGCTTCGTCCTCGGTGTCGAACATCACCTCCCACCCGAGGGCCTGGGCCCACCAGCGCGCCAGGGTGCGGTGGTCGGTGGACTCGATGACGGTGGAGTACCAGCGCAGTGTCATGCCCTGATTGTGCTCCGGTCGGGGCCGGTGGGCGCGGTTTCCCGGACAGGGGGCGTCCGCATCGGGAAGGAGCGACGGGGCGGCCCGGCGGGTGCAGAGGGTGCAGCGATGAATAACGTCACGAGAGCGTGCGCTAATTGCTGCTAAGGTCATCCTTACCTGACGCACCGAGGTTCGATGAGACCGGTTGTGGTCCGGTAACCGCCTGATCGCCTCCCCGGAAGGAACCCATGCTCCGCGCCCCCAGACTCCTCGCCCTCGCCGCCGCGGCGTCCATGACCGTCGCACTCGGCGCCTGCGCCGCTCCGGCCCAGGGGCAGGACCCCGCCGCGTCCGGCGCCGGTTCCGGGCCGATCACGATCGAGCACGCCTTCGGGACCACCACCATCCCGGAGAAGCCGGAGCGCGTCGCGACCGTCGCCTGGGCCAACCAGGAAGTACCGCTGGCCCTCGGCGTCGTGCCGGTGGGCATGGCAGCGGCCACGTTCGGGGACGACGACGGCGACGGGATCCTCCCCTGGGTCTCGGAGAAGCTCGAGGAGCTCGGCGGCGAGACGCCCGTCCTCTTCGACGAGACCGACGGCATCGACTTCGAGGCCGTCGCCGACACCGACCCCGATGTGATCCTCGCCGCCTACTCCGGGCTGACGCAGGAGGACTACGACACGCTCAGCGAGATCGCACCCGTCGTCGCGTTCCCCGAGACCGCGTGGGGCACCCCCTGGCGCGAGATGATCGAGCTCAACAGCGCCGGGATGGGCATGGCAGAGGAAGGCGAGGAACTCATCGCCGACCTCGACGGGCAGATCAGCGATGCCACGGCGAAGTTCCCCGCGATCGCCGGCAAGAAGACCATGTTCATGACGCACGTGGACCCGACCGACCTCAGCGAGGTCAGCTACTACACCACCCACGACACACGCGCCATGTTCTTCGAGGACCTGGGGCTCGCGACGCCCGAGAGCGTCGCCACGGCCTCGGCCGGGACCGATCTCTTCTCCGGCACCCTCAGTACCGAACAGGCCGATGTCCTCGACGACGTCGACATCATCGTCACCTACGGGGACGACGAGCTCGTCTCCACCCTCGAGGCCGACCCGCTCCTCTCGCAGATCCCCGCCGTCGCCAAGAAGGCCATCGTGAACCTGCCCGGCACCACGCCGGTCGGCACCGCCGCGAACCCCACGCCGCTGTCCATCTCCTGGGTGCTCGAGGACTACCTCACGCTCATCTCGGAAGCCGCGAACAAGTCGTAGTGGCCGCTCCCGCTCCACAGACCGCCGCAGGTCCCGCTCCCGAGCGGGGCCTTCGGCGGTTGCGGCTGGTGTGGGTCCTCCTCCTGCTGGGAGCCCTGGGCGGCATCATATTCGCGTCGGTGATCATCGGGTCCCGCGACGTCGGCATGGCCGACGTCCTGGCGGCGCTCGGGGGATCGACCGACGGCTTCAACGAGGCGGCGGTGGCCAAGCGCATCCCGCGCACCCTGCTGGCCGTGCTCGCAGGGGCGGCACTGGGCCTCTCCGGAGCGGTCATGCAGGGCGTCACGCGCAATCCCCTCGCCGACCCCGGCATCCTCGGCGTCAACACGGGAGCGTCCCTCGCGGTCGTGGTGGGCATCGCGACGATCGGCCTCAGTTCGGCGACGGGCTACATCTGGATCGCCATCGCCGGGGCCTCGGTCACCGCGGTGTTCGTCTACGTGGTCGGTTCCCTCGGCCGGGGAGGAGCGACGCCGCTCAAGCTGGCACTGGCCGGCGCGGCCACCTCCGCGGCACTCACCTCGCTGATCAGCGCCGTCGTCCTGCCGCGCGGGGACATCTCCGGCAGCGTGCGGTCCTGGCTCATCGGCGGCGTGGGCGGCGGGACGTTCTCGGGCATCGGCCAGGTCCTCCCCTTCCTCGCCGTCGGCCTCGCCGTGAGCCTCCTCTCCGCGCGGTCCCTGAACTCCCTCGCCCTCGGTGACGAACTCGCCGCCGGCCTGGGGGAGCGCGTGGCCATCGCGCGCGGCACCGCGGCGTTCGGGGCCGTCCTCCTGTGCGGGGCGGTGACCGCGGTGACGGGGCCCATCGGCTTCGTCGGGCTCGTCGTACCCCACGCGTGCCGCCTGCTCATCGGCGTCGATCATCGCTGGCTCCTGCCGATGTCCGCCGTCCTGGGCGCGATCCTGCTCACGTCCACGGACGTGCTCGGGCGGATCGTGGCACGCCCCGAGGAGATCGACGTCGGGATCATCACCGCGCTCGTCGGAGCGCCGTTCTTCATCTACATCGTGCGCCGACAGAAGGTCCGGGAGCTATGACGACACTGCAGGCACAGCGGCGGGTCGGGATCTCCGCCCACGAGATCGCAG
Organism: Arthrobacter sp. NPDC092385; assembly: GCF_044755105.1. Taxonomy (NCBI): domain Bacteria; kingdom Bacillati; phylum Actinomycetota; class Actinomycetes; order Micrococcales; family Micrococcaceae; genus Arthrobacter; species Arthrobacter sp. NPDC092385. The sequence continues at coordinate 11,395 of NZ_JBIVQL010000012.1, forward strand.
GAGGACGACGACGGCGTACCCTGCGGCGGCGCGTCGTCGTCGGCGTCCTCGCGGGCCTGATCGTCGTCGCCTTCGCGGTCTCCCTCTCGGTCGGCCGGACCTACTATCCGCCGCGGGACGTCCTCGGCGTGATGCTGGGCCAGGACATCGACGGCGCCGGCTTCACCGTCGGCCGCCTGCGGCTGCCCCGGGCGACGCTCGCGGTGATCGCCGGGCTCTGCTTCGGGATCGGCGGCGTGACCTTCCAGACCATGCTCCGCAACCCGCTGGCGAGCCCGGACATCATCGGGATCAGTGCCGGCGCGAGCGCTGCCGCCGCCTTCGCCATCATCACGCTCGGCCTCGGGGCAACCCAGGTGTCGATCTTCGCGATCGTCGCCGGGCTCGGGATCGCCCTGCTGGTGTACGGGCTGTCCTTCAAGGACGGCGTGGTGGGGACACGGCTGATCCTGATCGGCATCGGCATCGCGGCCATGCTCGACAGCCTCACGGCCTACGTGCTCAGCCGGGCCGCCCAGTGGGACCTGCAGGAGGCATCCCGGTGGCTCACGGGAAGCCTGAACGGGGCGCGGTGGTCGGAGGTGCTGCCCGTGGCGATCGCCCTCGCCGTCCTCGCGCCCGTCCTCCTCACGCAGTCCCGGAACCTCGCCACCTCGCAGCTCGGCGATGACACCGCCGCTGCCCTCGGCGTCAGGGTGGAGCGGACGCGGATCATCGTGATCATCGCCGCCGTCGGGCTGATCGCCTTCGCGACGGCGGCCGCGGGTCCCATCGCGTTCGTCGCCTTCCTCTCCGGACCGATCGCGGCCCGGATCGTCGGGCCCGGCGCTTCCCTGCTCATCCCCTCCGCGCTGGTGGGGAGCCTGCTCGTGGTGACCGCGGACTTCCTCGGCCAGTACGCCTTCGACGTCCGGTACCCGGTGGGCGTCATCACCGGTGTCCTCGGGGCGCCCTACCTCGTCTATCTGATCGTGCGGACCAACCGCTCGGGAGGCTCACTATGACCGCAGCACACACGCTCGACGTCCAGGGTTTGAGCGTCGGCTACGGCGCACGGACCGTCATCGAGCACCTCGACCTCCGCGTACCGATGGGCGGCATCTCGGTGATCGTCGGCGCCAACGCGTGCGGCAAGTCCACGCTGCTGCGATCGATGTCCAGGCTCCTGGCGCCCCGCAGCGGGCAGGTGGTGCTCGACGGGCGTGCGGTGCACCGGACGCCGGCGAAGGAGCTCGCCCGGACGCTGGGGCTCCTACCGCAGTCACCCTCGGCGCCCGAGGGCATCACGGTCGCGGACCTCGTGGGGCGGGGGCGGCACCCGCACCAGGGACTGTTCTCCCGCTGGACGCCCGCCGACGACCAGGCCGTCGCCGATGCGCTCACGGCCACGGACACGGCGGCGCTCGCCGACCGGCCGGTGGACGAGCTCTCCGGCGGGCAGAGGCAGCGCGTCTGGATCGCCATGGCCCTGGCCCAGCAGACCGATGTGCTCCTCCTCGACGAGCCGACGACGTTCCTCGACGTCAGCCACCAGCTCGAGGTCCTCGACCTCCTGACGGACCTCAACCGTTCGCGCGGCACCACGATCGTGATCGTGCTGCACGACCTCAACCTAGCCGCCCGGTACGCCGACCACCTGATCGCGCTCACGGAGGGCCGGGTCCATGCCCTCGGCACCCCTGCCGAGGTGCTCACCGAGGACACCATCCGCGCCGTGTTCGGCCTGGAGAGCAGAGTGGTCGTCGATCCGACGTCGAACAAGCCCCTCATGCTCCCCCTCGGGCGCCACCACACGATGGCGGAGGAACGGGCGGACAGCGTCGCCGCGGCGCCCGTGCTCCGGCCCTCCGCCTAGGGTGTCGTGCGAACCGACCTCGGGCAGGCGGCATCACCCGGGAGGAGCCATGCATAGTGCTCATCCCCCTCGGCGCTGTTCATCGCCGGCCGCGCCTGCAACCGATCCGTGAACCTCCGCCACCAGCCGGTCCCGGTCACCTCCGGACGAGCCGCCATGGCTACGGGCGCCCGGTGTCCGCGTAGGTACCCCGCGAGAGAGCCGTCACCAGGAAGTCGCGGACGGCGCCGTGGGACCGCGGTTTCGTGTCGTCCGTCCCCGGATTGTCCGGCCCTGGATCGTTCGGACCGGTTTCGTCCCGCCCGGGCGAGGCCCCGGCCGTCGCGGCGAGCCAGTCGCCGTAGTGCGTGATGTCCCTGCCCGCAGCGGCGGCGACGGCGTCACACGCGAAGCCGACGGCGGCCGTGCCGTCCTCGAGGAGGACGGAGCCGAGCAGCATGGGCTCGGGCAGCGCAGCGAGGAAACGCCCGAGCGCCGCTTCGGAGAGGATCCACCGCTCGGCGACGAGTTCCGCGCCGTCGTCCGAGCGGTACACGCCCGGTTTCGGCGGCTGCGTGTCCAGCGCCACCATCCGGTAGCGGGCCGCCGTCCGCACCGGACCGTCCCACCCCGCGCCCAGGTGCTCGAGTTCGCCGGCGAGGACCTGGCCGCGGCGGTGCGCCCCGACGACGACGAGCGGGACTCCGGAGGCGCCGGCAGCGAGGGGCCACGGCCGCCCGGCATCGGCCGGGCCGGCGGCTCCCGCAGCGAAGAGGGCGGGAGGGGCAGGAGTGGTTTCGATGCGGCGGGCGATGTCCGCCACGACGGCGTCGTCGAAGGTGCGCCCGACGACGGTCACGCCGAACTGGGCTCCCTCGACCTCACCCGCCGGCACGGCGACCGCGCACATGTCGAAGAGGTTGCAGAAGTTCGTGTACGTCCCCATGCGCGAGTTGACGCCGACCGGGTCCGCGGCGACCTCCGCGAGGAGGGGATGCAGGGGAGCGGTGGGTACCAGCAGGGCGTCGAAACCCTCGAGCTGCGCGAGTGCCTCCCGCTCGAGGCCGGCCAGCCGGGCGGTGTCCGCCACGTACTGGTGGGCGGACAGCGAGCCGGCGCGGCCGATGATCCCGGCGACGGTGGGATCGAGGCCGGCGGGGTTGCCGTCCGCCACGGCACCGTCGACGAAGGCACCCACGGCGGCATAGCGCTCCGCCACGAGGGCGCCGTCGTAGAGCAGGCGCGCGGCCTGCAGGAATCCGTCGATCGCCAGGGGCTCGACGTCGACGCCGGACGCCTCGAGCCGGGCGACCTGCCGGCCGAACTCCGCGGCCCACGCGGGGGAGAGCCCGGGCAGGTCGGCGGGGTAGGCGACGCGCGGACGGGCCGGGGCCGCCAGGCGCACGTCGGACGGCCACGCCCGCGAGCCTCCCGCCATCACGCCCATCGCGCGTTCCGCCAGGGAGAGGTCCCGGGCCAGGATGGTCACCGCGTCCCAGGAACGGCAGGCGGGCACCACGCCGTCGGTGGAGACGACGTGCAGCGTGGGCTTGATGCCCACGATCCCCTGCAGCCCCGCCGGGACGCGCCCCGAACCGGCGGTGTCGGTGCCGATGGCGATGTCCGCGAGGCCCAGGGCCACGGCGACGGCCGACCCGGAACTGGAACCGCCCGAGATGTACTCGGGGCGGCGGGCATCACGCACGGCCCCGTGGGGGCTGCGCGTCCCCACGAGTCCGGTGGCGAACTGGTCCAGGTTGGTGGCACCCAGGACGACGGCGCCCGCCGCCCGCAGGCGGCGCACCGCTTCGGCGTCCTGCCCGGGATCGTAGGAGAAGCCCGGGCAGGCCGCCGTGGTGGGGATGCCCGCCACGTCCACGTTGTTCTTCACGGCGAGGAGGAGGCCCGCGAGGGGAAGCTCCTCGCCCCCGCCGGCCCGCGCGTCGATGTCGGCGGCGTCGGCGAGGAGGTCCTCGGCCGTGCGGAGGGTCACCCAGATCTCGGGGCGGTCGACGGCGTCGATCGCCGCGAGTGCGGCGCGCACGCGCTCGGTTGCCAGGGCGTTCATGCAGCCACCTCTTCTGTTGCTCGTGATTCGGGATCCTGCCCCGGTGCGGGCTCCGTCCCGGGCTCCGTCTCGGGGGAAGCCCCGAGGACCACCAGCGCCTCGCCGGCCACGACCTGCGACCCCGCGAGGGGGAGTACCTGCAGCACCAGGCCGTCGCAGGGAGCGCTGAGGACGGTCTCCATCTTCATGGCCTCGAGGGAGACGAGGGGCTGTCCCTTCACCACCGCGTCACCCGCGGCCACGTCCACCTTCCACACGCTGGCCGCGAAGGGCGAGGAGACCAGTGTGGCGCCGTCGGGCACCACCAGGTCCTCGGAGTCGGGGACGACGGCGGCGGCGGCATCGGCGCGGTCGAACTCGCCGGCGTCGGCCCAGGCCTGGCGTTCGACGGCGAAGGCGGCGGACTGCCGGCCGCGGAACTCGGCGATGGATGCGCTGTTCCCGTCGAGGAAGCGTTCGTGCTCGGCGAGCGAGAACGTGCCCTCCTCGATCTCGACGCCGCGTCCGCGGCCCGCCGCCATGTCGGCGCGCAGGTCCAGCAGTTCCTCCGGGCTGACCGGGTACCAGGAGATGCGGTCGAAGAACCGCAGGAGCCACGGGGATCCCGGCTCGAAGGGCGCGGAGTCGGCGTAGCGCGACCAGACCTGCGTGGTGCGCCCCACGAACTGGTAACCGCCGGGGCCTTCCATCCCGTAGATGCACATGTAGGCGCCGCCGATGCCCACGGCGTTCTCCGGCGTCCACGTCCGGGCCGGGTTGTACTTGGTGGTGACGAGGCGGTGCCGCGGATCGAGGGGCGTGGCGACGGGTGCTCCGAGGTACACGTCGCCCAGGCCGAGGACCAGGTATTCGGCGTCGAACACGGTGTCGAAGACGTCGTTCACGGAGTCCAGCCCGTTGATGCGCCGGATGAACTCGATGTTCCAGGGGCACCAGGGGGCGTCGTCGCGCACTCCGGCCATGTACCGCTCGATCGCCTCGCGCGTCGCCGGGTCGTCCCAGGACAGGGGCAGGCGCACCGAGCGGCTGGGGACCACGAGCTCCGAGCTGGCCGGCAGGGCGCTCTCGACGTCCTGCACCACCTGCAGCAGGCGGCGCGTGGACAGGACGGAGGGGTCCACCTTGATCTGCAGGCTGCGGATTCCGGGCGTCAGGTCGACGACGCCGGGAAGCCGCAGCTGCTCGATGGCCTGGTGCAGGGCGTGCACGCGCGCCCGGAGGCCGAGGTCGAGGACCATGTCGCCGTACTCGACGAGGAGGTTGTCGTCGCCCGAGCGACGGTAGGTCACGGTGGGCCTGCCCGGTTCCTCCGCGACGCGTGCCAGCACGCCGTCGTCGCCGTCCCCGCCGCGGAGCAGCTGCCGGTGCAGGGACGCGCTGCCGCCGGGCAGCAGTTCCGGGGCGTCCGGCAGGATGAGCTGCCGCCCGGGGCCGAGGTCCCGCAGCGAGGGTGCCTGGACGGCCCGGACCGGGACGAAGCGCACGGTATCGCCCGGGCGGAGCTGCCCGAGCTTCCAGCGATCCGCCGTCACGACCGTCACCGGGCAGACGAACCCGCCGAGGCTGGGCCCGTCCGGTCCGAGGAGGATGGGCGTGTCACCCGTGAAGTCCAGGGCTCCCACCGAGTAGGCGGTGTCGTGGATGTTGGAGGGGTGCAGGCCCGCCTCGCCGCCGTCGTTGCGCGCCCAGCGGGGCTTGGGCCCGATGAGCCGGACCCCGGTGCGCGCGGAGTTGAAGTGCACCTCGTAGTCGGTGGCGAGGAGGTCCTCGATGTCCTCCCGCTGGAAGAACTCGGGTGCGCCGTGCGGGCCTTCGACGACGGTGAGTTCCCAGCGTGAGGTGAGCGCGGGCCGGGCGTCGAGCGCCACCGGGCCGGCGGCGCCCGCGGGCGACGCGGCGCGTACGGTCCTCAGGACGTCGCCCGTGCGCAGGACGCGCCCGGCGTGCCCGCCGAACTGGCCGAGCGTGAACGTGGACGCGCTGCCGAGGTACAGCGGGATGTCGAGGCCGCCGGCGAACAGGATGTAGCCGCGCAGGCCCGCACCCTCCGCGGTCCCGGCGTCGAGCGTTCCGCCGGCGGGAACCGTGACCGGCTCCCACGCGGCGACGTCGGCGCCGTCCACCGTCACGCGGACGTCCGCGCCGGTCACGCACACCGTGGTCTCGTGCGAGAAGGTCAGGCTGGGTCCGGTCATCGTGAACTCCAGGCCCGGGGCGCCTTCGGGGTTGCCGAGGGCCTGGTTGCCGAGCCGGAAGGAGAGGTCGTCCATCGGGCCGCTCGGCGGGACGCCGACCTGCCACAGATTGGTGCGGCCCGGCCAGTCCTGCACGCTGGTCTGGAGTCCGGGCCGCCCGACCGTGATGCGCGGTTCCGGGTCCCCCACGGTGTCGAGCGTGCTGGTCGAGTGCCCTGCCGCGCGGACGACGTCGAGGGTGCTGACGGTGCGCAGCATGCCGAGGTTGGTCTCGATGCCGTCGATCCGCGTGCCGGTCAGGGCGTCGGCGAGGCGGTCGAAGGCCTCGTCGCGGCTGCTGCCGGAGGTGATGATCTTCGCGAGGAGGGGATCGTAGTTGGTGGAGACCTCGCTGCCGGTCTCGGCCCAGGTGTCCACCCGGACGTGCTCCGCCTCGGGGTAGGCGGCGTTGGTGATCGTGCCGGCGCTGGGCTGGAAGCCGCGCGCCGGGTCTTCCGCGTAGACCCGGGCCTCGACGGCGTGGCCGGAGACGGGGACGCTGTCGGGGACACCGGCGAGGACCGCCGCGGCGTCGGGCCCGCCCTGCGCGAGGCGGAGCATCCACTCGACGAGGTCGACGCCGGTGATCGACTCCGTGACGGGGTGCTCGACCTGCAGGCGTGCGTTGACCTCGAGGAACGAGGCCTCCTGGCGCACGGAGTCGTAGACGAATTCCACGGTCCCGGCGGAGCGGTAGCCGAGCGACGCGCACAGGGCCCGCGAGCTGCGGTGCAGTTCCTCGCGGAGGGCGTCCGGGAGGTCCGGCGCGGGTGCTTCCTCGAGGACCTTCTGGTGCCGGCGCTGCAGCGAGCAGTCGCGGTCGCCGAGGCTGACCACGCGGCCCTCGCCGTCGCCGAACACCTGGACCTCCACGTGGCGGGCGTTCTCCACGTAGCGCTCGGCGAAGACGCCGGCGGTGCCGAAGCTGGCTCCGGCGAGGCGGGCCACCCGGGGGAAGCTCTCGGCGAGTTCCTCCTCGGAGCGGCACACCGTCATGCCGATGCCGCCTCCGCCGCCGGTCGCCTTGAGCATGAGCGGGTAGCCGATGGCCGCCCCGGCCGCGAGGGCTTCCTCGACGCCGTCGAGCAGGCCGGATCCCGCGATCATGGGGACGCCGGCGGCGGATGCGGCGTCGCGGGCGGTGTGCTTGGTGCCGAAGGTGCGGAGCTGCTCGGGCGTGGGGCCGACGAACACCAGGCCTGCCGCCTCGACGGCCTCCGCGAAGTCGGCGTCCTCGGACAGGAAGCCGTAGCCGGGGTGGATGGCGCCGGCGCCGGTGGAGGCCGCGGCGGCCAGCAGGGCCCCGACGCGGAGGTAGGACTCCTTGGCCGGCGCCGGGCCGAGGAGCACGGCTTCGTCGGCGAGCCGGACGTGGCGGGCGCCGCGGTCAGCCTCGGAGAAGACGGCGACCGTGCGCAGCCCGAGCTTCCTGGCCGATTCGATGATGCGGCAGGCGATCTCCCCGCGGTTGGCCACGAGCAGGGTGTCGAAGCGGTTCATGCGGCATTCTCCGGGCGTGTGACGATCATGCGGACGGGCGTGGGGTTGAAGCCGTTGCAGGGGTTGTTGACCTGCGGGCAGTTCGAGACGAGCACGAGGGTGTCCACCTCGGCCCGGAGCGCCACGCGCTTGCCCGGGGCGGAGAGGCCGTCGACGATCCCGAGGGCGCCGTCCGGATCGACCGGGACGTTCATGAACCAGTTGATGTTGGAGACGAGATCCCGCTTGCCGAGCCCCCAGCGGGAGCCCTCGATCAGGAAGTTCTCCACGCAGGCGTGCTGTTCGCGCGTGTGCTGGCCGTACCGGAGGGTGTTCGACTCCTGGGAGCAGGCACCGCCGATGGTGTCGTGCACGCCCACCTCGTCCGCGACGACCGTCATGAGGCCGAGGCCCGTGTCCGCCCGGAGCACGGAGCCGGTGGTGAGGACGATGGAGCGCTGCTGGGCGATGGTGACCGGCGCCGAGTACCGGACGGTGGTGTCCCCGGCGGCGTAGAGCAGGCAGTCGACCGCCTGGTTGCCGTCGAGGTCCACGATGGTGAGGACGTCACCGGCCGCGACGACGGCGGACCAGGGCCCGCGCGCCTCGACGTACTCGTCGAGGACGACGGCGCCGGGCGCGAGGGCGATGCTGCCTGCCTGCTGCGGGAGGGTGGTGGTCATCGGGTGCTCCTTGCGGCGAGATCGTGCTCGGTGTTGTCCAGTGCCTGCAGGTGTTCGGGTGCCAGCGGCCCGATCAGGCTCCCCTCGGCGAGGGCGGCGAGCTCCTCGGGGGCCCGCCACGCGGCGATGCCGACGGCGCTGCCCGCGAACTCGGTACGCGGGTCCAGCGGGTGGGCGGTATTGGCCAGTACGACGACGGTGTCCACCTGCAGCAGCAGGTCCACGTGGGCGCCGGGGCCGGCGCTGCCGGTGAAACGGGTGCCGCCGTCGGGGTCCACACGGATGCCCTTGAAGAGCGTGAGGGACGGCGCGACGTCCCTCGGCCCGAGGCCGTTCTTCAGCGCTCCGAGGGTCAGCAGTTCGCGGGCGGCGGGCGAGGTGCTGTGCGCCGTCCCTGCTCCGTAGCGTGCCGTGTTCCCGGCCAGCGTGGTGGCGCCCGTCAGGGCGTCGTGGCTGCCCGAGGTGTCCTCGACGATCGTGGCCAGGATGCGCCCGGCGTCGGACAGGAGGGGGTGCCCGGTTCCGGGGTAGGCCTGCCACGGGACCTTGACGGTGTCGGCGGCGTTGAAGCGCTCGTGCGGCGCACCGGCCCGGTAGAGGAGGGTGTGCGCGCACGCATCACCCGTGTCCGTGAGGCGGAGCCGCGTGCCGCGGGCCAGCTGCAGGGTGGTGTAGCGGCCGAAGGCCAGGGTCTCCGACCAGACCAGGCGGTCGGCGGCGCCGTCGGGCAGGGTGTCCGTGAGGGCGGAGGGCGCGGTGGACACGGGGATGTGGCGCATGGTGTCCGCCGTCCGGCTGTGCTGGTTCCGGGCGTGGGCTCGGGCTCCGGCCGTGGTGGCCGTGCCCGCCGGGGTGTCGGTGGTCTGTGTCATGTCGGTCCTGTCGGTGGTGCGTGCGGGGGACGTGTCAGGAGGCCTTGGCGGCGATGCTCCGGCGGATCCAGAGGCCTCCGAGCAGCACCACGGCGACCATCAGGGGAGCGGAGTAGAGGAGGATCCCGTTCTCGCCGGCGGGGTCGTACACCTCGGGCCGGGGCCAGGCGAGGTTGACCACCATGACGGCGCCGTACAGGACGGCGAGCACGTTCACGGGCAGCCCCCAGCGGCCCAGGGAGAAGAGGCCGGACGGCATGGTCTGCCCCACGCGGTCCCAGTCGCCGCGCAGCCGGTTGATCAGCTGCGGGACGGTGACGAGCAGGTACGCGATGTACACCATGACGATGCACACGCTGGTCAGCGTGGTGAAGAGCGCTGCGTTGCCCACGTTGATCGCCAGGACGCCGACGGCGAGCGCTCCGATGGCGATGGACGGCCACATCGGGGTGCCGCGGCGGGGGTGGACGGTGGAGAGCAGGGCGGAGGCTGGGAGCTTGCCGTCCCGGGCCATCGAGAAGACCAGGCGCGAGCCGGCGGTCTGGATGGCGAGGGTGCAGACGAAGATCGCGATGGCGACGTCGACCAGCAGCACCTTGCCCCAGAACGTGCCGAGGACCGCAGTCAGGACGTAGGGGAGGCCTTCGGTGGCGAGCCGACCGTCGTCGAGGCTCGGTGCCGCCATGAGGGCGGTGATGATCATGAGCGCCCCGCCGATCCCGGAGATCACCAGCGCGGAGATGATGGTGCGCGGGGCCGTGCGACGCGGGTCCCGGGTCTCCTCGGAGAGTTCGCCGGCGGAGTTGAAGCCCACTATGACGTAGGCGGCCATGAGGCCGGAGACGAGGAACGCGCCCACGGCGCCGAGGTCCGAACCCTGCAGTGCGGTGGTGTCCATCACGACGTCGGGCCCGCGCTGTGCCGCCGTGATGAGGGCGAGGACGACGGCGATGACGCCGACGATCTCGCAGGTCACACCCACGGAGTTCACGTGCGCCATGAGCCGGACGCCCATCGCGTTGATGACGGTGGTGGCCACCAGGAGGACGGCCCCGAGGACGACGGCATTGGCGGCGCCGGTGACGGTGTTGAGGGCGGGGTCGCCGCCGACGAGCTGGAATCCGCTCCACAGCTGCGGCAGTACCACCTGGAGGGCGATGGCTGCGGCGGCTGCAGTGACCACCTGGGCCACGGCCATGAACCAGCCGGCGAACCAGCCCACGGTCTCGCCGCCCACGCGTCGCGCCCACTGGTACACGGCACCCGAGAGCGGATAGCGGGCGGCGAGCTCCGCGAAGTTCAGTGCGACGAGCAGCTGGCCCACGAGGACGATCGGCCAGGTCCAGAAGAACGCGGGTCCGGCGAACGAGTAGCCGAAGGCGAAGAGCTGGAAGATCGTGGTGAGGATGGAGACGAAGGAGAAGCCCGCCGCGAAGGACGCGTAGCGGCCCAGCTTGCGGTGCAGGGAGGGCTCGTAGCCGAGGGCTGTGAGGTCGGCGTCGTCCGTGGGTGTCGCGGTGGGAACTGTCATCGGAAGTCTCCGTGGTTCGAACGGGTCGGATGCCGGGGCGTGCGGCGGGGTGCACGGTAATACCGGTCACTTGATAGTTTTCCAATCCGAGGTCCCGCCCGGGTTTCGCAGAAGTAAAAGGCTCATGAGGGGCTTGTTACGGTCGTGTTTCGTGGCCTCCGGCGCGTCAGCGGCCGGTCGGATGCCTCCTTGCGGGTGCAACAATGAGGGGCGTGACCCTCACCGGACCGGGACGTCCCCGCACGCGCCAGTCGACCCGCCCCGGAGCCACCGCCCGCGAGGAGATCCTCGACGCGGCCGCCGAACTCTTCACCACGCAGGGCTACGCCACCACCTCGACGCGGGCCATCGCCGACGCCGTCGGGATCCGCCAGTCCTCGCTCTACCACCACTTCGCCACGAAGGACGACATCCTCGAGGCGCTCCTGGCCGGGACGGTCGCGGAAGGGCTGGCCTTCGCGCGGGCGGCATCCGCTGCCGTGGGCCGTGACGACGTCTCTCCCGCCTCGCGGCTCCATGCCGTGGCCCTCTTCGACGGGACGCAGCTGTGCAGCGGGCGCTGGAACATCGGGGTCCTCTACCACCTGCCCGAAGCCCGGGACGAGCGCTTCCACACGTTCCTCGCCGACCGGGAGGAGCTGCGGGGCCTGTACCGGCGGCTCGGCGCGGCCGTTGTCCCCGCGCCGCTGTGGCCCGGCGATCCCCGGCACCACGGCGAACTCGCCTTCCGCCTGGTCGAGTCGCTCGTGAGCCTCCGGGCCGACGGCCTGGTGACTGCGCAGTCTCCGCTGCAGGTGGCCGACGCCGCCATGGTGCTGTGCGGTGCCGGGACGGACCTCGAACTGATCCGGGGGCAGAGCATGACCCTCATCGGCCGGCTGGGTCGCGACCTGCCGGGCGTGGAGGGGGCAGGGCGAGGGGCCTCCTGACGCCGGGGACCTTCGTGGACATGCTCCGAGGACGGCCGTGCCGCAACAGCGTCATGATCACCGCCAGCTCGTTCCATCGGCGGCTGCATGCCCGCGGGACGAGCGTCGACGTGGAACTGCCCGAGGGCGCAGTGCGCTGGCTACCCTCCCAGAATCATCACGGCGAGAACACCGGGACGACGGCGACGCACGCCTTCTTCGTGGAGCTGAAGGAACCAGGCCCGGGCCCCGCCGCGGGCCCGGCGCCCTTGGGCCCGGCCGCGCCCGAGGGCTGATCCGCGACCGAGCGGAAGACGGCCGGCGTCCACCCTCCCGCTAGCCGACGCGCTGCTCGCGCTGTAGACCTTCGCCGTGCCCGGGGTCGGATGCCGCCTGGGTGATGAACGAGATGATGCGGGCTGCGACGGCGGAGGGCGAGCGGTGGTGCACGGAGTGCGGCGCTCCCGCGATCGACGCCAGGGTACCGCTCCGGGACACGTCGGCGAGGCTGCGTGACCAGCGGGTTCCCGCGACGAGGTCCCGGGAACCGCGCAGGATCAGGACCGGCTGGCGGGCAAGGGGCAGGCGTTCCTCCAGGGCATAGGCCATGGCGACGGCCAGCTCCGCCACGTACCAGCGAGGACCGCACCGCACCACGTCCAGGAACTGGACGGAGTTCAGCAGCGGTCGCTCGAGGATCGAATTCAGGCCCAGGGTGAGCGCCTGCTCGGGGACGGTACGCCGACGCGCATCCACCGCCGCGCCGATGAGGACGAGCCGGGACACGAGGTCGGGCCGCTGGATCGCCAGTTCGGTCGCCGTCTGTGCACCCATGGAGTGCCCGACGACGACGCAGGACGAGGCCCCGAGATCGTCCAGCAGGGCGGCGAGGATCTCGGCGCCGGCGGGGTTGGTGAGCTTGCGGGCCGGACGCCGGGTCCACCCATATCCGGGCAGGTCGATCACGAGGACCGTCCCATGGCGCGAGAGCTGCTCGCCGAGCCGCAGGAAGTAGCGGTGGGACATGCCGATTCCGTGAATCAGCACGAACACCGGCTTCCCGTGCGCTTCGCCCGTCGTTTCGTGCTGCACGCCCTGGTGCTGCAGCACGTACGCCCGGCATTGACGATCGCCCATGGTGATGCTGCGCCAGTGCGGCAGAGCAGCTTCCGCAGCGCTGCCCGCCGTCCTTCCGGGCGCTGCGGGCGGACGAGGAAGGCCCTCGACCAGCTGCAGGACGGCGTCGGCCACGGCGCGCGCGCCCGCCCGGTGTGCCGCGTGGGCCTGTCCGGGCAGCTCGACGACGCGGCCGTCACGGGCCGTGCGGGCCAGCTGCCGGCACCACCGCCGCGACGCGATCGGATCCAGGGAACCACGGAGGATCAGGACCGGCTGGGTCACCGCGGCGAGCCGTTCATCCAGGCGGTACCCCAGCATCACCGGCAACTCCGCCAGGTACCAGCGGAGCCCGCACCGGAGGTAGGCCGCGCCGACCAGGAGGTTCGTCGCCGGCCGCTCCAACAGGGTGTCCAAGGCAAGGACCGCGGCGTTCCGGCCGGCGGACGGATGGGAGGTGTCCGTGACCGGACCGATCAGCACGACCGCTGCGACGAGCTCCGGATGCTGCACCGCGAGCTCGGTGACGAACTGGGCGCCCATCGAGTGCCCGATCACGATGCACGAAGAGAGCTGGGCATCCTGCAACGCATGCGCGATCACGTCTGCGAAATCGGTGACGCCGAGCGGTTCATCCGGCCTGGGCATCCCCCCGAAACCGGGCAGGTCGAGCACGACCGTGTCCCCGAAGGGAATCAGTTCTGCCTGCAATCGGGCGAAGTAGCGGTGCGACATCCCGATCCCGTGCACCAACACGAAGACAGGCCGGGCCGCACCACCGGAGGGCTCCCTGCGGGAGGAATGCAGCCGGCAGGACACGTCGAGGGTGCCACCCGTCCGTGTCGTGATGGTGGTCCGCACCGTGGCCGTGCCGCTGTAGGAGACCGGAGCCGTGCCTGCGCTCTGCTCGGTATCGGTCAGGCGCGGGGAGGCGAGATCGCGGAGGAAGGACGGCAGGCGCCTGCCCGGACGGATGGAAGTCACTGCGTGCGGAGTACTTTCGGAAGGGGGGATCAGCCGAGGATGGACAGTGCCCGGGGAACGCTCTCGATGGTGATGTCCGTGGCGGCATCGACGGACCTCACTTCGCCGTCGAGCTGGTAGGGCATGGGCTTGAGGGTCGAGAACCGGTACTGGGCGTAGCTCGGCTGATCGCCCAGTCCCTTGGTCGTGGCGCGCAGCGCGGTGAGCAGGATGCGCCACTTGGCCATGTGCGGGAACGTGATGACCTCGAACTTCCCGTCGGTGGGCTGGTCGCCGGCCTCGCTCAGGGTCGCGTACTTGGCCATCTGGGAGATGTTGGCGAACACGAGGCTGTCGAACTTCCGGCGCTCGCCGTCGCTCTGGCGGATCTCGAAGGGCTTGAACTTGCGGAAGGTGCGCGCCACGGAGAACATCTCCTTGATGGCGCCCTTGCTGCCCTTCTCCAGGTCGATCGCCATGACCGGTGTCAGCCCGAAGCCGATGTAGGAGTGGGCGTACACCGCGTCCGTGCCTGCCGGGCCGATGCTGATACGCAGCACGTCGATCCGGCGTACCTGGCCCTCGATGATGGCTTCGGCGAGAGGCTTGCGCCCGGTGACGCGGCTGTGGTCGTTCGCGTTGCCGGCGGCCAGGACCGCGCAGACGGCGTCGTCGCTGCCGCTGGACAGAACACCGTTGACCACCTCGTTGTAGCCGCCGTCCCCGCTGACCGACACGATCAGGGCGTTGCCGGCCGACGCCGCGTCGCGCGCCAGGTCGATCGCGTGCCCGGCGTGCTCGGTGGGCTGCAGGACGACGTCCGTATCCGGCAGGGCCGGCACGAGCTCGGCGGACAGTTCCTCGGCGAGCGTGGGCGCGTCTCCGGTGCTGTTCGGGTTGAAGATGATGGTGATCGTGTCGAACCTGCGCGGGAACTCCATGGGTACTACCTTTCGTGGACGCGATCTGACGTCAGTGGGCCCCGGGCTTCAGAAGTCCAGGGCCCCACTGACGTCGCTCCTGCCCTGCGTGGCGCAGGCGGGAGGGGTTAGGCGCGTGCGGCGTTCCGCTTGTGGTCGCGCGTGAGGAGCAGTGCCAGGGCGATCATGCCGACCCCGAGGAAGAAGTGGAGCCAGTTGTCCGCACCGTTCAGGGGCACGAAGTTGCCTGCGGAGTTCTGATCGATGACCAGGCCGTAGATCCACAGGACCAGGTAGATGATGCCCCCGTACAGGAGGTAGGAGCGGGCGCCACTGATGGTGCGGGCCATGACGACGCCGGCCACGCCGAAGAGCAGGTGGACGATGTTGTGCAGGACCGATACCTGGAACAGGCCGAGGAGCAGGGCGCCGGACTCGTGGCCGGCGAAGCTGAGCTGGTCGTACTGGCTGGTGATGCCCGGGATGAACCCGAGGAGCCCGACGAGCAGGAACACCGCGCCGACGGCGAGTGCTGCTTTCTGGACATTGGTGCGGGTGCCCGTGCGGGGCGTGTTTGCGGTGGTCATAGCTGTTCTCCCAGTTGAGTGTGCGCGTGATGCATCTGCGGTGCCGGTGATTCCGGTGGCGCAGTGGGGCGTCGGTGGACGGTGAGACCTGCTGGAACGACGGCGCGTTCCGTCCCTCAACAGCACCGTAGCTGATCGACGCCAGCACCGTAAGCCTACTTCGTAATGGCGGAAGCGTGAACTGTGCCGCTGAGGAGGCTCGCACGACGTCGATTCTTGCCGAGTGCAGCTGTAGGGGAGTGGGTGACTTTCGGCGACGCTCCTCGCGTCCCCCCACCAGCGGTCGCTAGTGGCGAGCCCGGCTGGCACGGTTGCGGCCCAGGTTCTTCGCGGCGTAGAGCGCGGTGTCCGCGGCGGCTATTGCGGCACCGATGCGGTCCGCACCTGCCGGCGCCAGGGGTGCGATTCCATAGCTGATGGTGGGCAGCGGGAAGTCGAAGGTGGGTTGCATGGAGCGCAGGGTGCGGCTGATGAGGCCGGTCAGCAGTTCTGCGGTGTCCATGTTCGCACCCGGGAGGAGGAGGACGAATTCCTCCCCGCCGTAGCGTCCTACGAGGTCGGTGGAGCGTGCGGAGCGAGTACAGGCGGCGGCCACGGCCTGCAGCACGGTGTCGCCCGCGGGATGGCCGTACGTGTCATTGACCTGTTTGAAGTGGTCCATGTCGGCCAGTATCAGGGTGCAGGGCGTGTCGCTGGTCCGCAGGCGCCCTATCTCGGCGTGGGCGAGGTCGAGGAAGCCTCGGCGGTTGAGCACCTGGGTCAACTCGTCATGGCTGGCCTGCGCCCTGAGGTCCCGCAGCGCCTGTTCGGTGCTGAGGGTCGCCATGGTGAAGGAGACCATGATCAGCAGCACCATGGTCAACAGGGTCGTCGGCACCGTGCCGAAGTAGGTGCCGAAGAGCTCCGAGTGCGGTCCTGCTGCCAAAAAGGCCAGCCACCTGCCCAGGTAGTAGAGGCCGAGGACGCCCGAGGCTATCGCCAGGGGGCGCTGCGCGGTCGTGATGCCGGGGTCGATCCGCCAGGTCTCGATGGAGGCGAGCCCGATGAAGAACGTCATGCAGCCGAGGAGGGTGCCGCCTGCGGACCACGTGTTGGCCGCCGGGTCGTCCAGGGCGGAGGCGATCAGCGTGAAGGCGGGAGCGGCAAGAAGCTGCCAGGGCCTGGGCGCTGCCGTGCGCAGCACCCGTGCCCCGGCCCAGACGCATGTGGATCCGCCCACGAGCAGCGCATTCCCGGCTGGATTCGCCCACACCTGATGGTCGGTCCCATCCAGGAGGTAGAGGCCGGTCCCGGTGAGGAAGCAGGCGATCGCCGCGCACCACCACTTGCTGTAGGTGGAGTGGCTGCGCCGGACACTGACGCCGTAGAACAACACCAGCAGGGTCAGTGCGATCACGCCGAAAGCGACCTGCAGCGTCACGACATCAAGCCTCACAACCCCATCCTCACAGGTGACCCGGCAATCCAGCCAGAGGGCGCTGCCGGCAACACCGGCCGGCTGCGCGCTGCTTCCGGGCGGCAGCAACAGGGTGAGCATAACGAGCGGGCGTCTTCCACACGTTTCACGCCGGAGCGCCCAGGTTGGTCAGGCCGTGGTGCCTGCCTCTGATGGGTCGGCCGGAGTGTGCAGGGTGATCAGGTGATCACCCAACTTCCTGATCCGTCGTCCACTGCCGGGGTCGATCCCGGTACCTGAGACGACGGCTCCCTGCAGGAGGACCATCCAGGAGTACGAGAAATCCTCGGGGTCGATCAGGCCCATGGCGGTCGCCGCGTCCTCGATGCTGGCGCGTGTGTCGTTGAGATAGGCGACGCTGGCTGCACCGATCGGGTGGTGCGGTCCGACCTCCAGTAGGGCTTGGATGTACGGGCATCCGGTGAAACCGGGGGCGTGGAACCACTCGTCGAAGATGTCGAAGATCGCGAGCAGCTGCTCGCGGGGAGTGCTTCCGCGGCGCTGGGACTCGGCGGCGAGATAGCCGAGCGTGAAGAGATGCCGTCGGCGCTCGAAGAACGCCAGGACCAGGTCATTCTTGGACGGGAAATGGCTGTAGAAGGTCGCTTTGGCGACGCCTGCAACGGAGATGATCTCGTTCACGCCGACCACCCGGGTGCCCCGCTCCACGAACAGGCCGTAGGACGCCGCAAGGATTCGCTCTCGGGCGTCTTTGACCGGTGTTCTGATCGCAGTGACCATCGGGGGCTCCTCAGGGGCGGACACGGGTTCCTTGATCCTACGGTAGACAGACCTGTCTGCCTCTGGCATAGACTGGCGGTCCCGGTTGTCCCCCATCAGCCGGGATTGCGGTGAGGTTGAGACCCGTATCCGCGGTGCCGGCGCCGACTGTCCCCTCGGGACCGTCGGTGTCGGCGCCACTCACCGTTCAGTGGTCCACGATCCGGGGCGTCGGCGCTGCCGCTACCAGGGCAGTCCGTGACGTCGGCGGTCTAGGGTGGATGGATGGATGCAGCGACCGCAGTACTGCAAGCCCTGACCACCAGCGAGCACGCTGGGTTGGTCATGGATTTCGACGGGGTTCTCTCGCAGATCACCGATGATCCGGGCGCCAGTGAGCTCCTGCCCGGAACCGAGGAGATCCTCGCGGGGCTGGCGGGCAAGCTCCCGGTCGTCGCCCTCCTCTCAGGACGGCCGGTCGCGTTCCTTGCTGAACGAGCCGGCACCCCCGGCGTCGAGCTCTATGGTTCCTACGGCCTGGAGCACCTCACCGATCACCGTATCGAGGTGGTACCGGAAGCCCGGCAGTGGATGACGGCTGTCGAGGAAGCCACGCAGGTGTTGCACCAGCAGCTGGACGGTGTCGAGGGCATCCATGTCGAGGACAAGTCCCTCGCGGTCGCCGTGCACTGGCGGCGCGCGCCTGACCAGGCAGGCGCCCTGAAGCTCATTACCCCCCTCATCCGGGAAGTCCTGGACACGTACGGGCTGCGCCACGAGCCCGGAAAGTTCGTGGAGGAACTCCGGATGCCGCTGGAGCAGGACAAAGGCACCGCCCTGCGGAGGATCATCAGCGCGGAGAACCTCCGAACCGTCGCGTATGCGGGCGATGACCTCGGGGACCTGCCGGCCTTCGAAGCGGCAACCGCGGCGGGCGGGTACACGCTCGTCATCGACGGTCCCGACATGGCCCCGGAGGTGGGCAGGATCGCCGGTGCCCATTTCAGCAGCCCGCAGGACTTCCAGTCCTGGCTGCGCCACCTGGACGACGCCCTGCGCTAGCGACGGCGTGCCGCCACCCCGGTCGCGGCGTCTTCGGGCAGAGCCGATCGGGATCAGTGCGGCCCCGACGTCTCGGCGAGCAGGGAACGGACCTCCTCATCGCTCGTCTGCCCGAAATGCTCGTACTCGGCACCCACGGCACGGAAGTTCTCCGGCTGCCAGGGGCACACGACGACGTCGGCGAGGCCTTCCAGGCGTCGTACGGCAGCCTGCGCACCCACGGGCACCGCGGCAACGATCCGGAGGGGGGCGAATGCACGCAGGGCTGCGATCGCCGCGCGCATCGTGGAGCCCGTTGCCAGCCCGTCATCGACCACGACCACCACGCGTCCACGGACCGCCAGTGGGGGACGGTGGCCGCGATACTCCTTTTCGCGCCGCTCCAGCTCAAGGGTTTCCCGCGCCAGTGTCTCGTCGAAGAGCCGCTGCCCGTGCTCGAGCCGGCCGAGTTCCACGAGGAGGTCCTCGTTCCGAACCAGTTCGGTGGAACCGGCCGCCGAGGCAAGTGCTGCCATCGCGGTCTCGGGATGCCCGGGGAACCCGAGCTTGCGCACCACCACGACATCCAGCGGAGCGTCGAGCGCGAACGCCACTTCAGCCGCGACCGGAACGCCTCCGCGCGGAAGACCGAGCACGAGGGGGTTCTCGGGCTTCAACTCCTGGAGAAGGCCGGCCAGGACCCGTCCCGCGTCCCTCCGATCGACGTACCGGTGGTGGGTCCTGCGTGGTCGATGGACCGCCATCTGCACTCCTCACACAACACGCTTCTTCACCATTGTCAGGGCTACCGGGTCCCTGTGCACGAACTACGGAACGACGACGGGGCGCCCGCTGCTGCGGACGCCCCGTCGGTCGGTCGGTCAGGTACAGCTACTGAGCGAGCTGCACCCGGTAGGTGCTCGTGGCAGAACCGTCCTCGCTGGTCACGGTGATGACGGCGGCGCGGTCGGAACCGGAGGGCTGTGTCACGGTCACCGTGGCGTACGGGTCCGTGGAGAGAGCCGACACCGAGGGCACCTTGCCCCGCGACGGCACCGAGTACTCCGTGACCGAGGGATCGAAGCCCGTAATCGGTGTACCGTCGACGCTGATCGACGCGAGGGTCGCATCCGACGATTCCGCAGGAACGGACCCGAGCACCTCGATCTCGCTGACCACCATGTGCGTCTGTGAGCGGGCCGTCATGACCACGCGGACGCTCGACGCCGTGACCCCGTTGAGCGGCAGTGTCACCGCGGGAGCCGGAGCACCCGCGCGGACGGCGACCGGGCCACCGGCATCCGTCCACTGGCCGTTCGCGCCCTGCACCTGCAGCTGCAGGGACTGCGCGTAGCTGTCCGAGGACCCGTCGCGGAAGAAGTGCACGACGACGCCGCCGAGCGTCTGCGCAGACGGCAGGGTCACGGTCAGCGTGTCGGCGGCGTTCTTGGTGCCGGAGCGCCAGTTGGACCACGCCTTGTCGCGGGTGTCGCCGTTGAGAAGGCCGGCCGTGCCGTAGCCCGGCTCGGTGAACGTGGCGCTCGCGGTGGTGCCGCCGTCGTCGGCCACGTTGTCCAGCGTGCCCGCGGTGACCTGGATGCGGACGGTCGCGGAGAGCGTGCCGCCGTTGCCGTCGTCGGCCGTGCCTGCCAGTTCGTAGACGCCGGGTGCGGGGTAGCCGACCGGGGTGCTCCACGTGACCGGTCGTTCGACCGTGCCGCCCTGGCTGCCGACGGCGGTCACCGTGGCGGGCAACGAGGGCAGTCCGTTGACCACGGCCTTGGCGCGGGCGGGTTCCGTGGACACGAGCGTGTCCACGGTGACCGTCAGTTCCGCGGGGAACTGCGTGCCGGTGGCGTCGGTGGCGGTGCCCTTGACCTTGACGGTGCCGGGCTTCTTCCAGCGGTTGTCGTTCGGGATCTTCCAGTCAACCGGAATCACACCGCGTGCGCCATCGCGGTACACCGGCGTCACGGTCTCCGGCAGCACGGGTGCCGTGCCGGGGACGGTGAACGCCGTGGCCGGTTCGACGCCGAGCACGGTCTCGTCGATCAGCGTCCAGCGCTGGTTCAATCCGGAGTTCGCGATGTACAGCGTGACCGCTGCGCCCTCGGAGGTCTTCCCGCCACCCACTTCGAGCAGCAGGCCGGTCTCGGCGTTCACGAACGTGTAGGTGCCGTCACCGGTGGTGGAGGCGATCCATTCCGCGCGGGGGTTCACTCCTGCGGGAGCGACGACGGCAGCACCGCCCTCGTCGGCGAGCTGCGAGGCGCCGTCGAGCGTGGTGATCGAGTAGCGCTCGCGGTTGCTGTTGTCCTCGCCCAGGCTCGTGAAGCGGAACAGCTGGTTCGCGTCTGCGGGGTCGCTCGCGCTGATGACGGCGGTGCCGCCGGTCGGCTCGATCGACTTGCCGCTCTGCACGCCCTGCAGCCGGTACACGTGGCCGTCCTGGATGGCGGCTGCGTCCTCCGCGATGCCGGAGACGCCGTCGACCACGAAGGTGGTGACGGACTCGGCAGGCGCGGTGAGGACGGCGGAGCCGCCCTCGATCGCGACCGGCGCGCCCTCGACGAGCGCACCGTTGACGTCACTGACCACGGGCGTCACCGTGGCGCCGGGTGCGACGGAGCCGAACTTCGAGAAGTCGAGGACCACGGGCTTGGCGTCCGCGGACTCGTTGATGTGGACCACGGCGGCGCCGGTCCCGGTGATGGCGGCGGTGGTGTCGTCGTCGTTCACCTGGACCAGGCGGTCGCCGGGCTGGATGTAGTGCGTGTAGTTCCGCACGGTGTTGAACTTGGTGTTCGTGTAGATGGGGCAGCTCTCGAGCGTATCCGCGTCGGTGCAGTCGAAGGGCATCTGGATACTGCCCCAGTTGGCGCCGGCCGCGCTCTCGCCGCCGGGCTTCATATTGTCGTAGTCCTCGACGGGCTGCCAGAACACCCAGGCGCTGGGCTCGAGCTCGCGGAGGTCGTCCGTGATGCGCTTGGCCATGCCGAGGCCCGGTTCCATGCTGGTGAAGCTCTGGCCGTTGCCCCAGGAGCCCTCGACCTCGCTCATCCACAGGGGCTTGTCCTCGCCCTTGGCGATGTCCCTCACGGTGGTGCGCTGGCCGGTGCCGTAGGTGTGCACGTTGAGCTGGTCGACGAGGTCGCGGACGTCTGCGGGGTAGCTGTTCCAGTTGGTGGCGAAGATGCCGGGGTTGGTCTCGTCCATCGCGGAGATCGTCGCGTCGGTGCTCGCGGCGTCGAGTTTCGGGGCGAGGTTCTTCAGGACCTGCTGCTGGAGCTGCGGGCCGATGTGCGCGCCCTCCTGGCGTCCGCCGACGGGCTGGCCGCTCGCGTCCAGACGGGTGCTCCAGTAGTTGGTGTTCGGTTCGTTGAAGGGGTCGAGCGTGTTTACGGTGATGCCGTGGGCGTCCTCGAGTTCCTCGACCACGCGGACCAGGTACGAGTTGAAGTCGTCGATGCTCTCGGTCTTCAGCTGGTCCTTGTTCGCGTCGAAACCGCCGGAGACGTAGCCACTGACGGTCTGGAACCAGGGCGGCGAGTTGCTGAACGCCTCCCAGTGGGTGATGTCCTGCTTGATGCGGTCGATCCACCAGCGCTGCGTGGCATCCGCCTCGAGGTTCCAGTCGGCGGGGTCCTCGGGGTCGAACCAGTCGGTGTCCTCGCGCGTGGTGCCCTCGGGTGCGTTCCACCAGCCCTCAACCGCGCCGCCCGGGCGCAGGTAGTCCTTCACGTCGGGGGCGTTACCGCCGCCGATGTTGTACCGGGCGATGTTGAGGTTCAGGCCCTCGGGCCCGAACACCAGTTCCGCGAGGCGGTTCCGGATCTCGTCGGGGTAGTCGCCGGTCGCGTTCGCGAACCACACGAGGCTCGTGCCCCAGCCCTCGAACTCCTCCCCCTGGTAGGAGGGATCGGGCGTGAGGGTGAGGGCGCCCTCCGGGACCCCCGGCGGGGCCGGGGGCGCGGCCTGCGCCGCGCCCCCGATCAGGGAGGCGGCGGCCAGGACGGCGGCCACCCCCGTGGCTGCGGCCTGCGTGGCGCGCCTGGATCGATTCGTCATTGAATGTGTTCCTTCCAGCAAGGGTGTGTACTGCGGTGATGGTCCTAGGTGGTGCGCGAGACCTTCCTCGTGAGGACGGCGACGGAGCGGGGAGCCAGCTTGGACTCCTCGCCCGTGAGGGTGTCGCCGTCGACGCCGGTGATGTCCACCGGCTCGTCGGTGCGGTTGATGAGGAAGACGTAGTCGGCGTCGTCACCGGTGCGCAGCACCTGCTCGACGGCGCCGCGCAGCTCGGCGGGAAGCTCGCTGGCGATCCCGGCGCGGGCGGCGAGGTCCGCGAGGACAGGCTCGAGGCCTACGGCGCCGAGGCGGGCGCCCACGTAGGCGGCACTGCCGGGGCCGACGGGGTTGCGCGTCACAGCCGCGTCCCCGGCATGCTCACCGGTGGTGTAGCGGGCGAGGACCTCGACGCCGTCGGCCCGGGGCTGCACGCGGTCGGCCCACAGCGTCGCCGTCGTGCCGTTGTCCAGGGAGACGTCCTCGCCGTCGAGCAGTGGGCCGAACTCGTCGATGCGCACGCCGAGCAGGTCCGCGAGGGCGCCGGGGTAGCCGCCGAGCCAGATGTGGTCGTTATCGTCGGTGATGCCGCTGAAGTAGCTCGCGACGAGGTGCCCACCGCCGGAGACGTATTCCTCGAGGCGGGACTTCAGCGCGGCCGGGACGGTGTGCAGGATGGGGGCGACGACGAGGCCGTAGCCGGCGAGGTCGGTCGCGGACGGGACGACGTCCGCACGGATGCCGAGGGCCAGGAACGCCGAGTACCAGTCGAGGGCCTCCTGCTTGTAGCGCAGGCGGTCGGACGGGTGGGAGTCCTGCTCGGAGGCCCACCAGGAGTCCCAGTCGAAGACGATCGCGGCGGGTGCCTGGGCGCGGCGGGAGCCGACGACGTCGGACAACGAGGCGAGTTCCCGGCCGAGGGCGACGACGTCGCGGAAGATCGGGCTGTCCTCACCGGCGTGGGGGACCATCGCCGAATGGAACTTCTCGGCGCCGGCCTTGGACTGCCGCCACTGGAAGTAGCAGACGGCATCGGCGCCATGGGCCACGTGCGTGAGGGAGTCCCGGCGCAGGGCACCTGACTTCTTCGGGGTGTTGACGGGCTGCCAGTTCACGGCGCTCGTGGAGTGCTCCATGAGGAACCAGGGCTTGCCGCCGGCGATGTTACCGGTGAGGTTCGCGGAGAAGGAAAGCTCGTCGACGGCCTGCGGGCCGGGGACGAAGTAGTGGTCGTTGGCGACGAAGTCCACCTCGGCGGCCCAGTCGGCGTAGTCCATGCCCTTGGTCTCGCCCATGACCATGAAGTTGGTGGTGATGGGGATGTCCGGGGTGATGCTGCGCAGGATGTCGCGCTCCTCGCGCAGGTACTGCTTGAGGGCGTCCGAGGAGAAGCGCTTGAAGTCGAGCTGCTGCGTGGGGTTGGGGTGCGAGGCGGCCTGGCGCGGGGGCAGGATCTGCTCGAAGCGCGTGTAGCGCTGGGACCAGAAGTCGGTGCCCCAGGCGTCGTTGAGGGCGTCGATGCTGCCGTAGCGGTCGGTCAGCCAGGTGCGGAAGCCGCGGGCGGCGTCGTCGGAGTAGTCGTAGATGTTGTGGCAGCCGAGCTCGTTGGAGATGTGCCAGGCGCACACGGCGGGGTGGTCCTTGTAGCGCTCGGCCATCGCGGCGACGAGTCTCAGGGCGTGCTCGCGGAAGACGGGGCTGGTGGGGCGCCAGTGCTGGCGGGCACCTGGCCAGAGGGTGCCGCCGTCGGCCGTGACGGGGAGGATCTCGGGGTGCTCGGTGGCGAGCCACGGCGGCGGGGAGGCGGTCGCGGTGGCGAGGTCGACGGCGATGCCGTTGGCGTGCAGGAGGTCGATGACCTCGTCGAGCCAGGCGAAGTTCCAGCTGTCACGCTCGGGCTGCAGGCGGGCCCAGGAGAAGATCGCGAGCGACACCACGTTGACGCCGGCCTCACGCATGAGGCGCACGTCCTCGTCCCACGTCTCGCGCGGCCACTGCTCGGGGTTGTAGTCGGCGCCGAAGGCCATGCGTGCTCGGTCGGGCTCGGACGGCCAGCGCAGCCAGCGGTGGGGAGTGGGTGTCGACACGGTAGTGCTCCTTGGGGTGTTTCTCGAGACGTGTGGCGCGCGAGTGGTGCTCCCGCCGTCGTCGGCCCGCTCCATCCAAGGAGGGGAGACGACGATGGCGGGTACAGGGGGGGTGGAACGGACCGGGCGGGTGCGCGCGAGCTCCCGCCCGGTCCGGGTCTGGTGGATCTGGTCGAGCGGCTACTCCGAGACGGTGAAGCCCTGCTCGGTGCCGTACTTGATGCTCGCGTCCTGCCAGCTCTTCAGGCCCTCGGTGAGGGGGGTGTCCGAGACGTAGGCCTGGCCCGCAGTGTCGTTGAAGATGCTGTTGGCGTACGCCTGGAAGGGCAGGTAGGACCAGCCCTCGGGAACGTTCTGCGCGGACTCGGCGAAGATCTGGTTGGCCTTCTGGCCGCCGAAGTACTCGAACTCCGAGTTGAGGAACTCCTCGGACTCGAGGGCCGCCGCCGTTGCGGGGAACGCGCCGCCGTCGATCCGGGTCTGCACGCCGTCGCCCACGTTCGCGTAGTCGAGGAAGGCGTATGCGAGGGCGCCCTTCTCGCTCGCTGTCGGGATGGTCAGCGAGCTGCCGCCGTTCTCGGCGCTCGCGGTGCCGCCCTCTTCCCACTGGGGGAGCGGTGCGGCGCGCCACTTGCCGGACGCCGCGGGGACGCCGGAGGTGAAGTTGCCGGGCATCCAGGCGCCGGTGGCGAGGGTGGCGATGGTGC
The DNA here is from genome assembly GCF_044755105.1 of Arthrobacter sp. NPDC092385. Taxonomy (NCBI): domain Bacteria; kingdom Bacillati; phylum Actinomycetota; class Actinomycetes; order Micrococcales; family Micrococcaceae; genus Arthrobacter; species Arthrobacter sp. NPDC092385. The sequence goes on from NZ_JBIVQL010000012.1 coordinate 36,666, forward strand.
CGTTGCCGAGGCCCTGGTACCACTCGTCGCTCCAGGAGGTGATGGGCGAGAGGAGGTCCTCGTCGAGCAGCTGCTGCCAGGTCTCGGCGAACCTGGTGGAGCCCTCGTCGGAGAAGTCGATGGTCACGTCGGTGCCGTCGACCTTGTAGGGCTGGCCACCCGCCTGCCAGATGAGGCTCGTGGTCAGGCCGGCGTCGCCCGTGTCATTGGCGATGTAGATGCTGGGGTCCGCCGCGTGGAGCGCGCGGGCGGCCTCGACGTACTCGTCCCAGGTGGTGGGGACCTCGATGCCGTGCTTCTCGAACACCTCGGTGTTGTAGTACAGGGCCATGGGACCGGAATCCATGGGGAGGCCGTAGATGCCTTCGCCTGCCTGGACGGAGCTCCACGGGCCGGGGTTGAAGGTGTCGGCGAGGTCACCGGCGCCGTAACCGGTGAGGTCCTGGACGGATTCGGCGAGGGCGAACTGGGGGAGCGCGAAGTACTCGATCTGCGCGACGTCGGGAACGCCCGAGCCCGCGGCGACCGCGTTCTGCAGTGCCGTGTACTGGTCGTTGCCGGTGCCGGCGTTCACGAGGTCGATGTTCACGTTCGGGTGCTCGGCCTCGAAGTCCTCGACGACCTTCTCGAGGGTGGGCTCCCACGCCCAGATGGTGAGGTCGCCACCCTCCTCGAGGGCCGCCTGGACGTCGTCGGCGCTGACCTCTTCGGGTGCTGCGCCGGCGTCGTTCCCGCCGCCACCGCAACCGGTGAGGGCGAGGGCTGCTGCGAGGGCGAGTGCCGAACCGCGCAGCACCGCCGGGGAGATTTTGCTCTTCATGGGGTTCCTTTTCACTTCATTGTTTTTCGGAAGGGGCTTTTACTCTTTGACGGCTCCGGCACTGAGGCCGGACTGCCAGAAGCGCTGCAGCAGCAGGAACGCTGCGATCAGCGGGAGGATGGTGAGGAGGGAGCCGGTGATGACGAGGTTGAAGATCGCCTCGCCACCGGCCGTCGAGGCCTGCGCGTTCCAGGCGTTCAGGCCCAGGGTCAGCGGGTACCAGGCGGGGTCCTTGAGCATGATCAGCGGCAGGAAGTAGTTGTTCCACGTGGCCACCATGGTGAACAGCAGCACTGTGACGATGCCCGGGCCCAGCAGCGGCAGGCAGATCTGGAAGAACGTGCGGAACTCGCCGGCGCCGTCCATGCGGGCCGATTCCAGCAGTTCGGTGGGGATGGCCTCGGAGGCGAACGTCCACATCAGGTACAGGCCGAACGGCGAGATGAGCGACGGGATGATCACGGACCACGGGGTGTTGGTGAGGCCCATCTCGCTGAACATCAGGAAGGTGGGGACCGCCAGGGCGGTACCGGGAACGGCCACCGCGCCGATGACGACGGCGAACACGGCCTTCTTGCCCGGGAAATTGAACTTCGCGAGGGCGTACCCGCCGAGGACGGCGAGGAACGTGGCCCCGCCGGCGCCCAGCACCACGTAGAGCACGGTGTTGAGGAACCAGCGGCCGAAGATGCCGTCGTCGTAGGCGAGGGTGTCGCCGATGTTGCCGAAGAGGGCGAAGTCGCCGCTGAACCAGAGGCCGAACGAGGTGAAGAGATCGGCCTGGGTCTTGGACGAGTTGATGAACAGCCAGACCAGCGGGATGAGGCTGTAGACCAGGACGATCCCGGTGAGGACGGTCAGCAGGACGCTGCGCTTCGGGTTGTCGACGCCGCGGCGTGTGCTCTTCATGCGCACGTAGCCGGGCTTCGTCTTCTGCTTGGTCCTGTGCTTGTCCGTGCGGGTGGGTTCGACGGCGACGCTCATGGTCAGCTTTCCTTCCGCATGCCGCGCAGCTGCACGGCGTAGGCGATGACCATGGTGATGACGCCCATGATGATGGCCACGGTGGCGGAGTAGTTGTACTGCTGGCCGGAGAAGCTCAGCGAGTAGGCGTACAGGTTCGGGGTGAAGTACGTGGAGATGGAGTTCGGCGCGAGGCTCTGCAGGATGGCGGGCTCGTTGAAGAGCTGGAAGCTGCCGATCACCGAGAAGATGCCGGCCACCACGAGGGCTCCGCGGATGGCAGGGAGCTTGATGGCGGTGACGAGGCGGAACTGGCTGGCGCCGTCGATCTCCGCGGCCTCGTACAGGGACTTCGGGATCACGCGGAGGGCGGAGTAGAAGATCAGCATGTTGTAGCCGATGAACTCCCACGTGACGATGTTGCCGATCGCCGCGAGGATCAGGTCCGGTGAGAGCGGGTTGGGGATGTTCGTGCCGAGCGCGCTGTTGATGTTGCCTACCAGACCGAACCGCGTGCCGTACATGAAGCCCCACATGAGGCTGGCGACGACGGCGGGCACCGCGTACGGCAGGAAGATCGAGATGCGGAAGAAGGACTTCCCGTAGAGCCGGCCGCTGTCCAGGGCCAGGGCCACCAGCAGGGCGATCAGCAGCATCACCGGCACCTGGACCGCGAGGAACAGGGTCACGCGGAGGAGCGAGGACCAGAACTGCGAGTCCTGCAGGGCCTGGCTGTAGTTCGCGAGACCCACGAAGCCGTTGCCGCCCACGAGCTGGTTGCGGAAGAAGCTGAGCCAGATCGAGTAGGCGATCGGTGCGAGGAAGACCACCGCGAACACCGCCATGAACGGTCCGATGAAGAGCCAGCCGGACCAGGAGCGCTTCTGGCTGCGCTTCTGCGCTCGCTTGGCGGGCTTCGGCTGCGTGCCGAGCACGGCCGGTGGGGGAGACGCCGTCGTCATGGGTGGATCCTTCTGACTCTGTCGATGATGTTTGCGTAAACATAGCAGGACGTGGAGCAGGATGTTTACGTAAACATTGTTGTTACGATGGTCACATGTCATCCACGCCGCGTCAACACCTCCTTCGTGAGGACCGGCGCGTCTCGATGTCCGACGTCGCCCGCCTGGCCGGCGTCTCGGCGCAGACGGTGTCGAGGGTGTCCAACGGCAGCCCCGGCGTCATCGAGTCGACGCGGCAGCAGGTCATCGCCGCTATGGACGAGCTGGGCTACCGGCCCAACAGCGCCGCGCGGGCCCTGAAGCGGGGGAGCTTCCGGACGCTCGGCGTCATCCTGTTCACGCTGTCCACCACGGGGAACGTCCGCACGCTCGAGGCCATCGCGGCCCGCGCCGCGGAGGAGGATTACGCCATCACGCTGATCCCCGTCTCCGCGCCGACGCAGGCCGGTGTGCGGGGGGCTTTCTCGCGGCTGAACGAGCTGGCGGTGGACGCGATCATCGTGATCATGGAGGTCCATCTGCTCGACGCCGCCACGGTGTCCCTGCCGCCCGGCGTCCACGCCGTGGTGGTGGACTCCGATGCGAGCGACGGCTACAGCGTGATCGACACGGACCAGGCCGACGGCGCCCAGAAGGCCGTGGAGCACCTGCTTGATCTGGGGCATGCGACGGTATGGCATGTAGCCGGGCCGTCGGCGTCCTTCGCGTCGGAGCGGCGCGTCAACGCGTGGCGCCAGACCCTGGCCGCGCGAGATTGCGCGGAGCCGCCGCTGCTGCGGGGGGACTGGTCGGCGGACTCGGGCTACCTCGCAGGGCTCACCCTGGCGTCCTCCGACTGCACCGCGGTGTTCGTGGGGAATGACCAGATGGCGCTGGGGGTGCTGCGGGCATTCCATGAGAAGGGCATCCGGGTACCGCAGGACGTCTCGATCGTGGGCTTCGACGACATCCCGGACAGTACGTCCTTCAGTCCGCCCCTGACGACAGTGCACCAGGACTTCGCGGAGGTGGGCCGGCGCTGCGTGGACAAGGTGCTGAAGCAGATGCGGGAGAACTCGACGGAGCCGGGGCGGGAGCTGGTGCCGACGCGGCTCGTGGTGCGGGAGAGCACTGCGGGGCGCCAGATGGACGACGGGAGTTCAGGGCGTCGCCTCCGCCGAGCGCGCGTCGGCGAATAGACCCGCCTCACAGCTGAAGCGTCTCGTGCGCACCGTCAGCTACGTGGTGCGAGGCTGACGGTGCGCGGCACTCAGCCGATGGGTTCAGGCATGGGGACGATGTCGTAACGGGCATCGATCGAAAGTCCCGTGGTCGGGTCTGCCATCTCGACCCGCCAGGTGGACGCGAACTGGTCGACGCCATGGATCATGGCGACGGTTCCGGAGATGAGCACAGTGCCGGGCTGGTGTATCCCTTTCTCCTTCAGGACGTCGAGCCAATAGTCGGGGGACAGGAGGGCCCCGAGGGTGCTGTCCTGGATCAGTTCTTCTCCTGTATCCGTGCGAACCCATCCCTTGAGCGTGATGTCGTCGAGGTGGTCGCGTACGTCGTCGAGCCGCCAGGCCGTCCGCCCCAACACATCCGGGCTCGCATTCTTGCTCCAGGCCACGCCATGCACCTCGAGAGCGCGATCAGTGTGATCGCAGGCAACAGTGAGGAGCACGTCGTCTTCGGTGATGATCAGGGCCCATTCAGCTTCGCCCGAGGTCTTGCCGTGCTGCACGCTGACTTCGTCGGTCTGCTGGGCGAGGTAGGGGGATACGGGATACAGGGCCGGGGTCGTGGTGGGACCCGGAACCCCGAGCTCGGCGAGTTCGGCGATATGGGCCTGCACCTCGTCCTGCTCGCGCCCGGCATAGCCCGCGTTGAGGAGGCGGGTGACCTGGACCTCGCGTGTGGTGCCGTCGGTCAGATCAAAAGTGAGAGTAGCCATGGGGCCGTCCTTCTGTTGGGGCGAGAATTTACGTTCCGGAAACCGAAGTGGTCGTAAATCTACAACATGTATGCGTAATGTATACACCTAACGCCGGTGTGGCGGGAATCACTCTCAGACTGGAGAACACCGATGGCACACAGCCCCGGAATAGCAGGAGCCCCTGCATCCGCTCAGACCCCTCCGCGACCCCCAGGGCTGTACAAGGCATTCGCCGCGAGCCTCACCGGTACGGCGTTGGAATGGTACGACTTCGCCGTCTACTCCGCGGCGGCCGCGGTCGTCTTCCCGATCATCTTCTTCCCCGCATCGGATCCGCTGACCGGCACCATCCTGGCCTTCTCCACCTACGCGGTGGGGTACATCTCCCGCCCAGTCGGCGGAATCATCTTCGGCCGTCTCGGGGACCGGATCGGCCGGAAGAAGATCCTCGTGATCACGCTGATGATCATCGGCATCGCCACCGTGCTGATCGGGGTACTGCCGGGGTATGCCTCGATCGGCATCGCCGCGCCGATCATCCTCGTCATGCTGCGCTTTGCGCAGGGTGTCGGGGTCGGTGGTGAGTGGGGTGGTGCGGTGCTGCTGTCCAGTGAATATGGCGACCCGAAGAAGCGCGGTTTCTGGGCCTCAGCCGCTCAGGTCGGCCCGCCCGCAGGTAACCTCCTGGCCAATGGTGCCCTCGCACTCCTTACGGTCCTGCTGTCCGAGGAGCAATTCCTGGACTTCGGCTGGCGTATCGCGTTCCTTGCGTCGGCGCTGCTCGTCGGGTTCGGCCTGTGGATCCGTCTCCGCCTTGAAGACACCCCCGTCTTCAAAGCGATCGAAGCACACGGCGAGAGGCCTGCAGCACCGATCAAGGAAGTCTTCCGGAATGAGCTCCGTCCCCTCATCGCAGCGATCCTCTCCCGCGTGGGACCTGACGTGCTGTACGCGCTGTTCACCGTCTTCACCCTCACCTACGGCATCCAGGTCCTCGGATTCGAGCGCGGCCAGGTCCTCACCGCAGTCCTGATCGGTTCAGCCTTCCAGCTCTTCCTCATCCCCCTCGCCGGGGCCATCTCGGACCGTGTCAACCGCCGCCTTGTCTACGGGATCGCCGCCGCACTCGGCGCCTCCTGGACTTTCGTCTTCTTCACGCTGCTCGATGGCGACAACCAGTTCCTGCTCATCATCGGGATCGTCCTCGGACTGGCCTGCCACTCCTTCATGTACGGGCCTCAGGCCGCGTTCATCGTCGAGCAGTTCTCCCCACGGCTCCGGGCCACCGGCAGCTCACTGGCCTACACGTTCGCCGGCGTCATCGGCGGAGCGATCGCACCCCTCATGTTCACGGTGTTGCTGAGCAATTTCGACAGCTGGGTACCGGTAGCCCTCTATGTGGGCGTCGCAGCGCTCGTCACCCTCATCGGCCTTGCTCTCGGCCGTAACCCGCATGGCACCGAGGACGAGGAGTACCGCCTGCTGCTCGAGGGTACGAAGGTCTGAAGCCTACGCTGCACGTCTCGCGCATCCTGCTCTACGCCCTTTCAGGCGCGGAGCAGGATGCTGCGGGTAACGGCGAGGTGCTCGAGGATCGCCTTTTCCGCGTCACCCGCGGCGAGGGCGTCGATGATCGCCTGGTGCTCGGTGCAGACCTGCTGTCGGCGCCCGTCGACCTTGATCATCGCCTCCACGCCTACGAGCACCTGACGTACCTGCAGTTTGCGATACGTCTGCGACATGAGGGAATTTCCTGCGGCGTCGACCAGCTCCTGATGGAACATGGCATCAAGACGGATGAATTCCTTCACGGAGGCCCCGGTCAGCGGATCCGGCAGGTCGGACTGCTGCTCGAGGATCGCCTGCATTCCCTCCACCGGAGGGGAGCCGGCCGCAACAGTCACCCTCGCGGCGTGGCTTTCCAGTACGCCCCGCAGTTCCATGAGGTCGGAGATCTGACGCGCCGTCACGATTGGAATGTAGGCACCACGCTGGGGGATCAACTCGACCAGCCCATCGGCGACCAGGAGAAGGAACGCCTCCCGTACAGGAGTCCGCGACACCCCGATACGCTCTGCCAGCTCCTGCTCGTTGAGGAACTGCCCCTGCATGGACAAGTCGCTCAGGACGTTCTCGCGGAGATAGGCGTATGCCTTCTCGCGGCCCGACACAGACGCCCCACCCGTTTTTCCCATACTTTAGGTATACAACGAAAAGGAGTGACCGATGCGCGTAGCCATAGCCCAGATGACGAGCGGTTCCGATCCGAGCGAGAACCTGCGACAGGTCGAGGACCTCACACGCCGTGCAGCGGAAGCGAAGTCCGCCTTGATCGTCTTTCCCGAAGCCACGATGTGCGCTTTCGGCAATGACCTCTCGGCCGTCGTCGAACCACTCGACGGTCCTTGGGCCTCCGGCGTCCGGGACCTCGCCATCGAGCTCGGTATTGTCATCGTCGTCGGCATGTTCACCCCGGGAAGCGAAGGGCGCGTGCGCAACACTCTTCTCGCCGTTGGCCCTGATGTCGACACGAGCTACGACAAAGTGCACCTCTTCGACGCCTTTGGATACCGGGAGTCGGACAGCGTCCAACCCGGCACGCGCCCTGTGACCTTCCCCGTAGATGGGGTCACGGTAGGGCTGGCAACCTGCTATGACATCCGGTTCCCGGCTCTCTTCAGCGCCAACGCCAAGCAGGGTGCCCGCATCAACGTCGTCTGTGCCTCGTGGGGGGCGGGCGAAGGGAAGATCGACCAGTGGAGCCTGCTGGCCCGGGCGCGTGCCCTCGACAGCACCACCTTCGTCATCGCCTGCGGACAGGCCGACCCCGCCGCCAGCGGACTGGATGTCGAAGGGACAGCACCCACCGGTATCGGGTACAGCACCGTCATCTCACCGCTGGGGAAGGTGCTTGAAGAGCTGGGCGCGGGACCGGCCCTCGTCTTTACAGACATCGACGCGACGGAGACCGATGACGCCCGCATGAAGCTTCCCGTCCTGGCCAACGCGCAGGCCTTCTAGCGGCGGTTGAGTCACCGCCCTCGAACCGGGCGGCGGGCATGCGCGTACACCGACGCGCTAGACACCTAGGCGACTCCCACTCCGAAGTCGACCGCACATTACTGATGGTGGTGACATTGGAGGAGCTGTGGGTAGTGGACGTTGGAGAGTTCTCGTTTGAGTGCTCTCCGGGCTTCGCGGGCTGGTTCTCCTTCAGCTATTTTTCGGGCAGTAATCCCCGACGACGCGCAAGGGTCGATGAGCAGCTGACGTCAGTTCCGACGTGGCGGGTGATGTTCGGGCATCGTCAGAAGGCGCATACATCAAGGGGGTACTCGCTGCTGCGGGCACCCCCTTTGGTGTGCGGTGGAGTCGTTACCTGGAGGACATGGGACCGAATGTCGCGTCTATGTCCGCCATCTCCATGTCGGCCGTAGCTTGGATCAGCTGGAGCAGCTCGGGATCCAGCCCGGGGGCGAACTCCTCCAGGCGTTCCGGTGCGATCTCTGAGGGCACGCCTGCAGGTGCCTGCTCACTGGCGTCGAGGGTCGTCCCGTCGTTCGAGGGTGACATCCCCTGGTAGATCTTCCCGGCCTCGGACTGTCCCCTGAGGTCGAAGGTGTACTGCTTGCTCTGCAGCCCGAGGTCGAGGAGCTTCTTGACCTCGGGGAACTGCTCGGCGTTGGTCTTCGGGATCGGCAGCAAAGATTTCCAGTTCACGCCCAGGGTCTCGAGTGCCTTGGCGTAGCCGTTCTCGTGCGCCTGGTCGCGGACGATCAGGTAGGAGATCGTGGAGCGTGCGGTCTTGTTGTCCGTCATCTCGTACATGCGGCACTTCTGCAGCCGGCCAGTCGCCTCGAGCATCAGGTTGTACAGCAGATCCAGGGGGAGGTTGCCCGAATTGTAGACGTAGCTGCCGCTCCACGGGTTGCCGGCCGAGTCCACCGGCAGGGCACCCTGCGCCCCCACGAGGTAGTGATGGATGTTGCCCTGGGACAGGGCGAGGTTCAGCGGGATAGCGCCGCCGGCACCGGGGGTGTCCAGTGGGTCGTCGAGCTTTCCCTGGTAACGGGGTGATCCGTCGAGAAGACGGGAGATGGTGGTACCGATCAGCTCGACGTGGCTGATCTCCTCCGTTCCGATGCCCTGGATCAGGTCGCGGTAGGGCTTGGCGGCGGCACCGCGGAAATTCATGCTCTGGAACAGGTACTGCATCATGGTGCGCATCTCGCCGAACTGTCCGCCGAGGCCCTCCTGCAGGGCGTTGGCTGCGGCGGGATCCGGCTCGTCGGGGATGATCTCGTTGATGAGCTGCTGGACGTGGAAGAACATGGAATCTCCTGATAACGAACGGCACAAAGGTAAGCCGCCTTACCTTCACCCTGTCACTGCTCGCCCAGCACCACAAGAGTGCAACACTCCGTTGCTGCCGAACTTCCAACGCTGCTAGTCGTCGTGCTTCCCGGAATCCCGGTATCACTTGCGCTCACATCGGCAGGGTCTGACTCTTCGAACACAGGAGAGCAGTTCGTGGCGTCCGGACAATCCCCGGGACGGTGGGAGGACGGTAGGTGAGATTTCCGTCAGGGGCCGGCTGCTTGACGCCCGACGGAATACCCCACATCCGCGCTAGCGCATCAATGTATTCAACGGTCCGAGCGCGGACATGTCCGGGATCGTCGTGTTGCTTACATCCAGTGTGCGCCTTCAACCCGACGCTCAGGGTGAGGGTGTGGTCTGGTTCCCATCAAGACCTCCGGGTGCAGGGCATCAAGTAGGAAGACCCTTAACAGGGATGGGATTGAGCAGGGATGAAATCAGGCGGAGATGTTCAGAGGGCCCGGAACAGGTCGAGGAGGGCGTGGGTGCGGGGCTGATGCTGCTCCTGTCGGGTGAGTTGGTGGGCGCGGTCGATGATCTCCTGGGAGATGACGACGACTTTGCGGTTCGTTCGCTGGCTGTACTGGCTGATGTGCTCGAACGCCTCCGTGGCGTTCAGCCCTGCCCGGCCCATCAGGATGCCTTTGGCCTGCTCGATGACGGATCGGCTCAGCGCGGATGCGGCGACGGCCTCATTGGCGAGCTGGTGCCGATCGACGTGAATGGACTGGGTGAGGTCCACGACCAGGCCCCACACGCCCACAGGCTCACCGTCGCCGATGATGGTGTCAGCGTGGATGAGGACTTTGTGGACGCGTCCTTTGAGGTCCCGGATCGACGCATAGACCGACGCCGGCCCTTTGTTGGTGGACACGTGGTCCCAGAAGGCTCCGGCCGCATCCCTGTCGGCCGGCTCGATGTGGGCCATACCCAGGTCCAGGCTCGGAACGACCTCGCCGCGTTCGTAGCCGTGGATCCGAAACATCTCATCGGACCAGTGGAAGGTGTCGTCGGCGAAGTAGTGTTCGACAGTTCCCGTGGGGCAGTCGACGAAGTACTCGACGCTGGACACAACATCGGTTAGGGGGACAAGTGAGTCAGGGGAGTGAGTCACGATACAGCCGTTCGACTTACTCAAGTCGGGGCTAGCGACTTAACCCGGACCTCAAAAGAACAGAATATCAAAAGGTGCGTATAGACAGATTGACTGATTCATGAGCTGCACTGTCCGCTTTGCTGCGGGACCGACCTGCTAGGGGTAGGACAAGGTGGTCCCCTACGCGTCGTCGGTGCGGCTGTCCGTGTGCCTGTCCATGTGGTCGTCGGTGTAGGGGGCGGCCGGTGGTGGTGTTTCGGCGATGAGTTCGTTCACGGCGTGGGAGACGAGGTTCCGGTCCAGCGGTAACAGGTCGGTGAGTCCGTGGAGGTAGGCGTCGATCTCGACTTCGTCCGCGTTGCCGGTGAGTGAGAAATACCGGATCCACACCGATGGGACGTCGAGTCCGACGGCGTGCATGGCGTGCAAGGTCCGCAGGCGTTGCTCTTCAGGTGAATATCGGATAGTCACAGGTCACCGTGGGGGTCGGTGCCGTCCTGACGTTCACTGATCATGGCGGCTTGGGTGCCGATGGTGGTGTGGGTGTGTGTCGCCTGTTCGATCAGCTGGTCCATCGCTGCCTGCCGGTCGATGCCGTGGCGTTCCATCAGTATCCCTCGGGCAATCCCGATGGTGTCCCTGTTCGCCAGGGACTCCTTGATTTCATCACTGATGCGCTGCGGAGTGTCGCTGGCCTGAATGTGTCCCAGGAGCGCTGCCGCGGAACGGGCGAGAGCGGCCAGGAGGCGCTGATCCTCGTCGGAGAACGCGTCAGGAACAGTCGAATAGACCTTCATCGCACCAAGAGCTGCTGGCTCGTTCAGCAACGGGACGCTCAGACAGGACCGCACACCCCTGGCTGCTGCTGCGGCCATCCATTTCTGCCACCTGTCACCACTGCCACTGCCACGGCCACTGCCAGTGTGGTTGTTGGTGTCGCTGAGGGTGTCGGCGATGTAGGTGGGGGTGCCGGTAGCCCAGGCGCTGATGCAGGGTCCGTCGCCGAGGTCGTACTGCAGGTTGTCGGCTTCGAGCACGTCGTCGTCGGTGGCGCCGACGCTGGTGCGGTGCCCGGAGGAATCGACGATGCTCACCCCGGCACCCTGCGCAGCGCCGATGACGTCCTTGGCTACCCCGGCCAACGCCTCGACCGCGTCGTGGGCCGTCTGCTCGGTCAGGAGATAGCCCTTGGTGCGACCGAAGATGGTGAACAACTCCGACGAAGGAGCCGGTGAGGCAGGCATCGGGGAAGGGAGATGTGACGAGGGGGAGGGTGAGGAGAAAGGTGGGGTGGTGGCCACGGTGTACTTTCGGCTGTCCTACCAGGGATGAGTACCTGGGAAAAAAGGGGAGGCTGGCTGCTCAACTTCCCTGAACACCGCTGACGCGATACTCGCGAACAAGTTTACGCCGGACAGGTGGACCGCCGGGTTTTTGTGCGGGGTCGCCCGGATCCATGTGTGGGTTCAGATTCCGCTGTCGCCGGCAATGGTGACTGGGGTAAACATGAGAGACCAGTCAGGTACGTGGGAACCCGTGGGGGTGGCTTCGGCGGACCGGTCTGCAGGTATCAGGTCACATACAACAGAAGAGGGTTCTAGCGTCATGTCCGATAATGATCTCCATAGGATTGCCGTTGCAGCGGCAGACAAGGAAGCAGCCGCGTTCGAACTTGATCATGCGGATCTGAACCTGAAGGAAGCGGTGGTCATCGCCCTGGAACACGGCACGCCTCCGGAGGTGATAGCTCAGGTCGCGGATCTCGACCCCGATGAAGTCATTCACCTCGTTCAGACCATCGAGGAGCCCGCTCTTCTGACCCTGGATGAGATCGACCCGACCCCTGCCAAGGACTCAGCATAGCCAGCGCCGACGCCTATCGTGCAGGACGCCAGCTAACCCCCACGGTGATTGCGCAGTGACACCCAAGTCACCAACCAGGAAGAGGCACCTATGGGAACCACGGAGTACATCGCACAACCGGCCTCAAGCGTCACGATGACGACGCCGTTCAGCGAAAGCCTGATCGTCCACGCACCTCAGCTCGCAGCGCCCAGATTCGAGGACATATCTGAGGACCGCCTGGAGGCCGCACCCATCTTGTTCTCCCACCCTGTGCGCGTGGACCTTACGTGGACACCGGCAGCGAACAAGGATCTCCTCGGGTAGACACCCGGCCAGCTAAGACCACAGTCCGATCCGGGGCGGTACAGCCACCAGCTGTGCCGCCCTTTTTCCTGTCCGCGGCCGGGCGCCGTCACCCGGCGGTACCTTACGTTCTCGTGCCTTCCAGGGGTGTTGCTGGCACTTCAACCAGGGCAATGGTCCTCCCGCTTCGCTCAGGGTCGCCTCCACCCACTGATGGCCTGTAGTGGCGTCGATCAGGGGTGCAGCGTCTGGTGGCTGGAATGCTGGATACATAACAGACCAACCCCACGACGACAGGCAAGACGATGAGCAACCCAAGCCGCTGCGGTTCCTCACCCTGCAGCAGGTAGCCGACGAGCTGAACACCAAGCACAACACCATCCGAGGACTCCTCGCCTCCGGGGACCTGCCGGCCATCCAGATCGGCGGCCGCGGCCAGTGGCGCATCGAACGCACCAAGCTCGAGGACTACATCACCGGCGCCTATGCCAAAGCCCGCGCCGACATCGCGAAAGGCGACGTGTAGGGGTGGACGCTGTATAAATTGGGGCATTACGGGCCGAAGCAAAGGCCATTCCGGACCCGGGAGGCCCACTCCTCGGGCTTTACTGACGCGCTGCGTGCCTGGGCTGCGTCCCATCCCGAGGTCGACCGCAACGTGCTGATGAGTATCATCATCCGGCAGCTCAGGATCCATAAGTAGACCGTCAAGCCCTTGGCCTACGCTGAACGGTCGTCCTGTCCATCAGAGGCCGGCGTGACCGCGTTCAGCCACACCCAGCCCTCACGCTGGATCTTGATGAGAGGTTCGAGGAACCGGATCTTCACCGCTGTGCGCGTGTACGCGATCGCATGTGCTTGGACGCGGATGGCTTTGGAGGGGTATCGAACCCACGCATACACCCGGCGTGGTTTGGGGAAGTCAGTGGGACGGCAGTTCTCAACGTCGAGCTCGGCCGCGGTGAGCATGACCAGTTCCTCACGCATGACGAACTCCTCAATCCGCTCGTCCATCCGCTTCGCGTAGTAGGCGGCATGGTGCTTGTTCTGGCCCACCATGCGGACAGTACGAGGCAGCGCCGACAATCGAAGCTTCACCGTTGTTGTTCCTACTCGAATCCCAGCCCGCAGCGGGAAAGACTGTGCACGGCCACCTTTCGCTCGAGGTGAGCTAGCCCGTGTCGGTGACTCAGATGGTTGTGTGCAGGTGGGCCCTTGGTTCCTGCTGTGCAGCATGTGTGCGGGAGAAGCAGCGGAGCTTGGGGAGCTTTGCCGTGCCCATGTGCGCAGGAGGCACAGCAACGTGACGACTGATCAGCTCTCGCTCTCGTTGTCCTTACGGCCCTTGGGCCGGGGACCGAACATGATGCCGGCGAGTAGTGCCAGGCCGACGCCCACGAGTATGGCTGTTTCCACGAATGATTCCTCACGACGATGATGGCGCTGCGTCTACCCGTGAGGAGGCGTCCGTACAGGTCGGCGCAGGGGAGCCTAAGTTCACCACGGCAGAGACCCTGTGGCGAGGGACGGGGCAGAATGATCGGTATGTGTGGACGCTTCGTGATCGCCGGGCACAAGGCCAGTATTCAGGACGCGTTCAGCGTCGACGAGGCGTTCCAGGATGAGTTGAAGCCGTCATGGAACGTGGCCCCGATGCAGGGAATCCCGTTCGTGTTCGAGCAGCTTCGCGAGGGGACACTGGTGCGCCGCCTCGAGATAGCACGCTGGGGACTCCTCCCTGTCTGGTCCAAGGACCCCAAGGCCTGGGCAAGGATTCTCTGCACTAGCGTCAGTGACTGAGTGCGCTGCCTGTTCTCTTCGAGTCTCCTCGAGGGAAGAGTGGCGGGATCGTGTGCATTGGAGGGGCAGCCGAAGAACACTCAGCTACGGTCGCCCCAGCAACTTCACGGAAGAACAGGATCACCATGACGGCATACCAGGACGCCGAGGACGAAAAGAGGCGTGAGCAACGCCGACAGAGAATCGCGGTGAGGCGTCGTCGGCGGCTGATCGTCAATCGCGTGGCGACACCGCTCATGTTCCTCGCCACCCTGGCTTTCTGCGCGGCATTCATCGCAGGGGAACTGGACGAGCCGAGACGGGACGCGAGACTCGTTGAGTTCGTGGAGTCTCAGGGCGGCGAGGTGACGAAAATCGACCATCCGAACGGAACCGGCCATCGTGGAAACGGATCGGGAGGACCGGCCTACGTCGATGTCGTGTTCGACGGCAAACAGAGTCGCTGCACCTACCATCTTCTCAATCAGGAGCCGCGCTCCCTCGAATGCAATCCCGTCGTCAACCCATCGCAGTCAGAGAGCAGCCGCTCGTGAGCGACGCTCAGCAGACATCAACGCAGACGCGTTCGAAGGGTGATGAGAAGGCGTTCATCGACAAGGTGATGAAGGCGCTGTCCGTGGCGAGTATCTGCGCGTTCGCGGCAACTATCGCCTTCCTGGCATGGGAGGCCCACGAGACTCGACAGCAGTACAACGATTCCTACGTTCAGGCGGTCGAGGACACATACGGCGTGGAGGTGGACGAGCGTATCCCCCTGGGCCAGGTGAGGTTGACCGGGGAGTCGGCCGAGGGCGGGCGCGACCACTGCTTTGGTCCCGAGGAGTACCGTGTCGCGGCGGACAGCGTTGATGAGCCGGACTCCCTGCTCTGCTTCGACCGTGACCGCTACCGGGACATTCTCAGGTTCGTGGAGTCCGAGGGCGGCGAGGTCATCGGACGCCACATGGGGGAGGACACCTTGGCGGTCGTGTTCAAGGATGATGGTCCGTTCGGTGTCAGCTGCAGCGTGCCGGAACCGGATGACACGGAGCTGCACTGCGCTCGGTAGCTTCCGACGAAGAATCAGCATCGCTGGCGCAGCTAGCAGCGTCGTTATAGAACAGCTGATCAGCCGCCTGTGTCCTGGGCATCAGGAATTGCGTTGATGCCCAACCACAACACCAGCGCTTCGAGCCATTCGCGCGCCGAGCACGGACGACGGCGGAACACCCTGCCCGCGCACGATGCGGTCAGAGGGGTCTATGCAATCAGCGGGGTCAGCACGATCAGCGGGGTCTGCGGAGTGTGACGGGGCCCTTGGCGGTCGAGGGATCGACGACGGCCCCGCGCTGCACCATCTCCGCGAGTCCGCGGGCGACGAGCCTGCGGGCAGCGTTCCGTGCAGGCTCGTGCAGCGGGCTGTCACTGCCGCCGAGGGCCGCTGCGGCGTCGGCCGGGTCGATCCCCGAACCGCGGGCTCCGGTGTCGAGCCGCGCGAGCAGCCACTCCTCGAGCGCGGTGTCGATGGCACGGATTTTGCGGGACCGGCAGGCGTCGCTGCAGTAGGCGACGTCCTCCCAGTTCCGCTCCCACTTCTTCCGCCACTAGATGCGGCGTCCGCAGGAGCGGCAGGACTTGGGCTCGTGCGCCGGACCTGCCGACCTCATCACCGTGCCACCGCAGCCGTCACATGCGTCCGAAGATGGAGCGGGTCACAGCGAAGGCGCCGTAGCTCAATAGGCGGGAGCGGTCGCACATTTTCGTACCCCTTACACGACGCGAGTCGGGCGGCTTTGCTCGTCGGAACGGGAGGTGCTCCTGGAATGCCATCGGTGGCCAGTATGCGCAGAAGCCGCATTGCAAACTGCCTCCCCAATGGTGGCAGAGGATGCCACATGTCGGCGAGGGCGACCTGCTCCGGATCCGGCGCCGATAACAGCGCATATGACAACCCCCGGCGGTCCCGCGCTGTGCCGGCCAGGGTGATCGCCGACTGGTGTCGGGTGGACGTCCGCCGCGTACACCGCACCATCGACAAGCAGATTACCCTGCACCCGGAATGGTTCGACCGGTGCTGGCGAATCCACGACCAACCCGCACCCGCCCAGAGCACGCGGCGGTATGTGAGGACTCGGGAGCAGGCGTGGTGGGAGCACTACGACGAAGTGGCAACTTATATGCGCGAACGCGGCGGTGCTCTGCCGGCGCAGAATGACAGCCCACGGGTGAGGGTGCTGTACCGGTGGATCGAGGCCCAACGCCGGCAACACGACGCCGGCACACTCGCTCAGGACAGGGTTGATGCCCTGAACAGGCTAGGGGAGTGGATCGGTACCAGGAAAGGAGGTCCGGAGCAGTTGTGGGCGCAGCGCCTCGAGGAGGTGCAGCCATTCTGGGCCAGCGCCGGTCGGTTCCCGTACTACGACCCGGACCGGCACCCGGACGAGAAGGTCCTGGCTGTGTGGTTGGGCCGGCAGCGCACCTGGTGGTGGAAGGGCCAGCTACGGGCCGACCGGCAGGAGAGCCTCGATCGAGTCTTGCCCGGGTGGAATGCTTGCACTGCGTCCAGGACAACGGGCAACGGTATGTCAGACACCGGTATGTCAGACACAACGGCAACAACGGGCAGCGGTTTCCAGTAACGGCAGTCGACGCGACAGCGAGGTCGAAACTTATCGCCAGTCCCGCATAGTTCTATTTGCTCCTGTTATCGCCAATGCCACCATTGGTGGCATCTCCTTTTGTCACCAAGAGGGGCATGAGACCCTAGGCTCCGCTCGTGGAGGCTGTGCACGGCCACCGTTCGCTCGAGGAGAGCTTCATCGTATGGGTGACTTAGGTGGGTGTGTACTGGTGGTTCCATGGTTCCTGCTGTCCAGGTGTGTGCGGGAAAAGCAGCGGAGCATGGGGGAGCTTTTGTTGTGCACAGGTGGGCAGGAGGCGCACCAACCCTCGACCCCTGGGGTCCTGCTCGCGTATGCGCGCTAGGGCAGAATGGCGGGCATGTATGGACGCTTCGTGATCGCAGGGAACAAGGCCGCTATCCGGGACGCATTCAGTGTTGACGAGACGTTCCAGGAAGAGCTGAAGCCGTCGTGGAACGTGGCCCCGATGCAGGAGATCCCGTTCGTGTCCGAGCAGTTGCGCGATGGCGAACTGGTGCGCCGCCTCGAGATAGCACGCTGGGGACTCGTCCCTGTCTGGTCCAAGGACCCGAAGGTCGGCGCGAGGATGATCAACGCCCGCAGCGAGACCGTCATGGAGAAGCCGTCGTTCCGCACGGCGGCCGCCAAACGGCGAGCATTGATCCCCGCAAACGGGTACTACGAGTGGCAGAAGAACGCGGACGGGACGAAGACCCCGCACTACCTCCACGGTAAGGACGAGGACCAGTTGCTGGGCTTCGCCGGCCTGTACGAGTTCTGGCCCGACCCCACCAAGGCCGAGGATGCCGAGGACAAGTGGCTGGTGACCGCGACGATCCTCACCCGGGCTGCCCATGACGTGCTCGGGCACATTCATGACCGGACGCCGGTCATCATCCCGACAAACCTGCAAGATCAGTGGCTGGACCCGACGATGACCGAGCGGGATCAGGTGCAGCGCTGCATCGACACCATTGCCGAACCCAACCTCGTGCCACGCATCGTCGGCAAGGACGTCGGATCAATTCGCAATGACGGGCCCCAGCTGATTACACCAACGAGTTAGAGCGTAAGGGGCTTCGATTGCCTGAGTGTGACCACGAACCCGCGGCCTCGGTGAAGGATTTTTGTAGCTAAAGTGTTCGGGTTAAGGATAGACATCCGGTACGGTTACTTGCCTAAGACTCAAAGTCTTGTTTGGGTTCCCCGTAGTTGCGAAGATCGAGAACGAGCTCTACTTGTAGCTCTTGAACTCCATCAAGGACGAGTGCTGCTCGGAGACCCTCGATAACGGCCAAATTCCCCTCACGCAGAGTGCCAAACCTACGCACCTCCCCAAGTGTCTCGTTGGCGGCAATGGCCTTCACGGCTCCAATGACCCCAAACTGCTGGCCATTGCCTGTGTCCTGAGACTCCTCGGCACGGAGGGTGATGTACTTTCCGCCCGCCGGAGCCAGCTGATACTCGCCAGCTGGCTCATCCTCAAGTTTCGTTTTGTCGTTGCTTACAAATATTTCGTACCCGCGGTGCAGAGACTCCGCCATCAGTTCCCGGCCGGCAGCCACCAAGCCGCCACTTGAATACTTGGTTTCGAGGTACTCAATCGTAAGCGCACGGAACATAAGGGCATAGCGGTAACGGGCTTCAGTGATGGGAGCTCGAGACCTCCAGTCCTGTGGCGTCCAAGTTGTGCGTCCACTCTTCGCGTGAAAGATGGCTGTCCGCAGTTTGCGGTAAAGCTCGTCATAGATGGCGTTGCTCGGCGATCGTGGTGATGCGGGGGCGAAAAGTTGCAAGTCGACCTGCTCGCCGACTTGTTTTAGCGCTCTCTTGAGCCAGGTGCCTTCTCCTTCGCGCCTACCATCAGCTGCCGGAGGATGAGGTGGGACGACCCAGCTGAGGAGTGATTCAAGCGCTAGATACAGGTTTCGAAACGAGTCAAAAAGATCCGTCGAGGACTCACTGATGCGGTAGTAGCGAAGGCTTTGGTGCCAAGCTCCCGATGGTGCAGCGGGCGGTTCCAGGACTTTGCCGCTGCTGTCATAGGCCACCGCTCGTGCTGTCAGCCTCGTAGATATCTGATTCTTACCGATAATTCTCAGTGTCATCCCTGCATCAGAATTCCAGCCCACAATGTAGGGGCTGTCCTTATGGGCCAGCAGGAGCGGCCGACCTCCATGGCTGAAGTGAACGTCGATTGCCCGGTTTGCCGCGTCCAGCGCTCTAGCGTGAGTCTCTTCAAACCCCCCTCGCGGACAGTTCGTCACCACAATGTATCTGCTATTGGCTGGAATGGTGACGGATGCCCCGTCAGGCGATTCATATGTGAAATCCTCATCGTCTGACTCAGACACGAGATCGAAGACCCCCACGCCTTCGGCGCCGAGACCGATCCCTCCGAACTTGGCCATACTTAACTATGTCAGAAGCCGCATCTCATGAGTACCGCTTCGGGTAGCGCCAAGTTCTGCATATTGCAGGGACGCATATGGTGTCCGGCTCTCAAGATGCTTGCACTTCGCTCGGGTCTGTAGTGGCTGAAGAGCAGGCACCCCTCCTAGAGGTCGCCCACTGGGGACTCGTTCCGGTGCGGTCCAAGAACTCGATGGCGGGTGAGCGCCGCCGCCGAACGTTTTGCACTGACTCCTGCAAATGGTTACTTCGCGTGGCAGAAGACGAGGACCGGACGAACACTCCGTACGGCACGACTGTAAGGATCAACTGCTGACTCTTATGGGGTCTGCAGAATTTCTGGCTCGGGCCAACGAGAATCGAGAAAGCACTGCGTGCGAGGCTGCTAAGCGCGACAATCCTCACCGATCGACTGACTAGTCGACCGCCTCGGACCTGCGTACTGGTGGACAACCTGAAGGTGTAAAGGTTCAACCCAAGGATCACCCATCATCCACTCGTCAATGCTTTTTGAAGTTCACTCGAGTTGAGGGACCGGCACTATCGCTCTCAAGGTCTGAGCAATGCCGCTGTGTTCCTCCTGTCCTAGCAATCATGGAGTCTACCTGTCCTCAGCCCCGATGAGCTCAGGTGCCTGCAAGGAGTGCCCAGTTCTAGTCCGGGGAACGTTCTCTTTCGGCTGTCGGCTAGACTCCGTCTGTCGTATGGCACAGAACAGGGGCTGCATGAAATATCGAGTTTATGAGATAGCGCGAATAGCAGGGGTAACCTCCGAGGAGGTTATTGAGCAGTTGCGCGCCAGCGGAGAGTTCGTGCGGTCCTCTGCCACAGGCGTCGAAGAAATTGTTGCCCGTCGGATGTTGGAGCTCTACGGGGCCTCGATTACGGAGCCTAATGCGAAACCCTCGACAGAGACTGCACCAGTCGCCCATACCCCTCCGACTATTTATACTTGGCAAGCTAATCCCGTAACTGAGCCGCGAAACAACGAGGTCCTTAGTAGGATCGCCTCGCTCGAAGCGCTTTTTCCAATTGCCGCTGAGCATCGCAAGATGTTGAAAGCTTTAGGGTCACAGTTTGTATATGCAAAAACTTTCAAGGCACCCGATGGGAAGCAATTAGGCTTGGCTCTGGCTCGCTTTAGTGGGGCTATTGAGTCTGCCTTTGGTATTACACGGGAGGTGATGTTCTTTTACACGCCATATCGTGATTTGCAGATTCGTACGTTCACTTGGGCCAAAGAGGAACTACTAGCGCTATCCCGAGACGCAACGCCTGATCTCGTCTTATTCCATGCTCTTGATGATCGATTAACGATAAAGCTTGAGGACTGGTCAAGACTGGCATTTACGGCTATTCCACTTGATGCCAAGCTGAACCCTGACCCAATATCTCTCGTGCGGTTAATTCGCGACCATGTCTACGCTCGAGATTTGTTTTACGAGACAACGCCAGTGCGCGGCGATCGCTTCTTCGGTCGCAAAACGATTTTGCAGGAACTCAGAGACGACGTTACAAAGCAGAGGGTTTCCGGGTTGTTTGGACTTCGGAAGAGTGGGAAGACTAGTATACTACTGCAGCTCTCGGAGCTCATTGAGTCAGACACATCTGTACCCGTCTTTGTGGACCTTGAGGTATTGCCTTCACCCCCAAATGACCCGACCCTGCCGCTAATTGCGGAACTCGCAACACGCCTGCGCGCCGAACTTGGGAAACGCGGCATTCGGTCACGAGAGCTGGAACCGCTCGAATTAGCCCCTAGTATTCCAGCATTTAAAACCGCGCTACAAAAGATGTTGGCCCGTCTCGACAAGACAGGGGTGAAAGTGACGTTGATGCTGGACGAAATTGAGTTCCTCACTCCGGGCGACCAAGTTGACACTGCGGAAGGAGAATTTTCTGGAGTAGCGCAGGTCCTCGGAATTCTCAGAAGTATGGTCCAAAGTACAGAAAACTTTACCTTCATATTGTCTGGTCTCACCAACGACATACTTGAGAACGGAAGGTTGTACGGGCGCCCTAACCCTCTCTTTTCCTGGGCCAAGGCTCGTTATATTGGACCGTTTGAGCGTGTAGAAGCAGGCGAACTCGCGACCGCCGTTGGCTCACGTATGGGAATCGAGATTGAACCAAGTGCGTTAGAGGCTCTCTACGACGCATCGGGGGGGCATGCCTACCTCTATCGTAACCTTGCCTCTGCGGTCGTCGGCGATCTTCCTGTCGACACTTATCGTCGCGTCATGCGAAATTCTGATGTTCTGCACCGATTAATTCCATGGAAGCGATCGATCGCTGGAAATCTCGATGAAATCCTGGGTCATCTCGGACGTTACTATCCGACGGAAAATGTACTCCTTGAGATCCTAATGGAGTCGCCGGATGAGTTTCACTCTGTTGCTGCCTTCGAGGACAAGGCAATTCATCATCTCATCAGCCTAGGTCTTATTCATGAGGTAGCCGGGCACTTCAGCCCTAGCACCTTGTTGGAGTTGAAATGACCGACAGGGGAGGGTGGATTCTCGACCTTGAACGCCAAGCGCGTAGGTTTGCAGTTGTCTTTGTCCATTTAGGTTTTGCCTTCTCGACATTGCGCGCTGATTTGGTTGACATCAAAGGGACGCAGCTGTGTATCAATGATTATCTTGCTCAACCAGCTCCTGATCAGCCAACCCTTCATATACTCAACGACTTCGAACGGGTGTCAAAAACCAAGGACGCAACTATTGGGCGGCTGCGGGAGCGGGTTCTTTCGGACATTGATTCCGGGCATGTTTTTATTCTTGTTTCTACTATTTCAAGAAACTTCTTCGAGCCTTCGCCAGGCAGCGACCTTCTCGCCGATGCCACACATGTTTTTGTGCCACTCGATGACCCATCAGGTGAGGACCCTCTTACCGTTTTTCCGTCGTACAATTCTTGCGGGCAAGATAGCTCCAAGTTGCTTATAGGATGCCTTGAGGAAGTCGGATCATCGACGGTGCATGCGCTAAGCCAAGCCATCTGGGAGGAAGGTCGTAGTCCTAGAGACACCATTGAGGTTCTCAGTAAAATCGACATAGAGGCACTCAGGGGTGCAGGGCTTGTTTCAGTTGATGGCACGTCTGTGCAATGGACCATGAATAGTGTGTGGAAAAAGTTCAAGAGCGCGGTCGCCCTTGTGTCTGCAAGGTATACAGAGGAATCGTCATGGTTAGTCGATACTTTCATTGATCTTTGGGTGATCGAGAGACTAATTAGGAATGGTATTCGTGATGCCCTCATTGCAAAGCAGGGCGAAGGTTGGCGCGACGGTTGTCTAACCGCAGGACTGAAACAGGAGGTATTAGAGCGAGCACGGAAGGATGCGCAGCCGGCCGCTCGTTCCTTGCGGGATCTCCGCGACCCGCTTGAATGGCTCACGACAGTGGAACTCCTTCAGCTGAGGGAGGATCGTGAACTGGGAAATGTCGGACTGGAGGCATATATGTGGACCAAGCTTCGTAACGCAGTAGTACCCATCAGAAATAGGGCTGCTCACATGAGATTTATAGACGCTCAGGATGCGCGAACTCTCCGGACCTGGCGTTTGATCGTCTCGAAAGGGATGGCTAAACCGTCCTGAGAGGGGCGGTCCAGCACCTACAACGCTTGAGTCAGCCGTAAGGCACTGCCGGGCCCAAGAGTTCACCGGCAAGCTGGTCTGCGAGGTGGATGTCGCTGTGTAAGTCGGTCCGGTCGTCTCGCGTACATTCGCGTGTCGGCCTTACTTCCAGGTGACGCGTATCTACATCTGGCGAAGGTTGGAAAGGCAGGACATGAAGCAGCGCCGTAGGTTGTCCTACTGAGGTCTGAACAAAGGATCCTTTGACCGGACGGATGAGTGACCCTTCGGGCGATTCGGACGTTCGTAGTATCGGCGGGAGATCCGAGCCCCCCTTTTGTCTCAGCAATGTGTCTCACGTCGGGTATTCTCATCAAAGAAGAAATTAGCCTTTGTTGAGCGATAGGAGTGTCGGGATGGGAAGTATCGGTTATGCGAGGGTCAGCACGCTGGAGCAGAACGCTGATTTGCAGCACGCAGCGCTGACTGCCGCGGGATGCGACCGCATCTTCATCGACCATGGGGTGAGTGGAACGACGGCCAGCCGGCCGGAGCTCGACAAGCTCCTCGACCACCTCCGAAAGGGGGACGAGGTTGTTGTGTGGAAATTGGACCGGCTCGGCCGCAACACCCGCAACCTGTTGGCCCTCATCGATGACCTCGAGCGCAGGGGAGTGCATTTCCGCAGCGTCACCGAAGGCATCAGCACCACCGGGCCCATGGGCAGGGCGATGCTCACCGTCATGTCCGCATTCGCGCAGCTCGAGCGCGACCAACTAGCCGAGCGAACAAGGGCCGGCATGGCCGCGGCCGCTGAACATGGGCGTAAAGCCGGCCGACGGGAAGTGACGACCGACCACGCGAAGGTGAAGCGCGCGAGGGAGCTTAAAGCACAAGGTCTCACCCCCGCGGACATCGGGAAGATCATCGGGGCCAGCCGGGCGACGGTGTACCGCTATCTGAGCATGTCAGCGCAAGTAGATTCCTTTTCCACAGTCTGAGTAAGAGGAGCGCCGGTAAGGGTCATCTTCAGTACGTCTCGCTGGGAGGTTCTACGAGGATTGTGGCGGAAGGATCTGCACCATCGGCAACCGCAAGGGTTGGAAGCGTTGCGCCGTCTAGGCCGGCAAGCTCAAGTGCAGATCGACCTGCCAGGTGGGCAGAGTTGATGGACTGGCCATTGGCAATGGATGCATAGAACTGAGCAGCGTAGTTAATGGCATCTGCATCATCGATGCTGTCGGCCATGCCGATGGCGAACGGGGTGACCACTGTAACCAGTGCGTCAATCTGTGATGCGGAGTTACAGGAGTTCAGTAGGACAAGCTGCGGAGGCGTGTCCGTTGCTTGAACGGCGTTGGCAAACGCCCGTGCACTGACAACGACGCCCTCGTGAGGTGCGTCATCCTCGTCCTCGAACACAATCAGGTCATCGTTGCTATGACCCGAGAAGTGCACAACATGTGGGCGGAAGCCCTGATGCCGTCGAGCAGATCCTTGGTTGTAGCTGCGGGGCGTACATCCAGCTCGATTAGATCGCGATGAAGCGCAGACTGAACAGCGGCGCGGATCCGCTTCTGCTCGCGCCCAACGCGCAGGTCGCCTTCCGATGAGGCGCCGAGGATGAGTACACGCAGCTTCTCGGGTTTTGGTTCCGGGGCGGAGCGAAAAACCTGACTCAGTGAAATTTCGGTGTTCGACAACCGAGCCTCCAGGGCAGCCCGATCAGATGCGGATCGCCGATCAGCTAGCTGCTGATCACGCACTCTCTTACGCTCGGTGGCTTGGGCTTCCGACCTCTCGGCGTTCATCAGCCGTCCCTGGATAGTGATCTCCTCCTTCTGATAGTTGGAGGCTTTCGTCTGCCACTGGTTGGCGTCTTTCCCTGCTGTCTCAGCTTCCTTCTCGCGTCGCTCCGCTTCGCGCAGCTTTGACTGCATGGTGGTTGTACTACTGGCCTTACTCGCTGCCAAACGCGCTTTAGATGCTTCGGTGCGCTTCTGTGATTCCTTGGACCGAGCGCTACCGGCTTTCGTCTCTGCGTCCGCTCGTTGTTTGCGCTTACGTTCTAAGTCTCTTCGGTACTGGTCTGCACTCATGACACTCCCTCACGCGTTTGATTGAGATTCTGCTGTGACAACGACTAGACCCGCATGGTCTTGCCGCACTTCCCGCACCGGACGAGCCCATGGCGCGTGACCTTCACTCCGGCAAAGGTGAATCGGCAGTACGGGCAGGTGATCGTAGGAATGGAAGGCATGGCCCCACCTTTCTCATGAGTCAGCCCGGCAGGCTGATATGAAACGAGCGTAAAGATGCACACCGACATTTAGAGCAGTTCACTCCTTCCTGAAACCCGACCATCTGGTTGCAGCGATAACCACAGCAGCTTCCGTCCAACTTGTCCTCACAAGGGGGGGGGGGGGGGGGTAGGAGAGCTGTGTCGAATGCCTCGTGAAACCGATTCAGCAAACCTGTAGGAAGGCAGTGGGCAGTGCGCGGACTACAGCGAGACAAGTTCCTGAGACAACAGGAGGCCGGGGATCACGGGAGAGCGGTCGTTCGACCAGGGATAGCTTCCGCTGTCTCGGAAACCTTTAGGTTTTCGAGACACTCAAAATCGAACTCATGGTCCGTTCTAACAGACGGGGTGATCAGCGCGATGCCGGCCAAGTCGTTCCCGTAAGGGACGGCTTACGGACGCGTGGATCGTTCAGACCTCGGTCCGGTTGTCGTAGTTGTCCCGGGCGGCGAAGACATCGTCCATGTGGTGTTGGGCCCAGGTCTTGATGAGGCGAACGGTCGTATGCAGCGACCGTCCGAGGTCCGTCAGTTCGTAAGTCACTGTCACGGGAACTGTCGGTGTCACGGTCCGGCTGATCAGCCCGTCGCGTTCGAGGGACCTCAGCGTCTGGGTGAGCATTTTCGGGCTGACCCCGGCAAGGACGCGGGCGAGTTCGGAGTATCGCATCGGTGCGGGTTGTCCATCGCAGGCCGGTCCGCTGCCTAACGCTGACAGGACGAGCGTTACCCACTTATCGGAGATCCGGCCCAGGAGCTGTTGGCTAGGACACATGCTCAGGAATGCGTTGTACTGCGCTTTAGCCTCAGACTGCTTCTGCGCCGCTGTCATCGTTGCCATACTTCTGACTCGCCTTCGGATAGCTACGTACTTCAAGGTAACTACTTCCTGATGGGAAGCGCCTCAATAAGACTCTAGGAGTGCCGTGAAGGGCACAACCCCTCCGACGAAAGATTTTTCGATGACACCCGCTACTCCTGTTCTCCCCGGCGGCACCTGGTCCCTGGGGGACATGGCCGTCTCCCGTTTCGGGTACGGCGCGATGCAACTGGCCGGACCCTGGGTCATGGGTCCACCCGCCAATCATGAAGGAGCTATCGCAGTCCTGCGCGAGGCAGTCGACCTTGGCATCACCCACATCGACACCTCTGGCGCCTACGGCCCGCACATCACCAACAACCTGATTAAGGAAGCGCTGCACCCTTATGCGGGTGCCCTGCACATCGCGACGAAGGTCGGTGCCGAACGTGACGCAGAAGGCGGGTGGCCAACCGCCCGACGACCGGAGCAGCTTCGTCAGCAGGTTGAGGAGAACCTCACTCACCTCGGGGTCGACGTGCTTGACCTCGTGAATCTCCGGCTGGGAGATGCCAACGGTCCCATCCCTGAACGGATCGGAGACTCTTTCCAGGCCCTGGCGGGCCTGCAGCAGGAAGGCCTCATCCGCCACCTGGGAGTCAGCAACGCCACCCCGGACCAGGTCGCCGAAGCGCAGGTAATCGCACCGATCGTGAGCGTGCAGAACATGTACAACCTGGCCTATCGTCAGGACGACGACCTCATCGACCGGCTCGCCGACGAGAAAATCGCCTACGTGCCGTTCTTCCCCCTGGGCGGTTTTAGTCCCCTCCAGTCCGAAGCCCTCACCGCTGTCTCCATACGGCTGAGTTCCACGCCCATGTCCATCGCTCTCGCCTGGCTCCTCCAACGCTCCCCGAACATCCTCCTCATCGCCGGAACGTCCTCTGCTGCGCACCTCCGGGAAAACGTAGCCGGCGCCGGTATCCAGCTTTCCGATCAGGACGTCGCCGAACTCGATAGCATCGGCAGCTGATACGGCAACAACACCTGCTGAAGCGGCCAGTGTTGGTAGGAGGCGGGACCCGCCTCCTACCCACGCATTGCCCTTCAGCCTGACGTCCCGTATCGGGGTCCTCCAGCGAATGGCCGAACTGCTCCTGGCTCTTCTGATCAGCCGGGGTCGCTAGTGGCTGTTCAGTACCTAGATCGCCCGCTGCAATTGAGCGAGTCCGCGCCCGTGGTGGGTGGCCTGGTCTTCAGCAAGTCGTTTCAGTTCATCAGCGAGCTCTGTAAATTGGTCGAGGGCGGGGTTTACCCCGACGAGCGTGAACTCGCGAGTCACCACGTCGAGGTCTAGCTGCCAGACGTCCTCGAGGATGCGCCGCATCCACGCGGTTGCATGATCCCAACCTTCCTTAGGTGTACCGGCGGAGTAATTGCCTCCCTGCACCGTCACCAACACGGCTGGCTTCCCAGCAGTTGCCGGGGTTGCACCCGGTGCCATACGCGGATCGGTCAGCACCAGGTCGACGTAGGACTTGAAGTGTTGTGAGACGCCGAAGTTGTACAGCGGAACCGCGAACAGCAACGCGTCGGCCGTCGTGAGTTCGTCGGTCAGCGTCCGCGCCAGATCGACCGCCGCCAGCTGGTTAGACGTGCGCTCGGACTCGGGCGTCATCGAGGCGGCTACGGCATCTGCCCAGACCGTAGCGGGCAGTGGTTCGGTTCCGATGTGACGTCGGGTGATTACGGCGTCGGGGTGCGCGGCACCCCACTCGCCTTCGACGATGTCGCCCAGGGCACGACTCGTGGAACCTTCGATACGGATACTGGCATCTAGGCGGAACAGGGACATGACACTCCTTGATTGGGTGCGAGCCGGCAGCCCGCCTACAGTTACGATGAGTAACTCAACCCGGCGGGTCCCCGTTACCGCAAACGATCCCCTGTTACCAGGGGGTAACTGAAAGAAGGCGGATGACTCAGCACACGAGTGTCGATGCTCTCCATGCCCGGCTCATCGAGTCCATGCCGACGATGGCCCAACTCTGTACGGGCCAGGACCCGGACCTGTTCCGATCGCTGCTCTCTCGGGTCGGCGACAAGTGGACCCTGTTGGTGATCGGGGTTCTCGGCGAGGAGCGGAAGAGGTTCACCGAGCTCTCCGAGATTATTCCTGGCATTTCACGCCGGATGCTCACGGTCACGCTGCGTTCGCTCGAGCGCGATGGCCTTGTCCTGCGAACTGTTCACGCCGAGGTGCCTCCCCGGGTCGAATATGAACTCACCGCCCTCGGCCGTTCCCTCCAGAGCGTGGTGCTTACACTCGGGGATTGGGTGAGCGAGCATCAACGCACCGTCCTAGACAACCGACGAGCTTTCGACGGCGCCATGCCCAGCGGGGCGGACGTCGCTGCAGATGAGTCATGAATCGCAGCGATGACTGAAACGGGTATCACAGCGTTTGATGACAGACCACGTCCGTGTCGGGATCGGCTTACGGGCAGTTTGGCACCGGGCTATTACGCGTCGGCCCTATCCGTGGCCCAGCTCCGACCGTCAACGTCCATGAATCCCTTTGAGTACTAGGGGCTGTTGATGTTGGTTGCGTGAGTTCGAACATCAGGCGGTGCATAGGTGGGTGCGGCTCCCGAGTGGTTCGTCGGTGACTGCTTAGTGCATCGGCAGGGGAGCAGGATCATTGGTGGAGGCCGGCCGGCGGACGAGAAAGCTGACGGCGATTCCGACGATGCTTATACTCGCGCCGATGAGGAAGGCCTGATGTACCCCTGCTGCTGCTGATTCCAGGCGGTCTGCTCCGGTGGCTGCGCGGGTTGCTTCTGCGCTGGCCATGACGGTGATGAAGAGTGCGGTGCCGACGGCGCCCATGACCTGCTGGATGGTGTTGAGGATCGCGCTGCCATGTGAGTAGAAGTCAGGTTGCAGGGAGCCCAGGCTGGCGCTGAACAGGGGTGTGAAGGTGAAGGCGAGGCCGATGTTCAGGAGGACGTGGACGAGGAGGATCATGGCGACGGCCGTGCCTTCGTGCAGCAGTACGGTCATGAGCCAGAGAGCGGCACTGATCATCACGGCGCCGACAGGCAGCAGGGGTCGGGGGCCGTACGTGTCGTAGAGGCGTCCAACGATCGGCGAGAGCAGGCCCATGGCCAGCCCGCCGGGGAGAAGGAGCAGGCCGGCAGTCAGGGTGTCCAGACCCAGGACCGACTGCATGTAGATGGGCAAGAGGATCAGACTGCCGAACAAGACGAGGCTGGCCAGAGCGATGAGGACGATGGAGTAGGTGAAGTTCCTGCTCGTGAAGGTCCGCAGATCGAGCAGGGGGGAACCATGGCGTGCCAGGACGATCTGGCGGAGCACGAAGCAGACCAGCGCGAAAACCCCGATGAGTGCGGGGACCAGTGGATTGATGGCCCGCTCGTGGGAAGCGCCTTCGCCGAGTGAGGACAGTCCGTAGAGAAGACCGCCGAACGCCAGGGGCGTGAGAAGCACCGAGAGCAAATCCAGTGGGACCTTGCGTGGTTCGGTGACATTGACCATCTTGATCGCACCGATGATGAGGGCGATGACGGCGATGGGCAGTACGAGGATGAACATGAACCGCCAGCTCAGGACACTGAGGATCAGGCCTGAGATGGTGGGACCGATCGCGGGCGCGACAGCAATCACGATCGAGATGGTGCCCATTGTCCGGCCTCGGGCATTGGCGGGCACAAGGCTCATGGCCGTGGTCATCAGCAAGGGAATCATGATCGCTGTTCCGCTTGCCTGGATGATGCGTGCGATAAGGAGGACCGCGAAGCCCGGTGCTACCGCAGCCAGCAGGGTCCCGGCGCTGAAGAGCATCATCGCGAGCAGGTAGACCTGCCGGGTGTGAAAGCGCTGCATCAGGAACCCGGTGATGGGGATGACGACCGCCATCGTCAGCAGGAAGCCAGTGGTCAGCCACTGGGCGGTCGCCGCGCTGATGCTCAGATCGCTCATCAGGGTGGGCAGAGCGACGCTCATGATGGTTTCGTTGAGCACGACAACGAAGGTGGACACGATTAGGAGTCGAAGGACCAGACGATCGCGGGAAGTAGTGGCGCTGCCGGATTCGGGATTGTTCACCTGTGGGGCGTGGGCGGGGTTCTTCGATGGTTTCGGGACTGACTGGCTCACCTGGAGCTCCTTGTGCGTTCGGAAGGTTGGTCAGGACACATGTCGGGGCATGTGTGATGTGTTCTGGGCTCTGCCACGGAGCGCGGCGGTGGAGGAGCGGGGGTGTCGAGGAGGATGATGTCCGTCATCGGACCATGACGGTGCCGCCGTCAACGGCGATCGTCTGGCCGGTCACCCAGCCAGCGTCCTGACTCAACAGCCATCGCGCCGCCGCCGATATGTCTTGTGGCTGCCCGACACGTCCGACGAGGGTTTGCTCGGCGATTCCGGGGAGCAAAGGGCTGACGTCATCAAATCCGCCGGCTTCGAAGAAGTTGGTGTCCGTGACCAGGCCGGGGGCGATGGTGTTGGCGGTGATTCCGCGCTTACCGACCCGGCGGGCAAGGTCACGACCGTATCCGGCGACGGCTGCTTTTGCGGTGGCATATGGTCCTCCGGCGCCGTCGAGTCCCGCTGTGGATCCGATGAGGACGATACGACCTTCAGCGTCGAGCAGCTTGGGCAGGAGTGCTTCGACGGGCAGGACGACTGTGAAGAGGTTCACCTGCAACGCCGTAGTCCAGGCCTCCTCGATAGCGATGACCTCGGATCCTGGTTGCCTGAAGCTGCCTTGCCCGCCGGCTGCCGCGACGATTCCTCGTACGGGCCGGTCGCCCACCGCTGCAACGATTGTGTCAGCGCCTGCTGTTGTGGACGCGTCTGCGACGACCGCCAGGATGCGTTCTGGGGCTTCCGAGGACTGCTGTGTCTCCTCGAGTGGTTCTTTGCGGCGGCCGACGATGAGTACATCGTGCCCCAGCGCTACCTGGTCGTGGGCGATGGCGCGGCCCATGCCGGTGCCGCCGCCGATCACGACGATGAGAGGGGAAGGGTAGGTCATGATGAATCCTTTTCGAGGAACTTCGGTGCTGCACGACACTCGGTTCGGGCTGCTGGATGAGGTGGGTTACTGATCAGGTGCAGTGACCGGCCCCAGGCCGGAGACAGGGATACGGGGAAGGGCTGAAATCACCGCAGGCCGTATTGGGGGTCGGCGCCGAGGTGGTCGCGGAGAGTCGTTCCTTGGTATTCGGTGCGGAACAGGCCTCGCTGTTGCAGGAGGGGGACGACCTGGTCGACGAAGGCGTCCATCCCGTCTGCGTAGATGTCGGGGAGGACCCAGAAACCGTCAACTGCTCCGGCTTCGAACCATTCCTGCATGTGGTCGGCGGTGGTTTCGGGTGTCCCGATGGGGGAGGGGTGGTAGTCGATGACGGCGTGGTGCAGTATCTCGCGCACAGTCCACCCCTCCCGGGCGACCTTGAGAGCTGTGTGGGAGCGGGGATCGCCGGGATTGGCGCGCGCTTGCGACAGCTGGGCGGCGCTCAGAGGAGCGTCGAGGCTTTCCGGTCCCAGCTGCAGGCCAAGGAGCTGACCGAGGTAATGGGACTGCTGGATGATGTTGGGTTCGACCATTCTGCCGCGCCGGGCCAGGGCCTCGGCGTGGGTCGCGGCGATGGTGGGGGTGACGCCGGCGAAGAACTTGATGCTGTCGGGGTTCCGGCCGGCAGCTTCGGCGGCGCGCCGCGCCTGATCACGCTGACGGCGTGCGTCGTCGATGGTGAAGACCTCACTGATGAGGATGTCTGCGTAGCGGCCCGCGAAGGCGTTGCTGTGCGGGCTGGCACCGGAGTGGGAGATGACGGGTTGGCCCTGCTTCGAGGGCGGAACCTCGAGGGGCCCGCGGGACGAGGCGTAGGTGCCGTGAAGGTTGATCGGCGCGATTTTTGACAGGTCACTGAATCGTCGCATGCTCTTGTCGGCGATCCAGGCGTCTTTCTGCCAACTGCCCCAAAGGCTCTGGACAATCTGGATGACCTCGGCGGCCCGTGCGTAGCGGGTTTCACGGTCCTCGATGTCGCGTCCGAAGTTCGCCGCGGCGTGGGGGGCTGAGGTGGTGATCGCGTTCCACCCCATGCGCCCACCGGAGATGACGTCAAGGGACTTCAGAACACGAGCGATGTTGTAGGGCTCTTCGAAGGTCGCGCTGACGGTATTGACGACGCCAATCCGATTCGTGGCCATGGCGATGGCCGTGGCCACGACAGTCGGTTCGAGGGTCTGGCCAGGTGCCTGCGCTTCGGAGCGCTGGGACTGGCCGAGAAAGTCACCGAGGAAGATGAAGTCCAGCTTGCCGCGTTCGGCAGCTTGCGCGTAGCGCACCAAGGCACGGATGTCGGCGTAATCGGCGGGATCGACGTGGGGTTCGAGCCACGCGTAGGGGCTGGCCCCCAATCCATTGGAGACAACCGTCGCCAGATGCATCTGTGTCCGGGGCATGTAATGACGTTCCTTCGTGCTGGGGTGGGTGGAGAGCGCCGACGCTTGTGGTGGGCTCATGGCCTGAACCGGGCAGGGGAGTCCGTGGTGTTGCTTCAGGCGGGGTTGGCGGTGATGCGGGGATCCAGTCCGTACTGCGCGGGCAGTCCCAGATGGTCGCGGAGGGTCCGTCCGTCGTAGTCGTCATGGAAGATCCCGCGTTCGCGCAGGACCGGAACGACCCGGTCGACGAAGTCGTCGACACCGTCCTGGTAGCTGTCGACGTTGATGAGGAATCCGTCAGCGGCCCCGGCGTCGAACCATTCCTGCAGGTGGTCGGCGGCCTGTTCCGCGGTACCCACTACCGAGGGGTATGGGTCGAGTACCCCGTGGGCGAGGATGTCGCGGGGCGACCACCCCTGCCTGGCCAGGGTGAGGGCCTGGGCGGAACGCGGGTTTCCGGGAAACATCTGAGCGGCAGCGAGCTGCACCGAGCTCAATGGCTCATCCGGATCGGTGGACTGTGGTGCCATCCCCAGGAGTGCGTGTAGCCGGGCCAGCGGCACACGGAGATCGGTCCGGTCGTCAAGCGCGCGACGATAGTCCAACGCGGCACGGACAGTATCACCGAGCCCGTAACCGGTGAACGCGATGAACCGGATGCCTTCGGGGTCGCGCCCTGCCATTTCCGCGGCCTGACGCACAGCCTCGCGTTGGGCTTGGCTCTCTTCGATGGTTGACGGCATCCCGATGACGACGTTGGCGTACATGCCGGCCGCCTGCAGGCCGTAGCCGCTACTGGCGGGTTGCACGATCACCGGTTGACCTTGCTCGGAGGGCGGGATGGGAAGAGGCCCGCGGGCCCCGACGTGAGTGCCCTGCAAATTGACCGGCCGGATGTAGGCCGGGTCGGCGAACATGCCATTCTGGTCGGGACGGCCCGCCTCCGGGCTCCAGCTTGCCCAGAGCGCATGCACGACCTGCATCACTTCGTGCAGACGCTCGTACTTCCTCTCCCGGGGCGGTCGCTCCTTTCCGAAGTTCGCAAACGCGTCGGGTTCGTAGCTCGGCACAGCGTTCCATCCGACCCGTCCGCGGCTGAGCACATCAAGTGCCTTGAGCTGGCGGGCCAACAGGTACGGCTCGGTGAAGGACGTCGAGGCGGTGCCGATCAATCCGATCCTCTCGGTTGCCTGGGCCACCGCCGACAACGTGATGATCGGGTCCATCGCGAACAACGGTGGTGAGGTCGCGAGGTCGCCGTGCAGGAAGAGGCGGTCGGCCATGAAGACGAACTGCAGACCACCGCGCTCCGCGGCCCGCGCCTGCTTCACGGTGGCGTCGATGTCCGTATACGCGTTGGCGTCAACGTGTGGCATCCGCCAGGCACCGGGGTGAACACCCAAGTTGTTGCCCAGTCCCATCCCCAGAACCATCTGCCTGGGTCGCATGTTCTCGGGTCGCATGTTCTCGGGTCTCGTGTTCTTGGGTGTTGTGTGCTCGGGTTCCATGTCCTGCGCTCCTGTTGGAAGGTTCATGCCCTAGGCCTGAAACCGCTCGAGGTGGACGGTATCCACCCGGCGATCGAAGTAGACCAAGGGGGTATGAGCCTCGCGTCGGTAGTCGAGCACTTCGAAGAGCACCAGTTCGTGGTCTCCTGCAGGGATGTGCTGGTGCGGGCGCACGGTGAAGTTGGCAGCCCCATCCGGCAGGGTTCGCGCCCCGGTGTCACCATCCCCGTCAAGGGTGATGCCCGCGAGGCGGGTATCACCGGCGGTGCGCAGTTGCGGCACCAGCGCGCTGTTCGGTTCACCCAGGATCGTCACGCCCAGTACCGTTGCTCGACGCAGTCGTGGCCACGTCGTCGAGGAGTACGTGAACGCCATCGAGATCAGGGGCGGATCCATGGACACACTGGTGAAGGAGTTGACCAGCATCGCCTCATCCCGACCATCGACGGCGGCAGCAACGAGAGCCATTCCGGTGGGATAAGCGGCAAATGCATGACGCAAACTAGCGGTCGACAGGGTTTCCACGGGGCCTCACATGGTCAGGGGGATAACCGGAGCTACTCTCCGAATCTAAGTGGAGAGCATATCCGATTATCCTGACTGGTTCATCCCCGGACGATGAGGACTATGTCACACGGAGGCTTCGACTCCTCGACGGGGCATCAGCGCTGAAGCGAGGGCCCCTTGCAGAGTGTGCTTTCAGGCGGGTCGTAGATGGCAAGAACGACATCCATGCCCGCTTGGAGGCTTACCCGCTCGGTGGCGGGATAGAGCTCTCTATACGTTGCTGGAAGCCGGACCGTCCGTGGCTGCGGAGGTGGTTGTGTCGGTCGTCGTCGTTCCGGTGCTGGTCGTATCGGTTGATGCCCAGCCGCTGCGTAGCAGGCCGATCATCCCGGCCGGGGAGACGTCATCGGCCATCGCAGCACTGCGGGCCCAACTGGTAGCGAGCACCAGGAGGAACAGGTCACGGGCTCGCACACAACTACGTGCGCTGCCTTCCTGCTGAGCGGCGGTGAGGAATTCGTCAAGCGTGGTGATATAGCCGTGACAGGTCAGCGTCAGCGGCGACGCGTTCTCCGACACGGCCTCACGGAGAGGGTCCGGAAGTCCATCGAAGGCGGAGGCCCACTCGGCCAGGGCGGCCAACCATCGATGCAGCGCGGTGGCAGCATCGGTCGAATCGGCCCTGATGATGTCCAGTTGCTGATTGAGGTGGTCCTGACGTGCAGCAAGAAGGGCCGCCAGCAGAGCTTCCCGAGTCGGGAAATGACGGTAGAGCGTACCGGCACCGACGCCGGCCTTCTTGGCAATCTGGTCGAGAGATCCTGCGACGCCGTGCTCGGTGAAGTACTGCTCGGCCACATCAAGAATGCGGTCCCGGTTACGCTTCGCGTCGGCGCGTGGAACGCGCACCTCCGGTGATGTGTGCGTCATCCGCATGCCCTCCCTTTGACAATCGGAGACAGTCTCCGTAGCGTTTCCGCCTAAGAGGAGCCTATCTCCTTTTAGCGTCGGCGTGATGTCGACTCATGTCACCTCTGATAAGGACCAACATGCGGATCGGCATCATCGGAGCAGGATCGATCGGAACCATCCTCGCGCGGCGGCTGGCCCGGGCGGGCCATGAGGTGTCGGTGGCTAACTCCCGTGCGCCCGAGACCGTCAACACCGCCGCCCTCACAACCGGTGCGACGGCCGTCTGGGCTGCCGACACGACCACCGATGCCGACGTCGTCATCGTGTCCGTCAACATGAAAAAGATCCCGGATGTGGCCGCCCTGGTGTCCAAGGCGCCGGCAGGAGCTGTTGTTCTCGACACGTCTAACTACTTCCCATTCCGGGACGGCGTCATCTTGGGTCTGGGCGACGGGCAGACCGAGAGCCTCTGGGTGCAGGAGCAGTACGGGCGGCCGATCGTGAAGGCCTGGAACACGATCACGACTGCGTCGTTCGCGAGTAAGGCAATGGAGCGTGGAACACCCGGACGAATTGCCTTGCCGGTGGTCGCCGATGACGATGCCCATCGGGCCATCGGCATGAGCCTGGTCGAGCAGACCGGGTTCGACGCCTTCGACGCCGGGGTCATCGCCGACTCGTGGCGCCAGCAGCCGGGTACCCCCGTCTACACGACCGACCTCACGGCAGATCAGTTACCCGGTGCCCTCGCAAAGGCCGACGCGCGGGCCGCAGCCCGCCGGCGTGAGCTCATGATTCAGATCCTTGACGAGCGGACAGAGGCCGAAGGAACGTTTCCGGGCCCGGATTTCCTGCTCGCCCTCACCCGCGTCCTCTTCCAATGACCCATTGGACTGGCCCCGCACTTTCCGCGCATCATCCGGGCCGCATGATCCGGGCCGCGTCGGTCTTGCCGAGGGTGGAACTCAGACAGTAGTGAACATTCCAGAGAAAGGTAAAGCGTGAAGCGTTGGCAGGCAGCACAGTTCGGGGAGGCCGAGGACGTACTCGAGTTGCAGGAGGTGCCTCTGCCTGACCCCGGGGCCGGGGAGGCACGGGTGCGGGTACTCACCGCCAGTGTCGCCCTGCCGGATGTGATGATGGTCCGCGGCGAGTACCCCCTGGTTCCGGCACCACCTGTCTCTCCTGGGCAGGAGGTCGTGGGCATCGTCGATGCTGTAGGTGAAGGGTTTCCTTACCCTCCGGGAACACGGATTGTTGGCGGCGCCCACTTTGACCGCGGCATGGGGGGTTTGGCTGAATATGCGCTCGTCCCCGGGTGGAGTGCGATGACCGTCATGGAGGGCTTGAGCGATGAACAGGCCGTAGGGTTCGTCGGTTCCTTCCACGTCGCCCATATCGGACTTCAGCACCGTGCCGGCCTCCGCGCCGGAGATGTACTGCTCGTCCTCGGGGGAGCAGGGCGCACGGGATCAGCTGCGATTCAGGTCGGGAAAGCCCTTGGCGCGACCGTCATCGCGACCGCCCGCAGCAAGGACAAGGCCCAGTTCTGCGAAGCTCAAGGCGCTGACCTTGTCGTCGACCTTGACGACCCGTCAACGGCGTCGGCGATCGACGAGCTGACGGGCGGACATGGGGTGGACGTCGTGTACGACACCGTCGGCGGTGAGGCCTACACCAAGGCCACAACGGTCCTGGCTTCCCCGGGTGCGCGGGTTCTTCTCGTCGGGTTCGCCAGCGGCTCACCCGCTAGTCCCGACGGGCAGGACCTGCTTCTGCGTGACTACTCGGTTATCGGCACTCTCTCCTCGTTCCGCAACGACACCGAGCGAAGCGGGACGCTCGAGGCGCTGTCCGCGATGCTGGCAGCGGGTCAGATTGACCCGCCTGTCAGTAGCGTGCACGCCTTCAAGGACGTCCCCGACGCCATGGCTCGACGCGCCACGGACGCTCTCGGGCAGACCGTCGTGAAGGTCGCATCACCCGAGCACACCTAACCAGTCCGGGCTGCGCCAACCACCAACGTGCCCGGACCCCCTTGAATGGGCACCTGTGCGACGTCATTGCGGGCACACGCCCTGAAGGGGGTTACCCACAAAGAGTGTGGGTAACTCCCTTCGCGTGCCTCCCGCTCACACCACCGCTTACCCGCGTTACGCCGAAAGTCCGGAGTTCCTTTGAGTACGAACATTGTGTTGAGCACGACGACTGAGAAGCTCACCTCGACTCAGATCGTCACGATCATCGTTCTTGCCGGTTCGGCGTTCGTCGCGTTGGTGTCGGAACTGGTCATGGGCGTCGCCCTGCCGACGGTCATGGATGAGTTGGGTATCAGCGCGAGCACCGGGCAATGGTTGACGACCGGTTACGCGCTCACCTTGGCAGTAATCATCCCTACGACCGGTTACATTTTGCGCAGGTTCCGGCTGCGCCCGATCTTCGCGGTGAGCATGGGGTTGTTCAGCCTTGGAACGCTCATCGCCACCCTCGCTCCCGGCTTCGAACTTCTCCTCGTGGCCCGGATCATTCAGGCCCTCGGGACCGGCGTGCTCGTGCCTTTGCTTCTGACGACCACGTTCGGGATGGTTGCTCCCGCCCGACGCGGTCAGATGATGGCCATGGTCACAGCCGTGACCTCCGTCGCGCCCGCGCTTGCGCCCGCCTTCTCCGGTCTGGTGATGGCGCAGCTGAGTTGGCGCTGGCTGTTCATCATCGTCCTGCCATTCGCCCTGCTGGCGCTCATCATCGGGGTGCTCAAGATCCCGAATCCGAACGCGCTATCTGACGCCAAGTTCGACCTTCTGTCCTTTGTGCTGGCCGCACTCGGCTTCGGGGCCCTGGTATATGGGCTCAGCGCCGTCGGAGAGGCGGCAGGGCATGGAATCCCGGCAGCTTTCTGGATCGCTG
This sequence comes from Arthrobacter sp. NPDC092385, assembly GCF_044755105.1. NCBI lineage: Bacteria > Bacillati > Actinomycetota > Actinomycetes > Micrococcales > Micrococcaceae > Arthrobacter > Arthrobacter sp. NPDC092385. The sequence continues at coordinate 74,783 of NZ_JBIVQL010000012.1, forward strand.
TCCCTCTGGGCCTGCTCAGCGTCGGTGGATTCGCCGTGCGGCAGATACGCCTACAACGCACGTCCACTCCAATGCTGGACCTACGGATCTTCACCCGGAGGGCTTTCACCATCTCGATCATGCAGTTCGGGTTTCTCGTCGCCGGAGCGTTCAGCATTCTCGTCCTCCTGCCCCTGGTCCTCCAGGAGTCATTGGAGCTCGGCGTCTTCGAAACCGGTTTATTCATGGCCCCCGGCGGCATCACGATCGTTCTCGTGTCCATCTTGGCCGGCAAGCTCTACGACCGGACCGGCGCACGGAAACTCATGGTTACCGGTGCAGTCATCATTGCCGCAGGTTGGTGGTTCATGAGTACCCTGACCCACACCACCCCAGTGTCAGTCATGCTCATCACCTACCTCCTGATCTGTGCAGGGCAGGCCCTTGCCTGGACTCCCATCTTCACCCTCGCGCTCGGGTCGCTACCGGATGAACTCCACGCTCACGGCAGTGCGGCACTAAACACCGTCCAGCAGCTCATCGGGGCGGCCGGCCTGGCGATCCTCATCGCGATCCTCACCATCAATACGACCGGATCCGATCCAGCCTCGATCGCCGCGGGCGCGCAAGCTGCCTTCGCCGTCGGCGCTGTAATCGCCATAGCGGGCATCATCACAGCGCTTTTTGTGCCCTCCCAATTGCGCACGAATTCCCTGCCCACGCCCGTCAGCCACTGACACACGTCCGTCCGAAGGAAACCCAGTTGACCCAAGATCTTCCGCTATCGGTGGATGTCTAACCAAGCAGGGGGAGGAACGAACGCGACGACAACTACCCCCCGCACCTCGAAAGGAACCAAAGAATATGAGTACCCTCGGAATCATCGGAACCGGAAACATCGGCAGCCAAGTTGCGCGCCTAGCAACGCGCGCAGGCTTCGATGTTGTCCTCGCGAACTCCCGCGGCCCGCATACACTCACGGACCTGGTTGGCGAGCTAGGGTTACGTGCACGCGCAGGGACCATCGAAGACGCGATCTCTAGCGACGTCGTTGTCCTCGCCGTGCCACTCACCGCAACTCTCGCCTTCCCGCCGGAGCTGCTCGCCGGCAAGATCGTGCTGGACTCCAGCAACTACTACCCATCCCGCGACGGCAGGATTCCCGAGCTCGACAGCAACAAGGTAACGACGAGCGAACTAATCCAGTCACACCTCGCCCAGACACGCTTGGTGAAGGCTTTCAACAACATTCTTGCCCGTCATGTCCTCGAACTCGCCCGCCCGTCCGGAGCCGGTGACCGCAGCGCGCTTCCCCTGGCCAGCGACGACTCAGAAGCTGTGGCTGAAGCAGCCCGCATCGTTGATGCACTCGGATTCGACGTCGTTGATACCGGTTCACTTGCCGATTCCTGGCGATTCGAGCCCGAAACCTCCGGGTATACACGCCTCTATCTCGAGAACCCCGCAGTCCCCGACGAGCAGATTATGACTGCCCCGAGCTCACCATTACCGGCACAGCAACTCGAGGATGAATTGAAGGACGTCACGCGACTCGACGTGTCCCAACGAATCATGTGACAGGCCTCTAACTTCTGGGCACCTAAGTCCCGCTGTTGCGTTTGGGGGTACACCCCAACGCCACAGGGCGAACCGGTTTGGATCGCGTTGCTTTAGGGTCCTTTTGCAACTTTCGCAATGGGGAGGTTCGAGAGTCTAGATGTGATGCAACGCCGGCTCGGCAGGTAGTCGGTGGGCAAGCCCCCGGTCGTACAGGGATTCGCGAGTCCGAACCGCCCAACGTCCTGCGGCGGCTTACTGGGATATGAGTGCGTTCAGAAGTGGTAGTCGCGGTAGCTGCTCCGCACGTTGAATCGACGGCCTTGCTTTCTGCGTTCCAAGAACCCGACGATTGTCTCGATGTCATTTGGTCGCATTTTCAGTGCCCGACATTTGCTTCTGACTTGCTCAACGGTGACGGGCCTCCACCGTTCGGGGCGGTTCATCATGTCGGCCTTGAGTTTGTCTTCTTCGTTCCACTTCAGCCCGGAGTCATACCCGGCCACCCACTCAGCAAGGCTTTCGAGAATGCTGTTCACATCCTCCGGAAGGGACCCGTCGTCGGAATCGGGCGTGCCCTGCAACGTCGGTGTGGGCTGCAGGGTTTGTTCAGGCAGGAGTCGTACGGGTTGTGCATCTTCAATCCATGTCGCTGTGTCCGTTGCTCCCCACTGAATCACTACGAGGGCGTCAGCGTGAGCGCCCCATAAGTCGTTGAGATGCTGCCGGTCCGGCCATGCATAGATCACACGTCGGCCGCGAAGGGACCCCGTAGAAAATCCGCGCCAGGTGACGTGCAACGCGTCCGTCTGCGCTACCAGTCGATTGAGACTCTCGCTCTCAATCTGGCGCTGCGGCGTTACAACGGTGATCGGGCCCCCCAATTGCTGTGTTATCCACGTGATCGCGCGGAGGACCTGCGCTTCGCGGGAGTCGTTCTCGACCAATTGAGAAACTGCGACTGGAAACGGGTACTCATCTGAAGTCATGGACGCTCCTTACTCGGTGTCGGTCGGACGATAGCAGTCCCGTCTGACAGCGACGATTGCCGGGCGCAGGGTCCCGTGACGGGGGTGGTTGAAGCCTAATCGGGGATTGAGGGGTGGGAAGATCGATAGATGCTCGCTATTGCCATCATTGCCTTAGTCATTTCGGCTTTCGCTCTGCCGTTTACGGCGTGGGCGGCACGTGCCACAGCAAAGCAAGCGCGGGCAGCTCGTGAACAAACTGAGATACAGCGAGAGCAAGTAGCAGCTGCACGGGAACAGACGCAACTGCAACTTGAACTCGCTCGTGAAGCGCTGCAACCCTACGTATGGGCAGATATTCAGCCGGATATGCAGCAGGGAACCATCCTGCATGTGGTGGTTGGAAATAGTGGTCCGACCGTGGCGCGGAACGTGAGAGTGACGTTCGATCCACCGCTTCCAGCTGGTAAGCAGCAGTCTGACAAGGTGGAAAGCGTTCAACGTGTGCTCGCCAACGGGCTGCGGTCGCTGGCCCCTAATCGGGTTATCAGGTGGACACTTGGTGCTGGCTACGATCTCCTAGCGACTGAGGGACCCAAGCTTCACGCGGTGCGAATCGAAGGTGAGGGGCCGCACGGTCCTTTGCCAGTTCTCGAGCTCGAGATCGACATTTCCGACTGGCGTCAGGCTCGCGATGCTCCGGACGGTTCGCTGCACCACGTGCGAGGTGCGATCAAGGACCTCACGAAGGCCGTCGGTAGCGTAGATCAGACGATTGCATCCTTGCGCCGAGAAGACGACTAGAAATTTCAGTTTTTAAAACGAACGTATTCGCTACACGTGCTGTCATACCTCATCGCACACGGGTGGATCGCAGCGGCGTCGCGGTTCCGACCGGCTAGAGGCGCTCGAACTGTCCTGGACGGCTTTAGGTTTTCGAGACACCTTCGGTGAGCCTGTTCAGCTGCTCGGCCGCTACATGGCCGGCGCAGCTTCTGTGCCGCGGTCGTGAGTGCTGGTCTGTCCGAGGAGGGGATGTGATAGATCAGGAAGCGCGTATCAGTTGGCGTGCGTCAGTTGGCGGTATTGCGGGTTGTTCTGCAGGAAGCTCTGCGCCACGGGGCAGTAGGGGATGGCCGCGAGCCGGCGTTTGTGTGCCATGAGGATCACGTTACGCATCAGTACGCCTTCGAGTCCGATGCCGTCGAATGCTTCGCTGATCACGGTGCGGTGCAGTCGTAGGGCACCTGCGCGCATCGTGTAGCTCACGTATCCGGCGAGCAGTCCATTGCGGAACAACTCGAAGCGCCGGTTGAATGCGTTGTCGCGGAACTTCTCCCGCGTGGTCGACGGCGAATCCTGGCCGTCCTTGGTCTCTCGTCGTTCGAGCTCGATTACTACCCGCTCATAGTCGTCGAGGGCCCCGTAGGGCGGGAAATCCGCGTCCAGCACCTTGTAGAGCGCGTTGCTCCACCGGCGAAGATCCCGATTCGTCTCATCCGTGAGATCGAACGGCACCTCCAAAGGATCCTGAAGGGAGAGTTCCTTGTGCTCGGACCGCTCCAACCCGCCTGATGGCAGGCCGACCAGATCTGCTGCAGCCACTACGTCGAGGCAGCGATCGGCTGGCTCGCCGGCTGATGAGCGTGCAACCTGGGCAAAGGAGCTGCCCGAGAGCGCTTGGGGAGGCAGGGTGGTGCCTGCATCGAGGGAAGACATCAGGGGAGGAAGAGACATGAGTCGAACCTTTGAACACCTTCGAGTTCCCTCGAAGACCTGTGCGTGGCCGCTTGCTTGACCTGACCCCACCCTATGCAGGTATTTAGGTAAATGTAAAGCTAGATAAACTAGTGATAAAGCTCCTGATCAAGTCTGGGTAGTTTCGATCGTGGTTACAGGCGGCTCAGAGCGGTCAGACCTTTTCGGAAGGCCTGGTGTTCATCCTCGGCCAGTACGGCTAGACCCGTGCTGACCGATGTTTCCAGCTCCTTCCGGAGGTGGTCATGCGCCGTGCTGCCCCGCTGGGTGGGGTGGAGGCAGATTTTCCGGCGGTCGGCCACATTGGGTCGGCGTTCGACGAGTCCTGCATCTTCCAGGCGGTCGGTGATGGCGGTCATGCTGGCTGTGGATACATCGAGCACGCCGGCTAATGCTCGTGGGCTGAAGGCTTCGATGCCGGCGTCGGCCTCGATGATGAGGCCCAGGGCTCGTATCGCTGTCACATTGAGACCGACCCGTTCAGCGTGTTCCTTCTCCTGGGCGGCCAGGAAGATGGTCGTGCGGCGGATGAGGTCGATCGTCGGCAGATTGTCCGGTGGGCTTAGAAACCGCCCGGTACTGGAGCTCATATGTCATCAGTACCACAGGCAGCATCATCGACGACGGTCTGCGAAGCCCGAACCGGCGTCGAATCTGACACTGGTCCTCGCGTTCGACTGTCAGCTACAAACGACCGTCGGTGGCATCACTCAGGCGTACCAGGGGCTGGTACTTGCCGAGAACTGGGAGCTCCCACTTTTGCGTGTTATTCACGGTTTTCGGCTTCATCAGGATGGAGGAGGGGTGCAGTATTGTCGTTTTTGCCTCTAGAAGTGGGGCTTTCGAGTGCCAGTACGTGATTGAGGCATGCCATGAGTGATAGCAGCAGGTTGGATCCCGGAGCGGATTTTCCCGAGGATCTGACGATGATTCACAGAGATGATCTGGACATCCTGAACAGCAGGAACCACCGGGCACGGGACGCGCAGTACATCCGTAAGGGCGAGGTCGACGCGGAAACCGATGGGCAGCACCACGAGCTCCGGGAAGAGCTCGATCGCCGCCAGGCAATTCGCAACACTGCAGGCAGGACGTCGACCAACAGTGATACCCATACCGATACCGATACCGATGCCGATACCGATGCCGATACCGGTACCGGTACCGATGTTGGTGTTGGTGGTGCACCTGTTGCCGAGGGTGACGCTAGGGCGCAGTAGCGCTGGCGGCGCAGCTTCCGGACCCGACACGGGTTCGGGCGGTTTTTGATCTTCCTCCAGGAGCCGGCTGCTTGACTCCCGGAGGAAGTCCCACTCCCGTGCACGAGGCTCGTCGGTGTATCCGGCTGAGTCCGCGACACCAGGCCGGGACATCATAGGGGTCCCCCCAGTATGCGCCCCCTACCCAGGGACGCTCAGGTGGTCTCTGCGGTCATCTCGTCGATCGCATGTTCAACGAGCATGCTCTCAAGGGCGGACAGCGGCATCAGTGCGTGGAGGTAGCCGTCGAGGCAGATCTCCGCGCAGGTGCCGCCGATGCTGACGTAGTACAACCACAACTCGGGAACGCTGATACCAGCGTCCCTCGTGCGTTGCAGCAAAGACGCCTGATGCGTCGATCTGAAAGGTTCCTGGGGCATGAGCTGTCCTGGTGCCGTATCCGTGCCCTGGTCGGGTCAGAGGGCGCGGAACAGGTCAAGGAGGGCGTGGGTGCGGGGTTGGTGCTGGTCGTGCTGGGTAAGCTGGTGAGCGCGGTCGATGATCTCCTGGGAAACGACGACGACCTTGCGGTTGGTGCGCTGGCTGTACTGGCTGATGGTCTCGAACGCCTCCACAGCGTTCAGCCCTGCCCGGCCCATCAGGATGCCTTTGGCCTGCTCGATGACGGATCGGCTCAGCGCGGATGCGGCGACGGCCTCATTGGCGAGCTGGTGCCGATCGACGTGAATGGACTGGGTGAGGTCCACGACCAGGCCCCACACGCCCACAGGCTCACCGTCGCCGATGATGGTGTCAGCGTGGATGAGGACCTTGTGGACGCGTCCTTTGAGGTCCCGGATCGACGTATAGATCGACGCTGCCCCTTTGTTTGCGGACACGTGGTCCCAGAAGGCTCCGGCGGCGTCCCTGTCGGCCGCCTCGATATGGGCCATACCTAGGTCCAGGCTCGGGACGACCTCGCCGCGTTCGTAGCCGTGGATCCGGAACATCTCATCGGACCAGTGGAAGGTGTTGTCGGCGAAGTAGTGTTCGACGGTTCCCGTGGGGCAGTCAACGAAGTACTCGACGCTGGAGACAACATCGGTCAGGGGGAGGAGTGAGTCAGGGGAGTGAGTCACGATAAAGCCGTTCGACGTACTCAAGTCGGAGCTAGCCTCTTAACCCCGGACCTCAAAGACAGCAGAATATCAAAAACCCACGAACGATCGCATGCCGTGCTTTCACCCCGCCAGCTGCGGCAGAGGACGTGTTCGTCGCTGAAGCCCCTCGGGAGCGTCACCGCAGAGGCATCGCGCGATCCTGGAACCACTGGATGAGATCACGCAGGACGCGCATGGTGTTGGCGGGGTCCGCATCATCATCTTCATCAATGAAGGTTCGTTCGTATCCTGGAACTTCCTCGGACATGACCGGGCTGATGGGCTCATAGCCCATGGTCCAGTCCGGGAAGTGCCGCTCGTTCCTCGTCTCTTCCACTAGCACCCTCACACGAGTGTGGCGAGGATCTGCTGTGATGATGGCCATCCGGTCCCGCACCGTTGCTTCGGGGCCTTCCAGTACCTGCAGGAACCGGCCCCGACGGTAGAGCAACAAACCTGTCAGGTCCGTGGCGTGATTGGTGCGGCGGCTCCTCGTCAGCAGCTCCGCCAGATCAGCGTCCGTGAAGGATCGGGTGGCAACACTGGAATACACCACCGACAGCACCAGACCCTGCGAAGCGGACCTGGTACTGACCCCGACACCAGCGAACACGCCGTCCTCCTCCCAGGCACCCCAACCATCACCCCCAGCATCGCCCTCAGCACCGCCCTCAGAATCCGCGCCGGCGCTCAGTCTGGCGCCCATGTCCAAGTCGGTGTCTGGGTCGGTGTCCTGGTTTGTGCCGCGGCTGGTCCAGGGTGTGGTGCTGTCTCTGCTGGAACTATAGGGGGCTCTGGTGCCATAGCAAATGTCATCGATCATCTCGTTGACGGCCTGCGAGATCATGTCCCGGTCAAGAGGGGGAAGGCGGATCAGTCCGTGCAAATACGCATCAATCTCGTATTCGTCGATGTCACCGCCCATGCTCAGGTAATACAGCCAGAGCTCTCCCACGCTCATACCGATCCGGCGCATCGCGTCAAGGGTCGCAGCATGTTGATCCTGATCAGCCTCACCCCGGTACATCAGCTCATCACCCGTGGGCGACTGAGTATCAAACCGCCAACCATGGCGGGGATCCGGGCACCGATGGCGGCCCCGACCCTGATCCTGGCCTCGACCGTCATTCTGATCAGGATCATCGAAACGCTCAACCATGCCGCATCAACCCCACAAACTGCTTCACATCCGCAAAAACTTGTTCAATCGACACGTCCACCGTATCGAGCCACAGCCGGAACCGAAGCTCTAGAACAGGCAGACGCAAAAGCCTTGAAACTCCCCCTACTCCTATGCCACTGCACCCCCGCAGGCAGTTCTGAGTCAGTCCACCCACCCACCGAGCACCCCGCAGATAGCCCACCGATCATCAGCTCCAGTCCGGACCAGCTCGCGTTGTGGCGGCGCTCCGTCTCGGAAAGCTTTAGGTGGGACTGTCCGATAAACGGTGTGTGGGGTCCGGCGGTTTCATCAGTAAATGGTTCTCTCGAACCGGCCCGCGAAGGTGATCGCGAACGCGTTCAGGGCAGGCTTCCACCTGATTACCCAGCGTGCTCTGCCCCCGCCGGTGGGGTCAAGAGACCTTGTCACGAGGTAGAGGCACTTCAGGGCCGCGGCCTCGTTCGGAAAGTGGCCGCGGGCTCTGACCGCCCGGCGGTAGCGGGCGTTGATCGACTCGATCGCATTCGTCGTGCAGATCACCCGTCGGATCTCCACGTCGTATCCGAGGAACGGTACGAACTCCGCCCAGGAGGATTCCCAGAGTTTCACGATCGCCGGATACCGCTCACCCCACTCCGCCGTGAACTCGGCGAACCGGTCCTTCGCTGCGGCCTCGCTCGGAGCCGTGTAGACGGGCTTGAGTGCCTTGACGATCCCGTCGCGGTGTTGCCGGCCGGCATAGCGGAAGCTGTTGCGGATCAGGTGCACGATGCACTGCTGCACGACCGTCCGCTCCCAGGTCGTGTTGATCGCCTCGGGTAGGCCCTTGAGGCCGTCGCAGACGGCGATGAGCACGTCCTGAACGCCGCGGTTCTTCAACTCGGAGAAGACTTGCAGCCAGAACCTGGCACCCTCGCCTCCGTCACCGGCCCAGATGCCGAGGATGTCGCGTTCCCCGTTCGTGGTGACACCCATGACCACGTAGAACGGCGTGTTGCGCACCTGTCCGTCCCGGACCAACACCCACGATCGCATCGACGAAGAGCACGGGGTAGAGCGGGTCCAGAGGCCGGGAGGACCACTCCGCCAGCTCGCCGGCGACCTTCTCGGTAATCCGACTGATAGTGTCTTTGGAGACCTTCGCCCCGTAGACCTCCTCGAAATGCGCCGCGATTTCCCCGGTGGTCAACCCCCGGGCGGACAGGGAGAGCACGATCTGATCAATCCCGTCCAGACGTCGCTTCCGCTTGGGCACGATCACCGGTTCGAAGGAACCATCCCGATCTCGGGGCACCTCGATCTCGACCGGACCGATCTCGGTCAGCACCGTCTTCACCCGCGTGCCGTTGCGCATGTTCTCCGCGATCGGTGTCTGACCGTGCTCATGCCCGAGGTGCTCGGTCAGCTCGGCTTCCAACGCGGTCTCGAGCACGTTCTTCGTGAGCTGATTCAGCAGCCCGCCGGGGCCAACCAAGCTCACGCCCTGCTCTTTGGCCTGGGCGAGCAGCCGTTCGGCGAGGTCCTTTTGATCGATGATCTCTCCCGTCACAGGATCGATCATCGCCTCTGCTGCTTCGGTCGTGAAGTCGTTCACGGCCATCTCCTCTCGGATCAGGCCGAACCTCACACACCGTTTTTCTTACAGTCCCTTTTCGAGACAGAAATGTCCTCGTGTAGTCAGCTGTCATGTGCTCATGCGGAGCGTCTGGCGAAGGAGCGGCTGAAGTTTTGCCCTGACTGAACGAGGCTCCGGGCGCTGCGAAGTCTCGCGTTCTCGTAGGCGTGCAGTGCCATGGGCGTGGTGCCGCGGTCCGCGATCGCCTCGGCGAGGGCTTCGGCGTCGTAGAGGGATTCGGCGAATCCCCTACCAGTCATGGGCGTCGGTACGTGCGCGGCGTCGCCGATGATGGTCACACGGTCGCGGGTGAGGCGTGTGGGTACGTATTCGGCGATCGGTGTGCCGATGACCTGGCGTCGTTCGATGCTGTCGAGGATTGCCTGACTCCAGGGTGCGGGGAACAGGGTTTGGGCCTGTGCGGCGAGTTCGCGGTAGGTGGTGTTCGGGATTCCCGCGGGCATGAGGGAGTGTCGGACGACAGAGCCTTTGACGCTTCCGCTTGATCGGAGCAGGTCGTTCCTGCTGGAGTCGTACCAGGCCCAGCCAAGGCGGCGTCGGCCGGGTGTGAGGGAACCATCAGCACCCGGGAGTGGGTAGCCGAGCAGGGTGTCTCTGCCGCCGCCCAGGAACGCGACGTCGGTGGGCCACCAGTGGTGGTTGATGGCCGTTTCGTCGGCGATCCCGATCCAGATGACGTATCCGGCGAACGTGGCATCGGGGTTCTCGGGTGAGATGTGCTGGCGGACGGTGCTGCGGTGGCCATCGGCGCCGATCACGATGTCTGCTGAGATCTTTTGGCCGGTTGATGTGGTGACCGTGGCGGAGTGTGCGTCCTGGGAAACCTTGCTGACAGTGGTGTTTTGTCGCAGCTCGATGAGAGGGCTGGTTTCGATCGCGGCGCGGAGCGCTGCGTGGACGGCGAACCAGGTCTGGATGCCTGGTGTCAGGGGCTGCGGTACTTGTGATGCGTCGAATCCGGTGATGCGTTCAAGGAGCCCGTCGGGGGCGTGGAGGGCTGCTCCTGTGCGGCCGGTATCGGTGGAGCGTTCGATCATGGTTACGCGGACGCCTGTTCTGGCGAGCGTGAGGGCGCTCATGAGACCGCTGAGGGAAGCGCCGACGACGACAGCAGTACCCGGTGAGCCATGGTCGGTGCTGGTGCTGGGTGTGGGGCGGTGCTGGGTGTGCACGGTGTTTTTCCTCTCGTTGTGTGTTGGTGCCCCGGGTTCCTTACGGGCCCGCCTGCTCGGCGGGCCGGTAAGGGGTGACGACGGGTCAGGGTTGGTGGGTCAGGCTTTTCCTGCGTAGACGGCGGTCATGCCGCCGTCGACGACGAGGTCGACGCCGGTGATGTAGTTGCTGGCATCCGAGGCCAGGAAGACCACGGCGTCGCCGATGTCTTCGGCGGAGCCGACGCGACCTGCGGGGACTTCGGGGGTGACCCGGTCGATGTATTCCTGGACTTGGGCGTCCGTCATTCCGAGTTCGGTGGTGTAGGCCTCGGTGGGGACGACGCCGGGGCTGACGCCGTTGACCCGGATGCGGCGGTGTTTGAGGTCCGTGGTCCAGCTCTTGGTGAAGGAGCGCACGGCGGCTTTGGTGGCGGCGTAGAGGCTGAAGTCAGCCAGCCCCATGTCGGCGGTGATGGAGGTGTTGATGATGATCGAGCTTCCGTCCCGAAGGAGGGGAAGCATTGCCTGCACAGTGAACAGGACGCCTTTGACGTTGACGCCGAACTGCCGGTCGAGGTCCTCGGTAGTGATTTCCGCCAGGGGGATGGGGTGGCCGCCTCCGGCGTTGGCGAAGACGATGTCCAGTCCACCGTGCTCGTCGCGGATAAGGTTCGCGAGTTGCTCCAGGTCGTCCTTGTCCGTGACGTCCGCGCGGACGGCGCGGGCACGCTCACCGATGTCCGCGGCGACTGCCTGGAGGGGTTCGAGATTGCGTCCTGTGACGTAGACGAAGGCGCCCTCCTCGGCCAGCCGGTGGGCTGTTCCGCGGCCTATGCCGGTTCCTGCGCCGGTGACGAGGGCGATTTTTCCGTCCAACTGCATGATGTGTTCCTTCAAGGTCGGGTGTCGTGCGTTAGAAGAGGGTGATGCCGGTGAGGCCGGCGAGTGTGGCTGTGAGACGGTCCTGGAAGTCGGGGTCGGTGACTTCCGGACGGGGCTCCTGCTGCCGGCGGTGGTGCCAGTAGCCGCCGGAGACCAGGGCGGCGGGATCATCGCTGCCGGCGAGCCAGCTCTGGGTGTCATGTCCCAGGTCCAAATCATCCGGTGCGTAAGGTCCACCCATTTTGGTGGGTACCCAGCCGGGGTCCACGGAGTTGCTGAGCACCGAGGGCCAGTGGCGGGCAACCGAGGCGGAGAGCGCCGAGACGTAGAGCTTGCTCTCGGAGTACGCGTCGCTTGCGTCCCAGCGGCGCCTAGTCCAGTTGATGTCCTTCAGGTCCGCGGTGGCGTTGTGGTGCATGCCGCTGGTGACGTAGATGAGGCGGTTCGGTCTCTCGATCAGGGCTGTGAGGAGGTAGGGAGCCAGGACGTTCACGGCCAGCGTCCGGGAACACCCGTCACGGGTTTCGATGCGCTGTGGTGAGAGGTAGACGCCGGCGTTGTGGATGATGGCATCCATGCGGCCGTGGCCGTTGACCTGCTCGGCGAGGTCCCGGGTTTCGGTGGTGCTGCTGAGGTCACCGATCACGATTCCTGCCGCGCGTGGGGCGAGGTCATCAAGGGCTGAAGCGCGTTCCCTGGTGCGGGCGTGCAGGAGGACCTCGTGGCCGGCATCGATGAGCGTTCGGGCGTTGGCGAGGCCGAGCCCGTCGGTTGAACCGGTGATGAAGATACGGGCCATGGTGATGCTTCTTTCCTTGCGGGAGGGGGTGGTCGCCGGGCGGGGCAGTGTGGGCTGTCCCGCCCGGCGGTCCCTGCCGACCAGGTGGGTCAGGCGGGGATGGGGAAGCCGTAGTTCTCGAGGGTGAGGGTGTCGGGGTCGGGTCCGCCTCGCACGCCGGTGTCCAGGCTGTCGATGGCAGCGACGTCCTCGGGGGTGAGGGTGAAGTCGAAGACGTCGAAGTTCTCGGCGATGCGGTGGTCCTTGACGGACTTCGGGATGGCCGAGTACCCGTGCTCGAGGTGCCAGCGGATGATGACCTGGGCCGGGGTCTTGCCATGCTGTGCGGCGATGTCCGTGATGACAGGGTCCTTGAGCGGGTTCTTCTCGTAGTCGCCGTAGATGTAGGAACCGCCGATGGGCGACCAGGACTGGGTGAGGATGCCGTGACGTTCGTTCGCTGCCCGCCACTGGGGCTGGGTGTAGTACGGGTGGACCTGGATCTGGTTCACAGCCGGCACCACGCTGGTGCGGGAGATGAGCTCCTCGAGCTGGGCCGGTGTCTGGTTGGAGACTCCGATGGCGCGGACACGACCGTCGGCGAGGAGCTTCTCGATCGCCGTGTACGCGGCGATGGTCTTCTCGAAGTCCGCAGCGAGGGGCTGGTGCAGCAGCAACAGGTCGACCTGGTCGACGCCGAGCTTGCTGATGCTCTTCTCGAACCCGTTGAGGGCTTCGTCGTAGCCGTAGTCGCTGATCCAGAGCTTGGTCTCGATGAAGATCTCTGACCGGTCGATACCGGACTGGCGGATACCTTCGCCGACTTCGCGTTCGTTGAAGTACGCGGCGGCGGTGTCGATCAGCCGGTACCCGGTGCGCAGTGCGGCGTCCACCGCTGCCCGGGTGTCGTCCGGGGCGCTCTGGTAGACGCCCAGACCTAGGGCGGGCATCTGCACACCATTGTTCAAGGTGATGGAGGGGTTCTGTTCATGCATGAGGTTAGGTTTCCTTACGGGGTCGTTATTCACTGAAAATGCGTTTGGCTACAGTCATGGCGGATACGGCTTTGGGCCATCCGGCGTAGAACGCCAGGTGGATGATGGCCTCCTTGATCTCGGTCTCGGTGAGGCCGTTCTGGATGCCGTAGGGGATATGCCAGTTCAGCTGGTCGATGTTTCCGGCCGCGATGAGGCCGGTGATCGTGGCGAGACTCCGATCGCGAGGGGACAGCCCCTCGCGCTCCCAAATGTCCCCGAAGAGCACGTCGTCGGTGAGGGAGACGAGTTTCGGGGCGAAGTCGCCGAACATCTTCTCCATGTCGGATTGTGTGTTCTCGTCGGTCATGAGGTATTCCCTTCCGGTCGGGCGGGTGTTTTAGAGGGTGTCGTCGTGTGCGAGCGAGCAGGAGAGCTCACGGTGGGCATCGATCTCGTCGAGGATGTCCCGGGCTTTCTGTTCGATGACGGCCACGGCGTCGGCTCCGGCAACCCACCGCAGGGGTGGGTGCTCCTCGCCGGCGATCCTGACGAGGGCGGTGCCGAGCTTCCCGGGGTCACCGGCCTGTTGACCGTTCATGTTCCTCCATCCCGGGATGGTCGCTGCGGTGCGGTCGGCGTAGTCATCGATGGAGAGTTCGGCCCAGATGGTCGAGGCGTCCTCGACGAGCAGCTCGGTGCGGAAGAAGCCGGGCTCCACGATGGTGGTCCGGATTCCGTAGGGTTCCAGGTCGTAACGCAGCGATTCCATCCACCCCTCAACGGCGAACTTACTGGTCGCGTAGGCGGCAATGAACTCCCCACCGACGATGCCTGCCTGCGAGGAAATCGTGATGATGTGGCCGCTGCGCTGCTCACGCATGGTGGGCAGCACGGCACGGGTGACATTCATCGGACCGAACAGATTCGTATCGAGTTGTGCACGGACCTGCGCGTCGCTGGTTTCCTCGAAGTACCCGGCGTAGAAGTTCGCGGCGTTGTTCACCAGGACATCGATGCGGCCGAACCGTTCGACGGCGGCCTGAGCCGCGGCTGCGGCATCTTCGGGCTTGGTCAGGTCGAGTTCCACGACAAGAAGATCGTCGGATTCACCGACAGCCTTTGCGACGGCCTCGGGCTTACGTCCGGTGGCGATGACGTTGTGTCCGGCGGCGAGGGCCGCCTTCGCAATGTTGACGCCCATGCCGCGGCCGGCGCCGGTGATCATCCAGACTTGTTTGTTTTCAGTCATAGGTATTCCTCTGGTGGTTGCGGTGGCTGGTGAGGATGTCCCGGGTCTGACCAGGACGTCGTTATCGAGCCGCGGTGGCTTTGTGATCGAGCTGGCCTGCGGGTTGCGTTGCCGGGACCGGGGTGGTGGTCCGGGTGGCTCGCATGATGGCGAGGATGACGAGGGGGATCAGGCCGAGGATGGCCATGCCCGCCCCGACGATCGATGGGCCTGTGGTGCCGAGGCTCGAGTCGAGGGCGAGACCGGCGAGCCAGGTGGCGGCGGCGATGCCGACGTTGAACGCGGACACGGTCAGCGCGGCCGACAGTGACGGCCCGGAGTGTCCGAAGCGGACGGCCAGCGGGGTCGCGATGGCGGTGACGCCCATGCCGGTGAAGCCGAGCAGGATGACCAGCACGATGGTCGGGACGACGAAGGCGGACAGGGGGATGAGCATCAGCAGTACCAGGGCCGAACCGCCGCCGATGGCGAAGTAGGTGGCCAGGGGCTTGCGGTCACCGGTGCGGCCGGCGACGACCGTGCCGAGCAGCGCGCCGATACCGAATCCGACGAGCAGCAGCGGGACGGCGGCTTCGGAGATGCCGGTGCGTTCGGTCAGAAGGGGCGAGATGTAGCTGTAGGCGGCGAGGAACCCGCCGGAGATCAGTGCGGTGGCGGCAAGGACGAGCCACAGCTTGCCCTGGCGGACGACGCCGAGCTGGGAGCGGAAGGTGATGGTTTCCTGCTGTTCCTCAGCGGGCGCGAATCTGCCGATGACCACGGCGGCGACGGCGGCGAGGATGGCCAGCGCCCAGAAGATACCGCGCCAGCCGATGAGCTGGCCGATGAAGGATCCCAGCGGCACACCCGCGACGATCGCCAGGCCCATTCCGCTCATCATCACGCCCATGGCGCGTGAGGCGTGCGCGGGACCCGCTGCGGTGGTGGCCACGACGGCCGCGATGGACAGGAACGCGCCGGTAGCCAGGGCGGTGATCACACGGGCGATCAGCACCACGGCGAAATCCTCGCTCAGGGCGGCGACAATGTGACCGACCGCGAAGAGCAGCAGCGACAGGATCAGGGTCAGGCGCTTGGGCAGACGCATGGTGGCCACGGAGATGGTGGGGGCGCCGACGATCATGCCGACCGCGAAGGCGGTGATGAGCAGGCCGGCCTGGGAGACGCTGACATCGAGGTCTGTTGCGATACTGGGCAGCAGGCCGGCGATCACGAATTCGGTGGTGCTCATCAGGAACGTGCCGATCGCCAGGAGCACCACAACGAGCGGGAGCTTGGCTTTCTGAACAGTGGAGGACGTGGGGGAGGACATGGGTGAACCTTCGACTTGAGGGGAGTGGGATCGGCGTCTGATCGCCGTCTATATCTACGAGACCACGGGACCAACCGGCCTAAACAGACCCACCTAAGCCATGTACTGACAGGGCATGGCTACACCCCGGCCGAGCGTTCTACCGTTGAAGGCATGAGCACCCGAGACGACATCCAGGAGTTCCTGACCTCCCGCCGGGCCAGGCTTACACCCGAGCAGGTCGGCCTGCAGTCCTACGGCCGCCGCAGGGTTCCGGGGTTGCGACGTGAGGAAGTCGCGATGCTCGCCCAGGTCAGCGTGGAGTACTACAGCCGGCTCGAACGCGGGAACCTCGCCGGCGTCTCCGAGAGCATCCTTGACGCCCTCGTTCAGGCCCTGCGCCTGAACGATGTTGAGGAACGCCACCTCCGGGACCTGATCCGGGCCTCCGACACCACTACCCGCACCAAGCGCCAACGCGCACCGCAGC
This sequence comes from Arthrobacter sp. NPDC092385, assembly GCF_044755105.1. Taxonomy (NCBI): domain Bacteria; kingdom Bacillati; phylum Actinomycetota; class Actinomycetes; order Micrococcales; family Micrococcaceae; genus Arthrobacter; species Arthrobacter sp. NPDC092385. Next base: position 91,023 of record NZ_JBIVQL010000012.1, read on the forward strand.
AGCGGGTCCGCCCCACCATCCAGCGGATGCTCGACGCCATGACGGATCTCCCCGCGATCGTGCAGAACGGCAGGCTCGACATCATCGCCGCGAACCGGATGGGCCGGGCACTGTACGCCGCCCAGTTCGACACGACCCTGCTGCCACCGAACCAGGCCCGCTTCATCTTCCTGGACCCCCGCGGACGGGACTTCGCCCCCGACTGGGACCGTGCAGCCAACGAATGCGTGGCCTCGCTCCGGGCCGCGGCCGGCCGTGACCCCCACGACCGTCAACTCTCGGACCTCGTCGGTGAGCTCTCCACCCGCAGCGACGAGTTCCGTGTGCGATGGGCCGCGCACAACGTCTACCAGCACAAGAGCGGTTCCAAGCGCATGCGTCTTCCAGCAGTAGGGGAACTCGAACTGGATTTCGAAGTCATGGAACTCGTCGCTGACGACGGGCTGATGTTCATTACCTTCAGCGCCCAACCGGGCACGGCCTCCCACGACGCCCTGCAACTACTCTCCAGCTGGACAGCGACCCAAGCCAGTACCTCCCCCAGTTCCTCCAGTAGCACGTCCACCAGCACCCCCGCCGGTCCCACCCCTCTCTAGGTGTACTGACCGGACACGTTGGTCAATCGTGAGAAGGGCGGCTGGTTGCTGCAGGCTGTGTGGGGCCGGTGATGGTTGTAGTAGTGCAGCC
>NZ_JBIVQL010000013.1:0-77803 GCF_044755105.1 Arthrobacter sp. NPDC092385
CAGCACCGACGCCTTCACTGAAGCCCTACACGAGTACATCCGCTGGTACAACACCGAGCGGATCTCCACAAAGCTCAAGGGCCTGAGCCCGGTGCAATACCGTGCTCAGACCCTCGCGGCTTAACCTACTTACTTAGCCAGTCCAACTTCCGGGGAGCAGTTCAGACGGTGCGCCCCTTTCGAGCGATGATGTCTCCGGCCTGCTAGGCCTGGGGAGGCCGCGTCATCGAGAGCACGTCGAGGGCCGAGTCGAGCTGCTCCTCGGTGAGTTCTCCGCGCTCCACGAAGCCGAGGGCGAGGACCGCCTCGCGCACGGTGAGGCCCTCGGCCACGGCCTTCTTGGCGATCTTCGCCGCGTTCTCGTAGCCGATGTACTTGTTCAGCGGCGTCACGATGGAGGGCGAAGCCTCGGCCAGGAAGCGTGCGCGCTCGACGTTCGCCGTGATGCCGTCGATCATGCGGTCGGCCGAGACCCGAGTCGAATTGCTCAGGAGGCGGATGGACTCCAGGACATTGCGGGCAATCACGGGGATGCCGACATTCAGCTCGAACGCACCGTTGGTACCGGACCACGCGACGGTGGCGTCATTGCCCACCACCTGCGCACACACCATGATCACGGCTTCGGCGATCACGGGGTTCACCTTGCCGGGCATGATGGACGAGCCGGGCTGCAGGTCGGGGAGCGCGATCTCGCCGAGGCCCGTGTTCGGACCCGAGCCGAGCCAGCGCAGGTCGTTGTGGATCTTCGTCAGCGAGACGGCGATCGTGCGCAGCATGCCCGAGACCTCGACGAGGGAATCGCGGTTGGCCTGGGCCTCGAAGTGGTCGCGCGCTTCCGTCAGGGGGAGGCCGGTGTCCTCGGCGAGGAGTTCGATGACGCGTGCCGAGAAGCCTGCCGGGGTGTTGATGCCGGTGCCCACGGCGGTGCCGCCCAGCGGCACCTCGGCGACGCGGGGCAGTGACGCCTCGATGCGCTCGATCCCGTAGCGGACCTGCGCCGCGTAGCCGCCGAACTCCTGGCCCAGCGTGACCGGCGTCGCATCCATGAGGTGCGTCCGGCCGGACTTCACGACGGTGCTGAACTCGGCCGCCTTGCGCTCCAGCGCTTCGGCGAGGTGCGCCAGGGCCGGGATGAGGTCCTTGACGAGGGCGGACGTCGCGGCGACGTGGACGGAGGTCGGGAAGACGTCGTTGGAGGACTGCGAGGCGTTGACGTGGTCGTTCGGGTGGACCTGCGTGCTGCTGCCGGAGGCCTCGAGCGCGCGGCTGGCGAGCGTCGCGATGACCTCGTTGGCGTTCATGTTCGACGACGTGCCGGAGCCGGTCTGGTAGATGTCGACCGGGAAGTCGCCGTCGTACCTGCCCGCGGCCACGTCCTCGGCGGCCGCCTCGATGGCCCGCGCACGCTCCTCGTCGAGGACGCCGAGTTCGGCGTTGGCCGTCGCCGCGGCCTTCTTGATCCGGGCGAGCGCCTCGATGTGCGCACGCTCGAGGGTTGTGCCGGAGATGGGGAAGTTCTCGACGGCACGCTGCGTCTGTGCGCGGTACAGGGCGTTGACCGGGACGCGCACCTCGCCCATCGTGTCGTGCTCGATGCGGTACTCCGCACCCTCCGTACCGGGCGCGGCGCCGGTCGTGGAGCTGGATTCAGGGCTGGCTGCAGGCGTTGGAGTCATGCCGCAATTCTCGCCTTCGGCGCTACAGTGCGCCAAATCCTGATACGAGGACGGCCTTGCCCTCGTCCAGGCGGTAGGAGACTCCGATGACGGCGACGGAACCGTTCTCCACGGCCTCAGCGATCACCCGCGAACTGTCGACGAGCCGCCCGGAGGTCTGCTTCGTGTGCTCGATGACGGTCGTGTTGATGTCGGTGATGCCCTGCCTGCGTGCGGTCAGGACCGACGGCGTGATGCGCTCCACGAGATCCCGGATGAACCCGACGGGCATGTCCCCGGTCTCCACGGCGTTCATGGTCGCCGTGACCGCGCCGCAGCTGTCGTGTCCGAGGATCACGATCAGCGGCACGCCGAGGACGCTGACGCTGTACTCGAGGGAGCCGAGCACGGCGTCGTCGATCACCTGCCCCGCCGTGCGCACCACGAAGACGTCACCGAGGCCGAGGTCGAAGATGATCTCGGCGGCCAGGCGCGAATCCGAGCAGCCGAAGATCACGGCGAACGGGTTCTGGTTGTTCACGAGGGCGGTGCGGCGGGACGCGTCCTGGTTCGGGTGCGAGACGTCCGAGGCGACGAACCGGGCGTTGCCCTCCTGCAGGCGGAGCCATGCCGCGGCGGGGGTCAGTTGCTGAGTCACGCCGCCCACTGTACTGTTCCCGGCCGTCACGAGCCGTCCGTGTCGGAAGATGACAGGCGCTCGGCCTCCTCGACCGCGTTCCGGCGGACCTCGTCGATCACGGCCGCACCCAGGGTGTCGAACTCCGTCAGGGCTGCCTCGCCGTTCAGGATGACCGTCGCGCCGTCGACCTCCGACGTCAGCACCGTGTCGCCGTCGGGCGCGTCGAGCAGGTCCCACTCGAGCCCGCCGATGGTGCGCGTGCCGGAGAGCTGCGCGTCGCCGACCCGCTGCGCGGTCCACGTCGGATTGGCGTCGTCGGTCTGGGTCAGCTGGATGAAGCCGGTGTCCGCCGTCAGGAACCCGACCTCCCAGAAATCGACGCCGTCGCTGCGGCCGCTCACCCAGCGGGCGTAGTTCGAGGTCCAGTCGTCCGGCAGGGCAGGAGCCGCCGGGAGGTAGCCGGCGTCGCCCGCGGCCTGGCGCGCGACGGTCTCCACATCGATGTCGCGCCGGTACGTCTCGGCCGTGTAGGTGGGGTTCAGGAAATAGACGGGAAGCACGACGGCGATGGTCGCGCCCGTGGCGATCAGCATGCCCCGCGCCGTGGAGCTGGCACGCTTGGCCTGGTTCGGCGTGAGCGTGATGGGCGGCGCGTCGTCGTTCAGTTCCGCCTCGAGCCGTGCGTCACCGACCTGGTGCACCGGACGTGCAGCCGCCTCCCGGCCCTCACCGGTTCCTGGGGTCGCCCGCTCATCGCCTGAATCGCTCACCCCTCCATTTTCGCTGATGCAGGCCGCGCGACCTAACCGGGAGGGACTGCGCGGGCACCGACGTATGCAGCGTCACAGGGTGCGGCCCCGCCCGGCCCGCCTATGATGTCAGCACGGAACAGGTACGCCCGCGTACTGCCGCACACCTTCGACGATGAGGATAGACGTGTCCCAGAACGCCACCAATGCCCAGTACTCGACACTGTCACCGGCCCTGGCCGTCGGGGACGACGAACCGGACCGGAACCTCGCCCTGGAACTCGTCCGCGTCACGGAGGCCGCCGCCATCGCGGGCGGCCACTGGGTCGGCTTCGGCGACAAGAACCTGGCCGACGGCGCCGCAGTGGATGCCATGCGCTCGCTCCTGCAGACCGTGCACTTCAACGGGATCGTCGTCATCGGCGAGGGCGAGAAGGACGAGGCGCCCATGCTGTTCAACGGAGAACGCGTCGGCGATGGCAGCGGACCCGAGTGTGACGTCGCCGTCGACCCGATCGACGGGACACGCCTGACCGCCCTGGGCATCAACAACGCCCTCGCGGTGCTCGCGGTCGCCGAGCGCGGCTCCATGTTCGACCCCTCGGCCGTCTTCTACATGGAGAAGCTCGTCACCGGCCCCGAGGCCGCCGACATGGTGGACCTGCGCCTGCCGGTGAAGCAGAACCTGCACCTCATCGCGAAGGCGAACAACAAGAAGGTCAGCCAGCTCAACGTCATGATCCTGGACCGCGACCGGCACAAACCCCTGGTGGAGGAGATCCGGGCGGCCGGAGCGCGGACGAAGTTCATCATGGACGGCGACGTCGCCGGGGCCATCGCCGCGGCCCGCGAGGGCACCGACGTCGACGCGCTGATGGGGATCGGCGGCACCCCGGAGGGCATCGTGGCGGCGTGTGCGATCAAGTCCCTGGGCGGTGTGATCCAGGGCAGGCTCTGGCCCACGAGCGACGAGGAGAAGCAGAAGGCCCTCGACGCCGGCCACGACCTGGACCGTGTGCTCTCCACCAACGACCTCGTCACGAGCGACAACTGCTACTTCGCGGCCACCGGCATCACCGACGGCGACCTGCTGCGCGGGGTCCGGTACAGCAAGGACAAGGTCCTCACCCAGTCGATCGTCATGCGCTCCAAGTCCGGGACCATCCGGGTCGTCGACGGCGAGCACCAGGCCCACAAGTGGGAGACCTACGCGCGTATCAAGGACTAGCGCGGGGCAGGGGAGTGCGGCGCGCCGCCCGGGGAACGGGCGGGCGGCGTACCCCTATAGGCTGGTCGGATGAGCCTTTCCGTTTCGCCCTGCTTCGACCGCGCCCTGTGGGACACCACCGTCAACCAGCTGGGAGGCCATCCCCAGCAGCTGTGGGGATGGGGCGAGACGAAGGCGGCGCACGGCTGGACCGCGGACCGGGTGCTCGTGACCGAGGACGGCGTGGTCGTCGGCGCGGCCCAGCTCGTGCTGAAGGCGCTCCCGCTGCCGCTGCGGAACCTGGCCTACATCCCCCGCGGTCCGCAGACGGCGGAAGGGCGCGGGGTCGAGGTCCTCGAGGCCCTCGCCGGGTACGTGCGTGCAGCCCACCGCTCGGTGGCGCTCTCCATCGAACCCGACTGGGATGCCGCAAGCGACGTCGTCCAGGCGCTGCCCGGGGCAGGCTGGACGGCGAGTGCGAACACCATCCTCATCGGGCGGACGCTCATCCTGGACCTGCGCCGCTCGGAGGACGAGCTGCTCGCGGACATGACGAAGAAGCACCGCCAGTACATCCGCAAGTCGGGCCGGGAGGGCCTGGAGATCCGCCGCGTGGTCCGCAGCGAACTCGCCGCCTGCCTGGCGGTGTACCGGCTGACGGCCGAGCGCGCCGGGTTCGGCATCCACGAGGACGCGTACTACCTCGACATCTTCGACAACCTCGGCGACGCCTCGCCCGTGTACGCGGCCTTCCAGGGCGAGGACGTCGTCGCGTTCCTCTGGCTCTCGGCGACCGAGTCCACGGCCTTCGAGCTGTACGGGGGCATGACGGACGAGGGCGAGCGACTGCGGGCCAACTATGCGCTGAAGTGGTTCGCGATCTCCGAGATGAAGGCCCGCGGCGTGGCCCGCTACGACTTCAACGGGCTCCTCAACGACGGCGTCTCCCGCTTCAAGATGGGCTGGGCCCAGCACGAGGACCAGCTGGCCGGCACCTGGGACCTGCCGCTCTCGCCGTTCTACCCCGTGTTCAGCCGCGCGCTGCCGCTTGCCAAGCGCGGCATGCGGGTGGCGCGCACGCAGGCAGCACGCGCTGTCGGCGCCCTGCGGACGGTACGCGGCAGCCGCTCCTAGAGCGAGGGTGCATCGCCGCCCACGGTGACGGCGAACGCCAGCACCGGACCGTCCGTCGCCCCGTGCCCGTCCGCCGCCGGTCGGGCTACGAGGGGTGCCTCGGACGCCGGCACGAAGGCGCTGCCGCCACGCGGGACGATGATGGTGGAGTTCGGCGTGTCCAGCAGGATCGGACCGCTCACGGCCAGGACCACCACGGGCCCGTTCTGCAGCACGGGCACATGCGCCGGGGTGAGGCTCTCGCCGGCCGGCAGCGCGCTGTCCCCGCGACCGTCGTCGGCTCCGTCCGCCGGTTCCCCGCCAGGGCCCGCGGCGGGGTCTCCGAGTACGATGCGCTGGAGCTGGAACTCCTCGAACGGCGGGCGGTACAGCTCCTGGTCGAGGAGCGTGTACTGCGGCGCGAGCGCGGGCGGTGCGAGGGGTTCGAAGACCACGGTGGAGAGCAGCTCTGCGGTATCGACGTGCTTGGGCGTGAGGCCTCCGCGCAGGACGTTGTCCGAGGACGCCATGACCTCGATCCCGAGGCCCTGCAGGTAGGCGTGGATGTTCCCCGCCGGCAGGTAGAGGGCCTCCCCGGGCCGGAGCGATACGCGGTTCAGCAACAGTGCGACGAGGACGCCGGGATCACCCGGGTACTGCCCGGACAGCTCGGAGATGGTCGCGAGATCGGCGGCCACGGCGTCAGCATCCTCGGCGCGGGCGGCGCGTGCCGGCCCCGTCGCCTCCGTACCGGCGGCCGCGGACACGACGGCGTCCACGGCCTCCGGCGACGCTTCGAGCAGCAGGGTGAAGGCCGAGCGCAGCGCCTCGTCCGCGCCGGAGGTGAGCTGGGCGGCGACGGAGTCGAGGAGTTCGCGGGCCCCCGAGCCGGGCTCGACGGCGGAGGCGAGGACCGCGAAGATGCGCAGCGCCTCGGGCAGCGGCCGGAAGCCGCACAGCGCCTCGAACGCCGTGAGGGCGTAGATCATCTCGGGCTTGTGGTTCCGGTCCCGGTAGTTGCGGTGCGGCGCGTCCTGCGGCACGCCGTCGGCCTCTTCGGCGTCGTATCCCGCGGCCGCCTGCTCGAGGCTCGGGTGCACCTGGAGGGACAGGGCGGACCCGGCGGCGAGCACCTTGAGGAGGAAGGGGAGCCGGTTCTCGAAGCGCCCGGCCACCGGCTCCCCGAGGAGACCCTCGGGATCCCGGCCGATCAGCTCGTGCAGGCTGTGCCGGCTGCCGTCCGGATGCACCACCTGCGACGGGGAGTCGGGGTGCGCGCCGACCCACAGTTCGGCTTCGGGACCGCCGGACGGCGTTCGGCCGAGGAGGTCCGCGATGGCGTGCTCCGATCCCCAGGCGTAGGGGCGGAGCGGATTGTCGAGCAGGTACATCGTCGGATCCTTCGGCTCGTGGCGGGGGGAGTCAGGCGGGGGAGCACTGGCCGTTGTTCGCCAGCAGGTCGCCCAGCGTGGCGTCGTCGCCGATGATGGCGAGCTCCTGCAGGTACTCCTCGGTGATGCCGTCGTCGGTGGTCTGTGCCGGCACGCCCGAGACCACGCCCGCGCGTTCGAGCTGCAGTGTCCCCGTGGCCGAGGAATCGGCAGCACCCTGGGCGAACATGTCCTGCACGCGGCTGTGGATGATGTCGAAGTCGGGGTAGGTCACGAAGTTCTCGGCGGGCGTGCCGAAGTCGGGTGGGCCGATGGTCAGCCGGCGGGTCTCCTGGCCCTGCGCCTTCAGCCCGAGGTCGACGAAACTCGCCAGCTGGTCCTGCGGGATGTCCGTCTCGACGATCTGCGTGCCCGCTGCCGCGATGGACTGGAAGCGGGTCAGGACGGTGGCGGGATCGAGCTGCGCGATCATCGCCTGCTGGACGCACTGCTGGCGCGCGATGCGGTCGTAGTCCGTGACGAACTCGCGTGACCTCGCGTACCAGAGCGCCTGGTACCCGTTCAGGGTCTGCACGCCGGGCTTGATCCAGCCGTCCGGCGGATAGTGGCGGATCGGATCGCTGCCCGGGATCTCGGCGGCGGTGATGGGTACCCAGCCGCCCGCGTCGATCCTGATGCCGCCCATGGCGTCCACGAGCTGCTCGAAGCCGCCCATGTCGACGAGCAGGTAGGCCTGCACCTCGATCCCGAGGACACCGCTCGCGGCATCCATCATGGCCTCGGCGCCGGGGTCGGTGGTCTCGGGGTAGAGATCGGGGTAGTTCTGGACGACGTCGGTGTACAGGCTGTTGATGATGCAGGGGTCTCCGCAGTTGTACCCCTCGGGGTAGACCTCCCAGAGCGGGGAGTCCTCGGAGAACTGCGCGTTCTGGAAGTTGCGCGGGATGCTGAAGGTCACGGTCGCGCCGGTCTTGGCATCGACGCTGATGACCGAGATGCTGTCGGGCCGGCGGCCGGTGCGGTCCTCTCCGGCGTCACCTCCCATGAGCAGGAAGTTGTAGCGGCCGTCCACGGGATCGAAGGCCGGACCGGACTGGAAGATGGAGCCGACCGTGGAGCGGCCGACGTTGAGCACGTACGCGCCGTACGCGAGGGACCCGCTGGTGAGCACCATGAGCAGCGCCAGCGTGCCGGCCACGAGCGGGCGCGCGCCGCGGTCGAGCAGGGGCATCCTGATCAGGCGCAGGGTGTTGAGGAAGAGCATCGCCCAGGCCAGGGCGATCCCCAGCAGCGCCGCGATCAGCAGGAGGGACCACCAGCGGTGCGTCACGATGCCGACGACGGCGGTGCGGTCGGTCAGCGCGAGGACCAGTCCGAGGAGGATCAGCGCCCAGCAGGTGAACGTGGTCCTCAGCGCCCTGCGCCCGAGCCGCCGGTCGCCCGCGACGACCTGCGCGGAACCGGGCAGCACGAGCGTCAGGGCCAGCAGGACGAAGGCACGCTTGGTGCGGACCGCCGGGGGAGCCGTCTGCGGGTGCCGGACGGGATCGCTCCCGCCGAGCACTCCGCCGTCGGTCGGCCGGACGCGGGTACCGGTCATCATGCGCCGTCCGCCGTGGACTCCGCGATCCGGGACCGCAGCGCGGCACCCTTGGCCTCCGCGGTCTCGCGGAGGGCGTCGGCGAATTCGACGAGCTGCCGGCGCAGCGTCCGGGCCTGGTCGTCGGTGCCCGTGGCGAGCATCCGGACGGCGAGGAGCCCGGCGTTGCGGGCACCGCCGATGGACACCGTCGCCACGGGGACGCCTGCGGGCATCTGGACGATCGACAGCAGCGAGTCCATCCCGTCGAGGTAGCGCAGGGGGACCGGCACGCCGATCACGGGCAGCGGCGTCACGGAAGCGAGCATGCCCGGCAGGTGCGCGGCGCCGCCGGCCCCGGCGATGATGACGCGCAGGCCACGCTCGTGGGCGGTCCGCCCGTACTCGATCATGGCGGCCGGCATGCGGTGGGCGGACACGACGTCGGCCTCGTAGGGGATGGAGAACTCCGCCAGGGCCGCGGCTGCGGCTTCCATGACGGGCCAGTCCGAGTCGGAGCCCATCACAAGGCCTACCTGGGCGTTCGTCACTGCGTTCCCTTCGGTCAATCCTGGTCTGAGGAGGGCGGTTCGGCGCCGTCGCGGAGGATCGCGGCGACCCTCGTGGCCCGCGCGCGGACGGCGGCGAGCGGTTCGTCCTGGGCGGCCAGCGCGTTCACGTGGCCGATCTTGCGGCCGGGACGCACGTCCTTGCCGTAGACGTGCACTTTAGCGGACGGTCCTGAGGACAGGGCTGATCGGTAGGCCCCGTAGAGGTCGGTGTTCGCGCCGCCGAGGACATTCTTCATGACCGCGTGCGGTGCTACCGCCGCCGTCGCCCCGAGCGGAAGGTCCAGGACCGCGCGGAGGTGCTGCTCGAACTGGCCCGTGACGGCACCGTCCATGGTCCAGTGCCCGGAGTTGTGCGGTCGCATGGCCAGTTCGTTGACGAGATAGCCCGCGCCGGAGCCGGGCGTCTCGAACAGCTCGACCGCCATGACGCCCGTGACGCCGAGCTGCTCGGCGAGCCGCAGCGCCGCCGCGGTGACGGCATCGGCGACCTCCGGCGGCAGGTCCGGCGCCGGTGCGAGCACCTCGTCGCAGACGCTGTCCACCTGGATCGATTCGACCACCGGCCAGGCCACGGCGTCGCCGGACGGGCGCCGTGCCACCAGCACGGAGAGTTCCCGGCTGAAGGGCACGAACTGCTCGACGAGGAGGTCGCCGCCGGTGAACCAGCCCTCGGCGTCCGCGAGCCCGGCGGCGTCGCGCAGCACGAGCACACCCTTGCCGTCGTACCCGCCGCGGGGCGTCTTGAGGACCACCGGCCAGCCCGTGCGGGCCGCGAAGGCCGCGACGTCGTCCGTGGTGGACACCGCGGCCCAGGCGGGATTGGGCAGGCCCAGGTCCTCGACCGCGCGACGCATCACCAGCTTGTCCTGCGCATGGCGCAGGGCGGACGGCGCGGGGTGGACGGCGACGCCGTCGCGGACCAGCTCCTCGAGGAGCTCACCCGGCACGTGCTCGTGGTCGAACGTCACGACGTCGACGCCCGCCGCGAAGGCCCGCAGCGTCTCCCGGTCACGGTAGTCGCCGACCTGAGCGTGGGCGACTGCCGCCACCGCGGAGACATCGGGTCCTTCAGCGAGGACGTGGAGTTCGAGGCCGAGTTCGACGGCGGGCCCGGCCATCATGCGGGCGAGCTGGCCGCCGCCGACCACGCCTATCACGGGAAAAGTCACCATCACAGGGTACCCACGGCAGGGGCCGGGCCCCCCATCGGCCGCACCGACGGGCCCGCCCTTACCTCCGGAAGGGCGGTTGCCCGCGCCGGGCTACCGGGAAGCTGACAGGCTGCCACCAGCTGTTTCCCGAACCGGTGGCGGCGCCGAGCCCGTAAAATGAAGGAAAACACGCCATGCAAAGGTCGGCCTGGGTGGCTTGCTCGGCCGGCCCCCGTCGCGGTTCGTCCTGCAGCCGCCCGGGTTGACGCCCGCGGCGCGTGGCGTTCGGACCCAGACCGCGGAGGTACGCAGTGGCAGGACTCATGGATCGGATCAGGGGCCTCGCATCCCTCTTTTGGCGCGAGGTCGCGAAGTTCGGGGCCGTCGGCGGAGTGGCGTTCGTCATAGACAACGGCCTGTACTGGTACCTGATCCACGGTCCCATGAGTGGCAGCGAGGTCAAGGCGCGCTTCGTCTCGGCCGGCGTCGCGACCGTCTTCGCCTGGGTCGCGAACCGCTACTGGACGTTCCGGCACCGGCGACAGCCCAACGCGGCGCGCGAGCTCGTCATGTTCGTCTTCATCAACGTCATCGGGATGGGCATCGCGGCGGGCTGCGTGTGGGTCGCCAAGTACGTCTTCGACATCGTGGAGCCGAGCCCCCTGTTCCTCGTGGGGATCTTCGGCACGGCGCTCGCCACCCTCGTGCGCTTCGTCGCCTACCGCTTCTGGGTGTTCAACGCCGAGCTCGACGACGAGCCCGAATTCAGCCACGACCAGGAGCTGATCCACCCGCACGCCACGCAGGCGGGCACGGCCGGCGGAACGGCGCAGGCACCCGAGGGCGAGCCGGTCAGGAAGTCCCCAGCCGCGCCGTGATCCGCTCTCCGGCCAGCATCCGCTCGGTCACGGGCACGCCGTCCTCGACGAGGACCAGGGCACCGTCCTCCTGCCACACCGCGAGTGCGGCGGCGAGCGCGCGGCGCAGGTCCGAGCCCGGTTCGAGCAGCACGGTGCGGGCGCGTCCGGCCTCCTGCCCGGCGGCCCCCGGATCGGCGGGGAGGGTCACGCCGTCCGCCAGGTCCGCCGCGGTCCACGTCCGCCCGTCGGCCCGCATGAGCTGCGCAGCGGCGTCGTCGCCGTCCTGGCCCAGGTAGACGTCACCGTGGGAGCGGACCTCCGCCGCGAAGTCCACGGCGCCGCGTGGCAGGGGGCCTTCCCAGCGAAGCGCGAGCGACCCCAGGGCCACGCACACGAGGAAGCGGGGCGGCTCGACCTCCTCGACGGCGCGCGAGGTGAGGATGATGTCGGCGTCCGCGGTCGACTGCGCCGCGCGAGGGGAGGAGCCGTCGTCGCCGGAGTCCTGCAGGGCGACGACGGAGCCCACCTGCCAGCACGCGAAGGCCAGGGCGAGGGATTTCCAGTGGACCGGCAGGTCCAGCGCGACGACGGTCGCGTCGGTCGCATCGAGTTCGTCCACGAGGAGATTGGAGCTCTTGGCCACCCAGTTGTCGAAGACGCGGCCCGACAGTTCGATCCGGCCCTCCCGGCCGTGCCACACGAGCCGCGGCGAGGAGGGATCGATCGACCTCATCCGGGCCAGGATTCCCGCAGGTCTGTATGGCATGATGAGGCCTCTTTCGCTCCGTGATCGGTACTGGGACTACTTGCGACTCGCCCATGAAGACAGGTAGTCGACCCGGCGTGGCGCCCGTGATTCTCCGGCTCCGACTCTATAAGATTCCGGCCGCCGCTTGACGAAAATCGACTTACACCCCTGTAATTAGACATCGGATTTGTTCCAGCAGCGGGGCGCGAGGGTCGACCCATGCTGATGTTGGAACGGCAACACCGGGAAGGTTGACCATGGGGCAGGCAGAACGCCAGCAGACACCGCCAGACATCGCAGCGCAGGCTTCGGCCCGCTACGGCTCGAGGGGTGTCCCTGCCGACTGGTTCCTCGACCCCGCTGATCCGCTGGCCGGCGAGCGGTACCGCGAAGGGTCCCGGTCCTCGCTCGAGGATCAGGCCACGGCCTTCCTCACCGCCCACGAGGCGCTCGCCGGGCTTCCCGACATCGAGGAGCGCCCCAGCAGCCTCCTGGTTCTCCCGACCGTCGATCCCGCGTCCTACGGCATCCTGCCGGACGTCCGGGAGGATGCACGGCCGCACTCCGCTCCGGCCGGTCGGCCCGCCTGGATCGGGATGCCCCTGGCTCCCGGCACCATGGACGACGACGGCGAGCTGTCCTGGCAGGCCGATGCCCTGTGCGCGCAGACGGATCCGGAGGCGTTCTTCCCCGAGAAGGGCGGATCCACCCGTGACGCGAAGAAGGTCTGCGGCTCCTGCATGGTGAAGTCCGAGTGCCTCGAGTACGCGCTGGAGAACGACGAACGCTTCGGCATCTGGGGCGGGCTCTCCGAGCGCGAACGTCGCAGGCTGCGGAAGCGAGCGGTCTGATTCAGCTCCACCTCCGCGTCACCGCCGTTGTCGTAGCCCACAACGGCGCCGAGTACCTTCCCGCAACTCTCGGGGCCCTCGCACGCCAGAGCCGCCCGGCCGATTTCTGCGTCGGAGTGGACACCGGTTCCACGGACGGGTCCGCCTCGATCCTGCAGCTCGGCCTGCCCACCGGCAGCCCCGTGGTCGGCGCCCCGGCCCGTGCCGGATTCGGCACCGCCGTCCGGACCGCGGTCGCCGAGATCCCGGTCCGGCGCACGTCCGGGGAGGCCGCCGCGCATGACTGGCTGTGGCTCCTCCACGACGATTCCGCCCCTGAGCCGGGCGCGCTGGCCGAACTCCTCCTCGCCGTCGAGCGCGCGCCGTCCGTCACGGTCGCCGGCGCGAAGCAGGTCGCCTGGGATGATCGCCGCGAGCTCGTGGACGTGGGGCTGTCCATCAGCCGGTGGGCCGAGCGCCTGACGCTCATCGACGTCGACGAGCACGACCAGGGGCAGTACGACGCCCGCAGCGACGTCTTCGCCGTGAACTCCGCCGGCATGCTCGTCCGCCGGGACGTGTGGGACGCGCTCGACGGCTTCGACCCGGCCTTCCACGGTGTCGGGGACGACGTCGACCTGTGCTGGCGGAACCGCCTCGCCGGGAACCGCGTGGTGGTGGTGCCGGCCGCCGTTCTGCACCACGCCACCGCCAGGCCCCACCCCGTGGCCACTCCTCGTGCAGCCCGCGCCGCCGAGGTGTACCTCCGCCTCAAGCACGCAGCCCCGTGGAACGTGCCCCTCCTCGCCGTGGGGGCCGTCCTCGGCGGCATGGCCCGGCTCCTGCTCGGCCTCCTGGCGAAGGATCCCGCGCACGGGACCGGCCAGCTGCTCGGCAGCCTCGCCGGTGTCGCCCGGCCCGTCCAGCTCTGGCGCTCGCGCCGTTCGGCGGCCCGGAGCCGGCAGCGTCCGCGCTCCATCGTCCGGCCCCTGATCACCTCCCGCCGCGACGTCTGGTCCCACCGCAGGTCCGTCGTCGACGCCTTCACCTCGAGGGGCGCCGGCGGGCAGGACGGGCAGGGCACGGAGGAGTACATCCCGTCGGGGAACAGCAATGACGACTTCGCCGCGCTGGCCACGCCGACGCGCCTGTGGGTCGGCGCCGGGGCGGTCCTCGCCGTCGTCGTCCTCCTGGCCGCGGCCCTCGTGGGCCTCCACCGGCTCGTCGGGGCCTCGGCCCTCGCCGGCGGCGCACTGCTTCCGGCGGCCGCTACCCCCGGCGCCATCTGGGCGAACGCCACGTCCTGGTGGACCGGGCTCGGCGCCGGCTTCGCCGCCCATGGATCGCCGTTCTCCTACGTGCTCTGGGTCCTCTCCCTGCTGGGGCTCGGCTCGGCGAACACCGCCATCGTCGTCACGGTCGTGTGCGCCCTGCCGCTGGCGGGACTCAGCGCCTGGTTCACGGCGGGTGCCCTGACGCGGTCGCGGGGCCTGCGCCTGTGGGCTGCACTCTTCTGGGGGGCGGCCCCCGCCCTCCAGGTGGCCCTCGGCGGCGGGCGCCTCGGCGCACTGATCGCCCATATCCTCCTGCCCCTGGCGCTGCTCGGGCTCGTCCGCGCGGTCGGGGCGGGGCTGACCTCGCGCACGCTCCCCGACGGGATCATCAAGCCGGGCATCAACGGGACGCGCAGCTGGACCGCGGGTGCCGCGGCCGGCCTCGTCCTCGCCGCCGTCACGGCCTGCGCGCCGTCCCTCCTTCCCGTGGTCGTGGTGGGACTGGTCGTGGCGCTGATCGTCGGACGCCGCCGCGCCCGCGTCCTGTGGTGGGCGCTGCTGCCCGTCCTGGCCCTCCACCTGCCGTACGCCCTGTCCGCGGTGGGGCGTCCCCGGGGCATCCTCGGCGACCCGGGCGTGCCCTCCGCCTTCGATCCGGGTGCTCCGTGGCAGCACCTCCTCGGCTTCCCGGTGTCCTTCGACCCGATGCTCCCACCGGCAGCGGCAGCGTTCCTCGGGGACGGCCCCTGGTCGCTCGTCGCGGCCGTCGTCATCGGCGCGCCGGTGATCGTGCTCGCGGCCGCCGCCCTGTTCCTCCCGCGCGGACGCAGGACACTCGTGCGCTCGTTCTGGCTCCTCGCCGTCCTGGCCCTCGCGCTGGCCGCTGTGGCGCCGGTCCTCCCCGTCGCGGCGGGCACCGCGGTCCTGATCCCGGTGTTCCCCGGTCCGCTGGTGTCGGTGGTCTCCCTGGGCCTGCTGGCCGCCGCGCTCTCGGGACTGCCCGGACGGCGGGACGCGGACGCACCGGCGGCCCGCCCGCGGCGGCTGCTCCCGGCCGCCGCGGGTGCCGTCCTCGCCGTCGGCCCGCTCCTCAGCCTCGGCCTGTGGCTGGCGCCGGAACTCGCCGGTCCACCCGCGGTCGCCGCCGAACCGGTGGTCATCGCGGGCAGCCCGGCCGAGGAGGTGCCGGATCCGGCCACCGGCACCACGGACTTCGGCACCGCCGTCGGGCTCGAATCCGTGGCCCGACGCCCGCTGCCGGCCACGGCCGCGGACCGGGGCAGCGGTCCCGACCAGACCCGGACGCTCGTCATCACGGTGGACGACGACGACGACGTCGCCGCCTCGCTCATGCGCGGCTCCGGGACCACCCTCGATGCACTCAACCCGCTCTACTCCGCCCGCACGCTGCAGGGCGGCGTCGACGTGGCGCCCGCGAAGGACAGCGAGGCGGTGCGGGTGCTCCGGACCACGGTCGCCGTGATCGTCGGCGCGACCGGCGCGGACCCGCGCGGTGACCTGCGCGACCTCGGGGTCGGCTTCGTGGTCCTCCAGCAGTCCGAGACCGCAGGGGACTTCCTGAGCGGGCGCATCGATTCCGTGCCGGGCCTCACCGCGGTGGGCGACACGGACGCGGGGCGCCTGTGGCGCGTGGTCCCGGCCACGCGCGACGACGGCACCGAGGACGAGGGTGACCGCACGGCCCGCGTGCGCGTGGTCGGCGCGGACGGGCGCACCGAGGCGACGGTCCCGTCCTCGGCGGTCGCCGCGGACGGGGCGATCCCTGCCGGAGCCGAGGGCAGGAGGCTCGTCCTCGCGGAGGAAGCCGCCGCCGGCTGGCAGGCGAGTCTCGACGGGGAGAGGCTCGAGGCGACCTCCGACGACTGGCGGCAGGCCTTCGCACTACCGGCCGCCGGAGGAACCGTGACGGTCTCGTACGTCAGCCCGTACCAGCCCTGGGCCGGCGGCGTGCAGGCGGTCGTCCTGGGGCTGACGGTGCTCCTGGCGGTTCCCATCCCGTCGCGGCCCCGCGTCGCCCTGCCGAAGGGCGGACGGCGTCCCCGGCCGGCCGCCGGGTCCGGGCGGGCAGCCGGGGAGACCGGCGTGGACGGCGGCACCGGGACCGGCGCCGAGGCCCACGAGGACCAGCCGCACCCCGCGACCAGTGGAAGCAGTTCGACGTGATGGGACGCAAGCGCAAGCCCGAGCCGACCGGGGGCGGCCCGAAGGTCCCCGTGCAGGGAAGCTCCCCGCAGCCCGAGGCGGGTGCGGCCGCGCCCGGCGCCGCTGTCCCGGAATCCGCGGATGCCGCCGTCGCGGCGCGTGCAGTGGCCCGCGACAAGGCAGCCGGGGGCGGCTCCCGCCGTCGCTCGCGGGTGGGCACCGTCGCCGGAGCGGCGACGGGCGTCCTCCTTCTCGCCGCGACCGCCGCAGTCGCCTCCGGGGCCGTCACCGACACGCTCGTCGGGCCGGCAGCGTCCGAGCTCCCGGTTCCCGCCGCGGCCGTGCCGGCGGGTGATTACACGGCCGTCTGCCCGGCGCCGCCCCGCCTCCTCCAGAGCGCCGTCGAGGGAGCGGACCCCGAGTTCAGCCCGGCCTCCGCCACCGCGAGGACCACGGTGTCGGCGATGGTGCTCAGCGACCTGAGCGCCACCCTGACGGGGAGCGGCCTGCTGCCCGTCGGCGGCACCGCACCGCTCGCGCTGATCCAGGAGTTCGCGCCCGAAGCCTCCCTCGCGACGGACGCGCCCGCCAGCAGCGGCGCTGACGGGTTGACCAACCGGATCGCCGGCGTCTCGCGTGGCACAGCGGTCGATGCCCCGTCGCTGTTCCGGGCGCAGCCGCAGGGCGGACTGACGCCCGTGGCCGCGGCGACCACCACCTACACCGCTGCGGACGGCGATCTCCGGGGGCTCGCCGCGACCGCCTGCCAGGTGCCGTCGAGCGATTTCTGGCTCCTGGGCGCCTCCACGACCGTGGGGCAGTCGTCGATCCTGACGCTGACCAACCCGACGGGGACCCCCGCCACCGTGACGCTCGAGCTGTACGGGCAGGACGGACCCATCGAGGCGGCCGGCACGAGGGGCCAGCTGGTCGCGCCCGGCGCGAGCCGGCAGATCGTCCTCGCGGGGCCGGCCGGCAACCAGGACCGGGTGGCCGTCCGCGTCCGCAGCGACGGCGGGCGGATCACCGGCGTCATCCAGCAGAGCGTGCTGCGCGGGCTCACCCCGGGCGGCGTCGAACTGCTGTCACCGAGCCTCGCAGCCGGTCTCACCCAGGTGGTACCGGGCGTCGTGGTGCAGGACGCCGCGACGGCGCAGCGCATCCGCGAGCAGGAGGGCTACGGTTCTGCGTCCCCCGAGCTGCACGTGCTCGTGCCCGGATCCAACGACGCCGTGCTCGACATCAGGGTCTTCGGCGCGGGCGGGGAGGTGGAGCTGCCCGGCGGGGGTGTCGTGACGGCTGCCGCCGGCGGCGTGACGGCCGTGCCCCTCGCCTCCCTCCCCGAAGGGAACTACACCATCGCGATCACCTCCGACGTCTCGATCGTCGCGTCCGCGCGCGTCACGCGCGGCATCAGCACCGGCGAACCCGTGGACCTCGCCGGAGCGCCGGCCGCCGTGCGGCTGGGCAGCGACCACGCCGTGGCGCTCGCGGAGGGCGTGGACACCTCCCTCGTGCTCGGCGCTCCGGGCGGCAGGGGCGAGGTCACCCTGACCCCGGTCGGAGCCGACGGTGCGCTCGGGGCACCCGTGGTGATCGGCATCGCCGGTGGCACCTCCGTGACGGTGCCGACGTCGTCGATCGGCAGCGCGCCTGCCGCCGTGGTCATCAACGCCACCGGGGACCCGGTCTACGGCGCGCAGGTCATGACGCTGCCCGGGGGAAGCGCCGGGATCTCGGTGTCCGGCATCCCGGCCGGCGCCACGGGTCCGCTGAGCATTCCCGTGGAGCTCCGCTACTAGCCGCGGTCGGAACGCCCGCTGCGATCAGGCCTGCGAGCGGCCGTAGGCGGGATCGACGGCTTCCGGCGCGAGGCCCATCAGTTCGGCGGTCTGCTCGACGACGACGTCGTGCACGAGCTCGTTGACCGGCAGGAGGGCGCGCGCCGCCATGAGCACGGGGTGCCGGTAGATGGTGATGACCGCGGGCCGACCGGGTGCAGCGGGGGAGCAGGAGCCGAGCAGCCCCCGGAGCGTCTCGGGCGTCATGTCCTCGAGGCCGTCGGGGATCTCCTGCACCACGATCTGCAGGTCCTGGATGCGTTCGCCCCACAGGCGCTCGAGGCGTTGCGCCGACTCCATGACCCAGTCGTCGAACTGCTCGGACCGGGTGCGGGATCCCGGCAGGTGCTGCGGGAGCAGTTCCCCGCGCATGCCGCGTCCGCGCCGGTTCCGACGGCGTTCGTAGAACGACCGCGCGGGACGTCTGCCCGACGACGTCGGATCGGTCAGGTTGACCGAGAAAGTGGAAGCATCCTGCATGTAAAGACTGTAAGCCTTGGGCCTTCCGCCCGCACTCCCGAAACAGGCCGCCGTGCCGAGGGCCACCGGTGCCGCGGTGCGCGTCGGAACCACCGGGGCGTCTGAACCCCGGTAGGCTTGCCGATCGTGGGATCACTCCGTCAATGCTCCAGATCAGCCTGCCAGCGGGCGGCTGTAGCCACGCTCACCTATGTCTACGGTGATTCGACGGCGGTCCTCGGCCCCCTCGCGACCTATGCCGAACCCCACACCTACGACCTGTGCGCCGTCCATGCCGGGCGCCTGACGGTGCCCCGCGGCTGGGAGGTGGTGCGGCTGACGCTTCCTGGCGCGGCTCCCGAGCACAACTCGGACGATCTCCTGGCCCTCGCGGACGCGGTGCGCGAAGCGGCGGCGGAGCCGTCCTCCGACCAGCAGCCGGTGGGCAAGCGCGGCAGCAAGGCCCCGATGGAGCCTCCGGCCGGTGTTCCGGGCCCGCGGCGGGGCCACCTCAGGATCCTGCGCGATCCCTGACGGACCGCCCGGGGGAGCGATTGCCAGGGGCATCCCGATGACCGCCGCCGGAGGCTCCCGCGCTAGACTTGGAGGCAGAATCCCGTCCCTTCCGAGCGAAAGCTTCCCATGGCGAACCTCCCAGCACGGCTGCTCGATGTCCTCCGCTGCCCGGTCACCGGGTCGCAGCTCGTCCAGGACGGCGCCGTCCTCACGTCCTCCGCCCCAGGGCCCGACGGCGAACCCCTCACCTACGGCCTCGTCGAAGGCATCCCGGTCCTCCTCCGCCCCGAACCACACGGCGGCACTGCCTCGGCCTCATAGCGACCCCGCGCACCCCTCCGAACTCCCCGAACTCCAGCTAGGAACAGCCACCATGACGTTCGACTTCAAAGTTGCCGACCTCTCCCTCGCGGAGGCGGGTCGCCACCAGATCCGCCTCGCCGAGCACGAGATGCCCGGGCTCATGGCCCTGCGGCGCGAATACGCCGAGGCCCAGCCCCTCGCGGGCGCCCGGATCGCCGGTTCGCTCCACATGACGGTGCAGACCGCCGTCCTCATCGAGACCCTGACGGCCCTCGGCGCGGAGGTCCGCTGGGCCTCCTGCAACATCTTCTCGACCCAGGACGAGGCCGCGGCGGCCGTCGTGGTCGGCAAGGGGACGGTCGACGAGCCCGCGGGCGTGCCCGTCTTCGCGTGGAAGAACGAGACGCTCGAGGACTACTGGTGGACCGCCACGCAGATCCTCACCTGGCCCGGCCAGGCCGAGGGCCTCGGCCCCAACATGATCCTGGACGACGGCGGCGACGCCACGATGCTCGTCCACAAGGGTGCCGAGTTCGAGGCGCTCGGCGCGGTACCGGCGAACCCCCAGGAGGGCGACGCCGACTACTCGCACGAATACACGGTGTTCCTCGACACCCTCCGGTCCACCATCGGGTCGGAGCCACGGAAGTGGACGACCATCGCAGCCGGCATCAAGGGCGTGACCGAGGAGACGACCACGGGCGTGCACCGCCTGTACCAGCTCGCGGCTCAGGGCAAGCTCCTCTTCCCGGCGATCAACGTCAACGACTCCGTCACGAAGTCGAAGTTCGACAACAAGTACGGCATCCGCCACTCGCTGCCCGACGGCCTCAACCGTGCGACGGACGTGCTGATCGGCGGCAAGGTCGCCGTCGTCTGCGGGTACGGCGACGTCGGCAAGGGCGCGGCGGAGGCCCTCCGCGGCCAGGGTGCCCGCGTGATCGTCACGGAGATCGACCCGATCTGCGCCCTGCAGGCCGCCATGGACGGCTACCAGGTCGCGAAGCTCGAGACGGTGCTCGCACAGGGCGACATCTTCATCACCACCACGGGCAACAAGGACGTCATCATGGCCCGCCACATGGCGGGCATGAAGCACCAGGCGATCGTGGGCAACATCGGCCACTTCGACAACGAGATCGACATCGCGGGGCTCGCCCGCATCCCCGGCGTCGAGAAGATCGAGATCAAGCCGCAGGTCCACGAGTGGGTTCTCCCCGCGGACGAGGCCGAGGGCGTGGAGAAGCACTCGATCATCATGCTGTCGGAGGGCCGCCTGCTGAACCTCGGCAACGCGACCGGCCACCCCTCGTTCGTCATGAGCAACTCCTTCGCGAACCAGACGATCGCCCAGATCGAGCTGTACACGAAGTTCGAGCAGGACGACGCCGAGGGCAACCGCGAGTACGAGAACGAGGTCTACGTCCTGCCGAAGATCCTCGACGAGAAGGTGGCACGCCTGCACCTGGACGCCCTCGGCGTGGAGCTCACCGAACTGACGAAGGGCCAGGCGGAGTACCTCGACATCGACGTCGCCGGGCCGTACAAGCCCGAGCAGTACCGCTACTAGGTCCGAATCCTTCGGCCGCCGCTGGTGCCTCCCGGGTACCGGCAGCGGCCGAATCGTTGTGGGAACCGCCCTCCACCTGCACGGTGAGCCGCGCCCGCGTCGCGTACTATCGCTTCCGGGGCAGCTACATCGGAGGGCAGGCGCATGCGCATGAAGCAGGAGTCGAGCAGGGCAGCGGCACACCGGGCGGGCTGGAAGTTCGCGGCCATCGGTGCCGCGGCGGTCGTCGTCGTCGGAGGCGGCGTGGGCATCGCCACGGCATCGCCCTGGAACGACGACGCGACGCCGTCGTCCTCCCCGACGTCGTCCACGTCCCCGACCGCGACGCCGCAGCCCGGAACATCGGAAAGCGCAGCTCCGGATGCCCCCGCCGCCCAGGCCGACGGCGAGTACACGGTGGGCCTGACACCCACGGACAAGGCATTGGCGGTCAACCCGGCAACCGTCGCAGCCGTCACCGTCGAGGGAGCCACGCTCGACGCCGTCGAACTGGCGCCCCGTGACGGCGGCACGCCCATCGCCGGCACCGTCTCGGCCGACGGCGCCAGCTGGACCGCGACGGAGCGGCTCGCCTTCGACACCGACTACGTCTTCTCCTACACGGTGATCGATGCCGGGGGCCGGCCCCAGCGGGAGACGACATCCTTCACCACGGTGCAGCCCGCCAACGAGGCCGATGCGTCCATGTTCCCGCTTGACCGCAGCACCGTGGGCACGGGCCAGCCGCTCGAGTTCTCCTTCAGCGAGCCGGTCACCAAGCGGGATGCAGTGGAGAAGGCGATCACCGTGACGAGTACGAGTGGCCAGCCCGGCGCCTTCTACTGGCTGTCGGACACCAAGGTCAGGTACCGGCCCGAGACGTTCTGGGCGCCCAACAGCACGATCACGGTCGAGCTGAACCTCTTCGGTGTCGACTTCGGCAGCGGCATGATCGGCAACGCCGACAAGACGCTGACGGTGAAGACGCACAACACGCGCCTCGCCGTCGTCGACAACGACACCAAGACCATGAACGTCTACCTCGACGGCAAGCTGGACCGCACGTTCCCCATCACGCTCGGCACCGAGGAATGGCCGTCCACCGAGGGCTACATGGTGGTCATGGAGCACTACGAGACCACGAGGTTCACGGCCGAGTCGATCGGGCTGAAGCCGGGCGACCCCGCCTACTACCCGCCAACGGTCGTCAACCACGCGAGCCGCCTGAGCAACGGCGGGGCCTTCGTCCATGAGGCGCTGCCCGCCGCGCAGGTGGCCCTCGGCAGCTTCAACGTGTCCCACGGGTGCATCGGCATGTCGCCCGAGGGTGCAGAGTACTTCTACAACACCTTCGGTCCCGGGGACGTGGTGCAGATCCTCAACACGGACTACGGGCCCATGTACGTCTGGGACGGCTTCGGGGACTGGAACGTGCCCTGGGACGAATGGGTCAACCAGCCGTAGAGCACTGGCCCGGCTCCTAGTCGAAGTGCGTGGCGGGATCTTCGTCGCTGACCAAGGAGACCATGTGCGCTGAGAGCTCGCGGAGTTTCATGTTCCGGTGGCTGGCGGCGGCTTTGAGGATGGTGATCGCTGCGGATTGGCTGCACTTGTTCTGGCCCATGACGATGCCCGCGGCGAGGTCGATGATGGTCCTTGATTCCAGTGCGGCGCTCAGGTGCGCCTGTCGGTCGGACAGGGTCGCCATACGCACCGCCAGTCGAAGCGAGCGGGATGCTTCGCGGGCGAAGACCTCGGCAGCCCGGATCGCCTCGGGCGTGAATCCGTCCACCGTGCCCGAATACAGGTTCAACCCGCAATCGGCTTCACCTTCCAACGGAATGGGCACCCCGAGGATGGACAGCATGCCGTGCTCGGCAACCGCCGCGAAGTACTCCGGCCACCGCCCGTCCGCGCGCGTGTCCCGCACCTGGACCAGTTCTTCGGTACGGGCAGCCCTCAGGCAGGGACCGTCACCGAACGCATACTGGATCTCATCGAGTTTCAGGGCTGTCAGGCTGCTGCTGGCGAGGGTCTCGGCGTGCCGGGGCCGCAGGAGGGTCACACCGCAGAACACCTCGTGTCCGGGCTCCGACAAGTACTCGGCAGCCACACGGGCCAGATTGGTGAGGAAATGCTCGACATCCATGCTCTCGAGCACGAGGTCCTGCAAGTAGAGGGCGGTATTACCGGGCACCTCATCCGAGGATCCCTGCAGTGATGCGGGTGACGGATCGAGGAGCCGCCCTTTGGGCGGCGAGGTCAGAAGATCGTCATTCATGATTCTCCTATCCAGGAGATCAACGTTCATGGTGCGTCAACGCCCGGAAAGCCCGAACGCGGCGGTCAGGAAACCTACACCGCTCTCTACTGAACGACTACGCCCACCCACGGCGACACGGCGTGGCTGACGGGAGGGACTTTAGTGTCTCCCTCATGCGGCCGGCTTCTTGACCGCGAGAGGGAAACCCACCGCCACGTTCACATTCCGGCAATGTCTCCGACTGAATCTCACGTACCGTGATCCGGTGACAGCCAAGTTCCTTCAGTGTGCACCCTGCTACCGCGAATCCCACCATCGGAGCCCGGGCCCGCGCTGACCCGGGTGCCTTCGAGGCAGATCGACAGCCCGCGGGGTGGTGCTGTCCGAGCGCTGCAGCGGAGTTCATCGCGTCAATCTCCCACTGCTCGGAGTATTCGGTGAGAGGAAGCCGGATCGGGTTACCTTCGGTGTAGGTAGTCATGCGTCGCAGCCCACGCTTCCTGCCTTCGGGACCGACGCTCACCGGAAGCCACTGTGTCGAAGTGGCCTTCGCGACGGCGGTGGGTCGCTTCGACCCGGCTGACGTTGAATGCCCGCCCGTTAGGCTTTCGAGAGACCAGAGGAAAAGGGGCAGGATGCCGCACGGACGCAGCGATGAAGACTGGGCTTTGATGAGGGAGGCCGCCAGGAATGTCATGGTGCACACGGCGCGCAGGCAGGGGTGAATCCTCTACTCGACCTTGAATCATGAGGTGAGCGAGGATGCCGGTACAGTGCCGTTCGACTTCGGCCACGCCGCGGACCGCGGGGCGCTCGGGACTCTACTGGCTGACATCGTGAAAGCAGACCTGTTGCACAGCCGGTTCATGGTGTCTTCCGTGGTGAAGCTTTCGGCCTCGAACGGACCAGGCGAGGGTTTCTACCTACTGGCCGAACACCTGGGCCACCTCGAGCCTGGCGCGTCCGGGGAACGGAGATCCGAGTTCTGGGCCGAGCAACTCAAGCTCACCCATGACCATTACCGCCGGCGGATCTGACCCGCTGCCCGCCTCAGCTCGGCACCCTGATCGGGAGCAGAGGCTACGGTGGGTACGGGGAGAAAGTAGGTGTACGTGAATACAGCACACTGGACGACCAGTCGCTTGTTGAGTACGGCCGCCCGATTGAACGATCAGTACCAGAACCAGCGTCTGATGGACTTGGAGGTCACCCATGCTGGTGCTACGACGCTGAAGGCACTGGCTGACAGCGGCCCGGTCAGCCAGACGCACCTTGCCGATCTGGTTCATGTGCAGGCTCAGACCATGGGAAAAGTCCTGGAGAAACTCGAGGTCAAAGGGCTGGTGTCCAGGGCCCGCGACACCCTGGATGCACGTTCGATACGCACTCGCATCACAGCCCGCGGCCAGACGGTCGTGGAAAGCATCGATCAGATGCGGGGGGCTGCAGCTGAATCAGCCAAGATGCCTGACCAGGTTCTCCGGAACCAGCTCATCGCCATCATCAACAGGCTCGGGCCCGCGCCTGCGTGACAAGCATCGCCACGGGTCTCCTGGACCAACCCGGCCCGTCGAGCCGACCAGCATCAGCGTGTACCCGAATATGGGGATCGAGGGTCGGCATCAGTACTACCGTTCTTCGCCGTCTCCTCGTCCGTCAAGCGGTGGAGGGATCCGACCGATTCTGCCTTCGTGCCCTCGGTGCGACTACGTTGAGGGCATCGGGTCCGCCTGTTCATCGAGTGAAGCCAAGGGGTGTCCCGGTTCCTGCTCCATCCAGTCCAGAAGCCCACCTGATGGGTGGGTTGTACAAGGAGGAAGACAGCGCCATGGCACAGAACCTGAATCAGCCCGTCACCGATGACAGCATCAAGGTCCGGCAGCTCAGCCACTACCAGTTCAGCTGGGTGGCCGGAGAACCGGGCCGGCCTGGCTCGTGGACCTTGCAGCTGGTCCTCGACCAGGGCGCGTGGGAGGAAGTCCTCACCATTGACGCCGATGATGCCGACAACCTTCAGGACCTGCTCTCCTCAGCTGAGACCGTGTACTACGACGTTCAGCGCCGGACCCTGATGTTCGGCACCACGGAAGCCGGCCACTGACCCCCGGTGGAGCCATAACGCCGGCCGAACCCATGGCTGCGGTAGCGAAATCAAGCACCACCGCTGAAAGGACGAAGCATGAATGATTCTGTAGAACCGGCCCATGGCGGGTCGGCAGACGAGGAGCTTTCCACCTCGCTGGCTGGTCATACCCGACTCCCGGACAGGAGCGGCGATTCGTCTGCAGCAACGGCCGACGACTCCTCGACGGATGGGCCTGTCAATGACGAAGCATCGCCTGTACTGGAAGAAATCGACGACAGTCCAGTACGGACGGACAACAGCTAGACCGGCTGATCAGGAGTTGCCGGTCGAGAAAAGTTCAACAGGTTGGGGAGCCCTCACCCAGGGACTGGTTCATCGGCTGGCATGAGACCATGGTGCGCTTTGCACCTTCCATCCCTAGACTCAGCTCACAGCGGTACGAAGCTAGGGACACACGCGATCACCATCTGGGAAGCAGCCAACGGTACGGCCCGCCTCGGCATGCTCGGTCCCGGTGTGGTCCGTCTGACCTGGGCGCCGGGCACGGCCGTCCGGGAGTGCGACGCAGCCCAGGTCGTCGAACGGATCGTTCACCTGCTCGCCGGAGCCCCCTATGCGATCCTGATCGACGTGCGCGAGATAGTCAGTATGAGCCTGAAAGCGCATCATGTCTTCGCGCGGGACCCGCTGGTGCTGGCGGCCGGAATGCTGGGCTCCGGGCCGATGGACCGGATGCTCTCCGCCGGCTCCGAACAGGCCAGCCACCCGGCGCAATACTTCCTCTCGGAGTTGGAGGCGATCCGCTGGCTACGCTCCCACCTCCCTGTGGCCCCGAATCCGTTGCCGACGTCACCCACCCCCAAGTCCCCGCACGTCGACCGCCCTGCGGCGTAGGACGACGACGGGCCGCGGACAGGAAAGCCCGGGCCGGGCGTTCTCGTCGGGGACTGCCGAAGCACGGCAGTCCCGCCCACGACCCGGGCCGGCGGATACGCCCTAGCTGAAAGGCAGGGTGTGAATTCTCCGTGCCGTCGCTTCCGTCCGCTCGCGCTGGCGCATCATCGCGCCGTAGTCGCGGTCCCGGCGGGCGGCGATGACGGCGTGCAGGAACTCCTCCGGGTGCGTGTCCCCGGGCGGCGGGGGTGAGACGTGGTGGCTCGCCTCGGCCGCGAGGTCCAGGGACAGCGCCTGCCGCGCCTGCGGAGTGAGGCGTGGAGCCTGCGCGAGGAACTGCGACATCCTGCGGGCCAGGGAGTCGGGGAGGCGTCCTATGTCCGCTGTCTCCGACCAGCTCCGGAGCCGCGACGGCATGGCCGCAGGCGCCCGCGGCCTCGCCACGACGCGTTCCCGCATGGCGTACGTCCCGGCGAGCAGGTCGCCGAGGCGCTTGGAACGTTCGTTGAACAGGGACACGAGGAACGCGAGCGAGCCTCCCAGCATGTAGATCTCGAGGATCGCCAGCATGGCGCGGATGAAGGCGTGGCGGAAGCGGATCGCCCCGCCGTCGTCGCGCACGATCCTCAGGCCCATCACGAGGCGCCCCAGCGACTTGCCGCGCGTGAGGGTCTCGACGGTCACGGGGACGACGACGAGGAGCAGCACGACGGTGGCCAGCAGGAGCGCTGTGGTGAGCGCGGGATCGAGGACCCCGCCGAAGACGTTGCCGATCAGCAGGAGCATCAGTGCGGCGAGGATGACCTGCGCGATGATGTCGATGATGATGCTCAGCCCGCGGGCGGCGAATCCTGCCGGTCTGAGTTCGAGGACGACGGCCTCGCCCGTGACGACCGAACTCATGTTCCCCCCCTGATTAGTGCTGTGATGCGGTGCCGGTGCAGCCAGCCTAGCGCCGGCGACGCCAGCCGTGGTGGTCCCGGGCCTGGACTGCGGCGCGGGTGGTGGGACGCCGTTCAGCGCCGGAGCGGCGGCCGGACTATAGGGTGGGGCGCATGGACGTGGACGCATTCATCGCCGTGCACCGGAGCGACTGGCAGCGACTGGATGAGCTCGTGGGGCGTCGGCGGCTCGACGGCGCGGAATCGGACGAACTGCTCGTGCTGTACCAGCGCGTGTCGACGCACCTGTCGATCATCCGCTCGGTCGATCCCGAAAGCGCCCTGTCCGGTGCACTGTCCACGCGCCTGTCCCGTGCGCGGACCCGGTTCACGGGAGCGAGGTCCAACGGGATGGAGGACATCGCCCGGTTCTTCGTGTTCTCCCTGCCGGCGGCCTTCTACCGGATCCGATGGCTCACGGCCGTGATCGGCGTGCTCTTCGTCGCCGTGGCATCGCTCTACGCACTCTGGGTGGTCGATACGCCCGGCGTCATCCGCGCCCTCGGCACGGACGAGGACCTCCGCCGCTACGTGGAGGAGGACTTCATCAACTACTACTCCGAGAATCCCGCCGCGTCCTTCGCGGGGCTGGTATGGACGAACAACGCCTGGATCGCGCTGCAGGCGGTGGCCTTCGGGGTCACCGGGATCTGGCCGGCCTTCATCCTGTACCAGAACGCCCAGGGCATCGGGATGGCCGCCGGCATGATGGCGTCCTACGACCGGCTGGACGTCTTCTTCCTCTACATCCTGCCGCACGGTTTCATGGAGCTCACGGCGATCTTCATCGCCACGGCCGCCGGCCTGCGCATCTTCTGGGCCTGGGTGTCCCCGGGCCGCAGGCTCCGATCGGTCGCCCTGGCCCAGGAGGGGCGTGCCCTGATCACGGTGGCGCTCGGCCTGGTGCTGGTGCTGCTCGTCTCGGGACTCGTGGAGGGCTTCGTGACCCCGAGCACGCTCCCGCCGTGGCTCCGCCTGACGATCGGGTTCCTGGTCTTCGCGGCCTACTGGGCCTACACCCTGATCCTCGGGCGGCGTGCCGTGGCGGCAGGGCACGAGGGCGATCTCGGCGTCGTTGACCGGGGTGACGCCGTCGCCACCGCCTGATGCCGGGATCCGGACGCGGGGAGCCTCCCGGCCGGGCCCGCCCGCGCCCGGTAGTCTCGAAGGCGCCGGGCCAGTGCCGGTGGGCACCAGACGAGGAGACAGCGCAGTGGCAGAGACCGACAGCACCCGTTCAACCGCTTCCGGCGCCCGGCGCCTGGACGACGAGTCGGCGACACCCCCGGCCGGGGCCCCGGGGGCTTCCCCGGAGCCGGAAGGCAGCACGGTCTCGGGGGTCGCGCAGCGCCACAACCTGCCGATGCGGAAGGCGGGCACCCTGCCCGACCTGTCGCGGGTGCAGGACGACGCCGGGGACCACGAGCGGCAGGTCGAGGACGACGCCGGGGCCCGCGCCGACTCCGGTGGACACGGCAGCCGCGCGGAGGGCGTTCAGCCCGAGCGGCAGGTCGACGACAACGACGCTCGCCCGGCCGGTGGCGGGACCGATGGCCGGGGTGACGGGACCGATGGCGGGATAGACGGCGCGACCGATGGCCGAGGTGACGGCGACGACCCGGTGACCCGGATGATGCCGGTGACGCCCAGCAGCCCCGTGGCGGGCGCGACGACCGGTGCCTCAGCTGCCGGTGCGGCCGATCCCGGAGATGGCACCTCCACGGCTACCCGTCCGGGTGCCGACGGGTCCGAGACCCACCAGGAGACCGAGGTGCAGCCCGATCGTCAGGAGGACGAGGTGCAGCCCGATCGTCCGGGAGGCGCGACGGCCGTGGGCGCGGAGGAACCCTCCACGGACACGGCGGCGCTCTCGGTGCGCCCGCCGGACGAGGAGGCAGCCCGCCGGGCAGCGGTCCGGGATCAGGCCGTGGCCGCGAAGCCCGCCCTGGCACGGTTGCTGCAGGTCGTCGTCGCGCTCTTCTTCCCCGTCATCGTGGTGGCCGCGGCCGTCCGTGCCGTCGCGTCGTCGTCGTTCCTGTGGCTCGAGTACCACCGCCCCGGGTTCCCTGCCGACCAGTACGGCTTCTCGCTGGACGACCGCATGACCTACGGGTCCTACGCCCTCGACTACGTCCTGAACTTCGCGCCGCCGCGCTACCTGGGCGGCCTCGTGACCCCGGAGGGCGAGCCGCTGTTCCTCGAGTCCGAGGTGGGGCACATGGCCGACGTGAAGGGCGTGCTGGGCCTGTCCTTCGCCCTCGCCCTTGTGCTCTTCGTGCTGTCCGTGCTGGCGTGCGCCTACCTCGCCCGGAGGTACAAGGGCGGTGTCCGCCGGGCACTGTTCTCCGGTGCGGTCCTCACGCTGGTGGGCATCATTGTGCTGGCCGTGCTCGCGATCCTCGCCTGGCAGACCTTCTTCACGCAGGTGCACGCCCTGTTCTTCGCCGAGGGCACGTGGACCTTCCGGGTGGACGACACACTGATCCGGCTGTTCCCCGAGCAGTTCTGGACGGATTCCGCCATCACCGTCGCCGTGCTCGTCCTGGTGGCGGTCCTCCTCACGCTCGTCCTCACCTGGCCCACGAAGGCCCGGCGGGATCGGTCGATGCTGGCGCAGGACGCCCTGCGATCGCGCTACCGCGAGGACCTCGACGCGGCCTAGCGCACCTGGCGCTTCGCGGAACCGTACAGGTCCTCGAGCGCGTCCGCGCAGTCGGCGACGACGGCGGCGCGCTTCAGCTTCAGCGTGGGGGTCAGGTGCCCCGATTCCACCGTGAACTCGACGTCGAGCACCGTGAAGCGCCGGATCTGCTCGGCCCGGGAGACGGTCGCGTTCGCGGCGTCGACGGCGGCCTGCAGCTCGGCGAGCACCCCGGTGTCCGTCGTGGCCTGCCCGGCCGTGAGGCCCGGCTTCCCGTGTGCCGCTGCCCAGGGTCCGAGGGCCTCGCGGTCCAGGCTGATGAGGGCGCCGATGAACGGTCTGCCCTCGCCCACCACGACGGCCTGGGACACGAGCGGGTTCTCGCGGAGCTTCTCCTCGAGGGGACCGGGCGCCACGTTCTTGCCGGCGGCGGTCACGAGCAGGTCCTTCTTGCGGCCGGTGATGGTCAGGAAGCCGTCCTCGTCGAGGACGCCGAGGTCCCCGGTGCGGAAGTAGCCGTCGTCGGTGAACGCCTCCGCCGTCGCGGCGTCGTTGCGGTGGTACCCGGCGAAGATGCCGGCGCCCTTCACCTGGACCTCGCCGTCGTCGTCGAGGCGGACGCTGGTGCCGGGCATGGGGATGCCCACCGAGCCGACGCGGGTCAGGGGCACCGTGTTCACGGTGCACGGCGCGGTGCTCTCCGTCAGGCCGTAGCCTTCCTGGACCAGGATGCCGGCGCCCCGGAAGAAGTGGGCGAGGTGCTCGCTGAGCGGACTGGCGCCGGAGACCGTGTAGGTGACCTCGCCACCGAAGACGGCGCGCAGCCGGGGGTAGAGGATGCGGTCGAAGACGGCGTGCGAGGCACGCAGGGCGGGGGAGGGCCCGCGCCCTCCGCGGCCCCGGGCGTCGACGGCCCGCGAGTATGCGACGGCGGTCCGTTCGGCCGCCGCGAAGAGCCTCCCCCTGCCGGACTCGGCGGCACGCCGGCCGGCGGTCGCGTGGATCTTCTCGAAGATGCGGGGCACGGCCAGGAGGAACGTGGGCCGGAACGTCGTCAGGTCCTCGAGGAGTTGGGCTGCGGAACCCGAGTGCGCCAGCTTGATGCCGCCGGTGAAGCACACCACCTGCACCGCCCGCGCGAGGACGTGGGCGAGGGGCAGGAACATGAGGGTCCGGGCGTTCTCCTGCTTCAGGAACTCGGGCAGGAACTCCAGCGTGTTGACGGCGAACAGCGCGAAGTTGCCGTGCGTGATCACGCAGCCCTTGGAGCGCCCGGTGGTACCCGAGGTGTAGACGATCGATGCGGTGTCCCCGAGGCCCCGGGAGGATCTCGCCGCTTCCAGTGCCCCGTCGGTCACCCCGGCACCGCCCTCGGTGAGCGAGGTGAGGGTCTCGTCCCCGCCGGACCCGTCGCCGGTCAGGCGCACCACGGTGGTCGCGTCCGAGCGGCCCGCGCGTCCGGCGGCGTCGAGCACGATGTCCGCTTTCTGCTGGTCCTCCACGAAGACGACCGAAGGCTGCGCGTCCTCGAGGATCCAGGCCACCTGGAGCGCCGAGGACGTCTCGTAGATCGGGACGGTGACGGCGCCGGCGAACCAGATGGCGACGTCGGCCAGGGTCCACTCGTAGCGGGTCCTCGACATCACCGCGACGGCGTCCCCGGGCCGCACGCCGCGTGCCAGCAGGCCCTTGGCCAGGCCGGACACCTGCTGCAGGAACTCCGCGGCCGTCACGTCCCGCCACCGGCCGTCCCCCCGCACCGCGTACAGCGCGCGCTGCGGGTCGGCGGTATGGGTGCGCAGGAGGAGGTCGGTGGTGTTGCTGGTCGGTGGAAGCCCGACGAGGAGTTCCGTGATGGCTTCGCGCACCATTGCTCGCTTTCGTTGCGGAGGGGTCGGGTAGGGCCCGGCCCTAGATCCAGCTCGGCAGCCACATGCGCGTGCGCCACTGGTCGTAGGGGATGATCTCGGCGGTCCAGATGGGCAGGAAATAGGCCGACAGCGCGACGGCGACGGCCAGGAAGACCCCCACCAGCACGATACCCCGCTGCCGCCGGGCCCGGCCCGCGTCCGGCCCGCCCAGCACCAGGCCGAGGCAGTAGACCAGGGAGAGGACGAGGTACGGCTCGAAGGCCACGGCGTAGAAGTAGAAGGTGGTGCGCTCCGGGTAGAGGAACCACGGGAGGTAGCCGGCGGCGACGCCGGTGAGGATCGCGGCGGCGCGCCAGTCACGGCGGCCCAGCCAGGAGAACAGCAGCACGATGAGCGACAGCGCCGCACTCCACCAGATGAGCGGGTTGCCGAGGACGGTCACGGCCTGCGAGCAGGCATCGGCCCCGCAGCCGGCCGGCTTCTCGTAGAAGAACGACGTCGGGCGCCCCATGACCAGCCAGGACCACGCGCTCGCCTCGTAGGGGTGGTCCGAGCCGAGGCCCTGGTGGAACGTGTAGGCGCTGCGGTGGTACTCCGCGAGCGAGCGCAGGCCGTCCGGCACCCAGCCCCACTGCTCCGACGGGTTCCGCTGCGCCCAGGTCCTGTCATAGGCGTCCTCCGAGAGGAACCAGCCCGTCCAGGTTCCCAGGTAGGTCAGCAGCGCCACGGGCACGAGGCAGGCGAAGGCGAGCAGGCCGTCCTTGACCGCCGCGCCGAGGACCCAGTGGTGCACGCCGGCGATGCGCCGGGCGCTCATGTCCCAGGCCACGGTCAGGAGCCCGAAGGCGGCGATGAACGGCAGGGCGGACCACTTGGTGCCGAGCGCGAGTCCGAGGCACACCCCCGCGACCAGGCGCCAGGGCCGGAACCCGAGGAAGGGCCCGTAGGACAGCCGGTGCGCGGAGGGCAGGCCGTCATCCCGCTGTCCCGCCAGCGCGGCGAGGCGGCGGGCCAGGCGGCGCCTGCCGTCGTCGCGATCCACCAGGAGCGCCGCGAAGGCGGCGAGCAGCCAGAAGCTCAGGAAGATGTCGAGCAGGGAGGTGCGCGATTCGACGATGTGGTGGCCGTCGACGGCGAGGAGCAGCCCGGCCGCGGCGCCCAGGAGTGCCGAGCCGAACATCCGCTGGGCGACGAACGCGAGCAGCAGCACCGAGAGCGTGCCGACCACCGCCGCCGAGAAGCGCCAGCCGAACGCATCGTCGGAACCGAACAGCAGCATCCCGAAGGCGATCATCCACTTGCCGACGGGCGGGTGCACCACGTAGTTCGCGGCGTCGAGCAGGACGTCGGGGTTGCCGGCGTTGAAGGATTCGTTGGCATTCTCGGGCCACTCGCGCTCGTAGCCCGACTGCAGCATCGAGTAGGCGTCCTTGACGTAGTACGTCTCGTCGAACACGAGCGAGCCGGGCTCACCGAGCCGTACGAAGCGCAGCACCCCGCCGATCAGCGCCATGGCGAGCGGGAGGATCCAGCGCAGCGCCCCGCCGGGAGCGGCGGCACCGAGGAGCCGGGCTGCCAGGGCATCCCGCGAATAGGCCTGCGCCGGAGCGACGACCCAGGATCCGGCCTCGTTCGGGCTGTCCCGGCGGGGACGGACGGCGGTGTGGCTCACGCTGTCATGCTACCGGCGGACCCCGCGCGGTCCCGGCAGGTGGGCCGGCGGCCACGTCCGGGTTCCTCGCCGGCGGTGGCGGCTAGGCTGGTGCGGTGAACCAGCCATACGACGCCGCCGGCCCCGACCTGCCCGACGAGGACCCTTTCGAGCGCCAGGACGAGCGCGAGGACCAGGATCCGGACGCCGACCAGGACCCGGCCGACGCCGGGGACACCGCCGAAGGAGGGTCCCGGGCTTCCGTCACGGCGTACCGCGGCACCGCCGGCGACAGCAGCGGGCGGGGGCGCATCGTCCTCGCGGCGACGCCGATCGGGAACATGGGAGACGCCACCGAGCGCCTTATCGGTCTGCTGCACACAGCCGACGTCGTCGCGGCCGAGGACACCCGGCGCCTCCACCGCCTGGTGCAGGCGCTCGGCGTGACCGTGACGGGCAGGGTGATCAGCTACCACGAACACAACGAGACCGAGCGGACGCCCGAACTCCTCGACCTGGTGCGCGACGGCGCCACCCTGCTGATGGTGACCGACGCCGGCATGCCCTCGGTCTCCGATCCGGGCTACCGCCTCGTGGAGGCTGCGGTCGCCGAGGGCCTCGACCTGACGGCCGTGCCGGGTGCCTCCGCCGTCCTCGCGGCGCTCGCGCTGTCCGGCCTGCCCACCGACAGGTTCTGCTTCGAAGGGTTCCTGCCGCGGAAGCCCGGGGTCCGCGCCGGGCGCCTCGCCGACCTCGCCGCCGAACGCCGCACCATGGTGTTCTTCGAGGCGCCCCACCGCATCGAGCCGATGCTGCGCTCGCTGCAGCAGGTGTTCGGATCGGAGCGCCAGGCGGCGGTGGCCCGCGAGCTCACAAAGGTGCACGAGCAGGTGGTCCGGGGCTCCCTCCTGGAGCTCCTGCAGTGGGCCCAGGCGAGCGAGGTGCGCGGCGAGATCGCCGTCGTCGTCGCCGGAGCACCGGAGGCGCCGCCGTCGCGCCCGGAGGACCACGTGGCCGACGTCAACGCCCTGATCGGCGGCGGGATGAGGCTCAAGGACGCGGTGGCGGCCGTGTCGGCGGAGACGCGCGTCAGCAAGCGTGAGCTCTATGCAGCGGTGATCGCCGCGCGCTGATCGGCGCCTCGCCAGACTGTGCAGGTGTCCAAAGGAAGCGCGGACCTGCCGTGCATCCTTCACTGGACACTGCTTCTCCGCCGGGTCTAGCGTGATCGGGAATGCCCCCTCGGGGCACGCCCCCCGACACTTCGCGAAGGAGCCCAGTATGGCTGTCACGGCCGAGCAGGAGAAGGCAGTACTCGACAAGGTGCCCACCGGGCTCCTCATCGACGGACAGTGGCGGGCGTCGTCCTCCGGTGCCACGTTCGACGTCGAGGATCCCGCCACCGGCCGCACCCTCCTGACCCTCGCGGACGCCACCCCCGAGGACGGCATGGCGGCACTGGACGCGGCGGTCGCCGCCCAGGCGGACTGGGCGCGCACGGCGCCCCGCGAGCGGGGCGAGATCCTGCGGAGGGCCTTCGACCTGGTCACCGCCCGTGCCGACGAGTTCGCCCTGCTGATGACGCTCGAGATGGGCAAGCCCCTCGCCGAGGCCCGCGGCGAGGTCACGTACGGGGCCGAGTTCCTGCGCTGGTTCTCGGAGGAGGCCGTCCGCACCTCGGGCCGCTACTCCACGTCCCCCGACGGCCGGTCGCGGCTGCTCGTGAGCAAGAAGCCCGTGGGCCCCTGCCTGCTCATCACGCCGTGGAACTTCCCGCTCGCCATGGCCACGCGGAAGGTCGCCCCGGCGATCGCCGCCGGCTGCACGATGGTGCTCAAGCCCGCGAACCTCACACCGCTGACCTCCTCCCTGTTCGCGACCGTCCTGCAGGAGGCGGGCCTTCCCGCCGGTGTGCTCAACATCGTCAACACCACCACCGCCGGCGACGTCACGGGGCCGCTCATCGAGGACCGGCGCCTGCGCAAGCTCTCCTTCACCGGGTCCACCCCGGTCGGTCGCAGCCTGCTCGCCGCGGCGTCGAAGAACGTGCTGCGGACCTCCATGGAACTCGGCGGCAACGCGCCGTTCCTCGTCTTCGAGGACGCCGACCTCGACGCGGCGGTCGACGGCGCCATGCTCGCGAAGCTCCGCAACATGGGCGAGGCCTGCACGGCGGCCAACCGCTTCATCGTGCACGAATCTGTGGCCGACCGTTTCGCCGCCGCCCTGGCCGAGCGCATGGATGCCATGACCCCGGCGCGCGGCACGGAGGACGAGTCGAAGCTCGGCCCGCTGATCGACCAGAAGAGCCGCGACAAGGTGCACGAGCTCGTGACGGCGGCCGTCGGCGACGGCGCGCAGGCCGTGACCGGCGGCGCCCCGGTCACGGGCGACGGCTACTTCTACCAGGCCACTGTCCTCAAGGACGTGCCCCGGACCTCCCGGATCATGCAGGAGGAGATCTTCGGCCCCGTGGCGCCGATCATCACGTTCAGCACCGAGGACGAGGCGGTGGAACTGGCCAACGACACCGAGTACGGGCTGGTGGCCTACGTCTTCACCCGCGACCTCAACCGCGGCCTCCGCCTCGGCGAGCGGCTGGACACGGGCATGATGGGGCTCAACGCGGGCGTCGTCTCCAATGCCGCTGCGCCCTTCGGCGGGGTCAAGCAGTCGGGCCTCGGCCGCGAGGGCGGCGCGGAGGGCATCGAGGAGTACCTGTACACGCAGTACGTGGGCATCGCCGACCCCTACGCGTCGTAGCGCGAGGCCGGCGCGAGATCGGCCCGGACGCAGCGGCGACGCCGGCCCGGATTCAGCGGCGGCGACGCCGGCCCGGATTCAGCGGCGGCGACGCCGGCCCGGATTCAGCGGCGTGGGCGTTCCCGGAAGCGGTTGAGCAGGGACTGCGGGAACAGGCGCGCCCTGATCCTCCTCGACCAGGAACTGCCGCGCCGGAGGGCGCGCGTGACGGCGTCGACGTCCTCCCACCGCGGCGCTGCCACCCGGCGGGCGAGCGTCGCGACAGGCCGGGAGGGGCCGCCGGCCGGTGCGCCGTCGGGGGCGTGGTCCGCGTACTCCTCGTATTCGTAGGCGGTCCTGAGCCTGCCCAGGGACGTCGCGGGCCCACCCTCCAGCCCTGCCTCGCGGAGGAGGCGTCCGGCGAAGGTGCGGGGGGTGTCGGTGGGCTCGAGCGGGTAGCCGTAGTCGCCGGCCATCTCCGTCGTCTCGGCCCACGCGGCGGTGGCCGCACCGGGGGTGTCCGCGGCGCCGTCGGTGATTCCGCTGGCGCCGCCGACGGTGACGGCGCGGCGCCTGGACCGCGTCCTCGCCGTGCGCAGGAGGAGCGGCAGGAGCGCCAGGAGCGCTATCCCCCCGACGGCGAGCAGGCCCGCCATGGGCCGTGCCTCGTCCTGCGGGCCCGCCCCCTGGGGGTCGTCGGCGTTCTCCGAGGCCTCGGCGGACGGGTCCGTTGCGCCCGTTCCGCCCAGGATCCCGCCGGGGTTCAGGGCGTCGGTGTCGTCTGCCCGCGGACCCACCGGCGCGAACGCCCGCTGGGCGTAGGTCGGGACGACGCCGCGGGACGGTGTCGGCTCGAACTGGACCCACCCCACGCCCTCGAAGTACAGCTCGGGCCACGCGTGGGCGTTGCGGGAATCGACCACGAACTCGCGCAGCTCCGTGCCCTCGGGGCCCTCCTCGGTATCTCCCGTGGGGCTGCCCGGGGTGTACCCGATGGCCACGCGGCTGGGGATCCCGGCGGCACGCGCCATGACGGCCATGGTGCCGGCGTAGTGGACGCAGTAGCCGGACTTCGATTCCAGGAAGCGGGCCATCACGTCCATGCCGCTGCCGTCGTACCCGCCGTCCACCGGCGCCTCCACGGAGTACGTGAACTGGGCGCTGCGGAGGTAGCTCTGGATCGCCAGGGCCTTGTCGTAGGGGTTCACGAACTCGCCGGCGACCTCATCGGTCGTCGAGCGGACGATATCCGGGGTGTCCTCGGGCAGCTCCGAGAAGACCTCCGGGACGAGCTCGGAGTCGGAGGGCCCGATGGAGCCGAGGCCCTCACGCGTCAGCTCGGCTGCGCGGCTCTCGACGACGTACTCCTGGCGGGCCGTGGAGCCTCCGTCCGTGGCGAGGATCGAGAGGTTCGCCGGATCCCATTCCCAGTTCCCGGAGAGGTTGCGGATCCCGACGGGCGCGTAGGGGGAGAGGAGCCAGGGGCTCGCGTAGCTCTGCGTCGTGATGCGCGTGAACACGGTGCTGCCCTCCGGGGGGTTCACCGGGGTGCCCTCCTCCGCGCCGATCTCGGCGACGCCCCCCTCGCGGTCGTCGATCCTCTGGTCCGGTTCCCACCGCCGCCCGCTGAAGTCCTCCAGGGTGACCGCGCGCAGGTAGAGGGGTGCATCGGAGTTGGTGGAGTAGGCGATGCGCCCGAAGCCCGTGGGGTTGCGCAGGTCGTTGCCGAGCGTCACCGCGGGGTTGAGGCCCGTGGCGCTGCCCCAGACGTTCATGCGCGCCCCCTGCGGGAAGGCGCCGGAATTGAAGCCGGGGATGAACAGCGGCAGGATCACGGTCACGGCGAGCGCCGCCGCGCCGATGATCGCGCTGCGACCCGCGAAGCCGGAGGACGCGCGGGCACCACCGGCCGCTATGCGGTTCTCGCGCCACTGCGCGAGCGCGAGGAGCAGCAGGAACGCGAGCACGGTGGTGATGAACGCGAACATGCCCACACCGTTGGGCTTCACGATGGCCGGGGCGATCATGACGGTGAGGAGCCCGAGCCCGCTGGCCGCGGGCATGCGCATCGTCGTCGAGAAGACGTCCACGATGATGGCGATGAGTCCCAGCGCCGCGCAGATCACGAGGAAGATGCCGGCGCCGGGCAGCACCGGGGCCACCTGGGAGACGACGGTCTCCTCGGCCTGCGCGAGGAGGCGCCGGAGCTCGAACGTCGTGCCCGGCCCGGGGACGACGCCGAGGATGCTCTGCCGCGGGAAGAACTGGGCGGTGAGCGCGCCGACGAGCGCGAGGACGCCCACGAGCGCCGAGAGGACACCGCTCAGGCGAAGGGTCCGGGTCAGCGCCATGGCCAGGAGCACGGGGACGAGCGTGCGCAGCACGGGGGACAGCCAGACCCACGGCTCCACGACGCCGTTCAGGCTGGTCGCCGCCGCGAGGACCGCGAGGAGGGACGCCCCGGTCACCGCCCAGTGCCAGGGGTCGGCGAGGGGTGGGCGGGTGGCTGCCGGCGGCGCGGGCGCGGAGGCGGGTGCCGGGCGGGAGAGCGTCGAGGTCATGCTGGTCCCCTGGAGGTGGTGTCTCGTGCAGTGTCTCGTGCGGTGGCGCGGGAGGCGCGGATCGGTCCTGAGGGATGCGACGACGGCGAGGGCTGGGCGGACGCTGCGTGCACCGCGTTCTCGAGTCCGGCCCAGACGGCGGGCAGGTGCGCGGCGGGAGAGGCGGCTGTGGCGTGCCAGCCGGCTCCGCGCAGGATGTCGAGTTGCCGCTGGGAGTCGGCGGGCCGCTCGGTGGTGATGATGGCGTAGGACGCCGAGCCGTAGTCGGATGCCGAGGCCAGGGCCCGTGCCTCCTCGCTGGTGAGGGTGCCGAGGACCGCGATGAGGGGCCCGCGGTGCCGTGTCGCGGCGAGCTTGTCCAGCAGATCGTCCCCGTAGGCGGCGTGCGGCGTCTTCTGGGCGGTCTCCACGGCGGAGCGGCGGATGCGCTGCGCGGCACTGCGCGCCAGTTCGCCCGCCCGCACCACCGTGCTGCCACCGGTCTCGTCCGCCGGTGCGCGGCGCCCCGTCTCCGGAGCGAGTTCGAGGGCGGCGAGCCCCTCCGCGATGCCTGCCACGGCGCCCTGGCCGTGGTGCTCCTCGTCGGACGGGAAGGGTGCGGACGGCGAGTGCAGCAGTGCGGGCGCGCCCTGGTGGTCGAGGAACCGCAGCGCGTAGTTGCGCTCCAGCAGGTGGGCGCTGATGGACATCACCGCGGTGACGGCCCACTCGAAGGTGGGCGAGGTGGACAGGCCGTTGCCGCCGTCGACGCCGAACGCCGCGCTGAACCCGGTGCTGAAGCTGTGGTGCCGCTGGTCCATGAGCAGGGTGGCCTGCGGCGTGGTCACGGACTCCTCCTGCCGCACCATGAGCTCGCTGTGCCGCGCCGTCGCGGCCCAGTGGACCCGGCGCATCGAGTCCCCGTGCCGGTACTCGCGCGTCATGACGTCGTCGTCGCTCGGGTTGGCCTGGCGTCGCGTGGCGGCCCTGCCGTCACTGCCCCGGGAGCCGGCGAGGGCGGACGCGAGCAGCTCGACGGGGGCCGGCGTGACCACGAGTGCGTCCGTACCACCGAGCACGTGGCGTGACTTGCCGAGCCCGAAGGGATCGGTGAACTCGGCCGTGACGGGGCCGATGTCGTAGACGCCGCGCGAT
The DNA here is from genome assembly GCF_044755105.1 of Arthrobacter sp. NPDC092385. NCBI lineage: Bacteria > Bacillati > Actinomycetota > Actinomycetes > Micrococcales > Micrococcaceae > Arthrobacter > Arthrobacter sp. NPDC092385. Next base: position 39,388 of record NZ_JBIVQL010000013.1, read on the forward strand.
GCGGAGCGGAGCCGGTACTCGTAGAGGGAGACGCCGTCGCGCGTCGGGTTGCGCGACGGGTAGGTGAACTGCGGTGCCTGCCCGAACCGCGCGGGGAGCCGCTCCTCCATCGAGATGCTCGCTCCGCCGGCCACCGATGCCGTGAGGGACAGGGTGACGGTCGTCGTCGAGCCGATCTCCATGGACTGCGGCTGGAAGCGGCGGCCCACCGTGAACCGGGGCTTGACGATCCTCAGCACGAGGACCGAGACCAGCGGCAGCGCCAGGAGCAGGACGCCCACGTACAGGAGGTCGCGGCGTCCGAGGACCTGCGCGAACAGCAGTGCGACTCCGGCGGTGAGGACGAAGCCCCACCCGCGCACGGTCAGGATGCGCGAGGGGAGCTTGTCGAGGAGTGCCATCTGGATCCGCCGGGGCTAGGAGGGGCGTGTATCGGGGGTGGGAGTCATCGCCGCTGCGCCTCGCGGGCCACTGGCACGCGTGACAGGACGTCCCGCACGATGGTCGACGCCGTCTCGCCTGCGCTGGTGGCCTTGCGGTCGAGCAGGAGGCGGTGGGCGAGCACGGCGTCGGCGATGGCCGCGACGTCGTCCGGGAGGACGAAGTCCCGGCCTTCGAGGGCTGCGCCCGCCTTCGCCGCCCGCAGGAGCTGCAGCAGGGAACGGGGGCTGGCACCGAGCCGCAGCCGCGGGTGCTCCCGCGTCGCGCGGCCGATAGCCACCGTGTAGTCCTTGACGGCCGGGGAGACGTAGACGCCGCGGACCTGGCGCATCATCGAGGCGATGTCCGCGACGCTCGCCACGGGGCGGATCGCCGCGAGCGGGGACACGGACTGGTGGCTCTCGAGCATGTCGGCCTCCGCACGGGCATCCGGGTAGCCCATGGAGATCCGGGCCATGAAGCGGTCGCGCTGGGCCTCGGGGAGGGGGTAGGTGCCCTCCATCTCGATCGGGTTCTGCGTGGCGACCACCATGAACGGCTCGCCGAGCGAGTGGGTGTGCCCGTCCACGGTCACCTGGTGCTCCTCCATGCATTCCAGGAGGGAGGACTGCGTCTTGGCGGACGCACGGTTGATCTCGTCGCCGATCACGATGTTCGCGAAGACCGGACCGGGCCGGAACTCGAAGCGGCGGGAGTCCTGGTTGAAGATCGACACCCCGGTGACGTCGGAGGGCAGGAGGTCGGGGGTGAACTGGATGCGGTTCACCGTGCAGTCGATGGTCCGTGCGAGGGTCTTCGCCAGCATGGTCTTGCCGACGCCGGGCACGTCCTCGAGGAGCAGGTGGCCCTGCGCCAGCAGTACCGTGAGGGCGAGCCGCGCGGCCTCGGGCTTTCCGTCGATCACCGTGTCGATGGAGTGCAGGATCCGCGTGCTGATGTCGTGGAACCTGGCTCCGGGAACGTCCGGCTCCGCTGGTACCGCCAGTCGTGGATCCGCTGCGACCTCGGCGATGTTGTGCTGGACGTCCATGGGTACCTTCCATGCGTGCGGCTGCGGTGGCAGGCGGCGGCCGTACGGCCGGGCGATCGACACGCAGTGGACGGCCGCGGCCCGCCCTGCGGGAGGCAGGACAGGCCGCAGCTGAATGATTCAACAGGTTACTAGCTCAACTTGCTCCCCGGGGGATAAGTTCCGCACCGGAACTAGGCTTGAAGCATGTGTAACAGCGGAGCAGGCGTCCGGCATCCCTACGCGGCGGGGGAGACCCCACCGGCGTACCGGGAGCCGGCCGGCACGGCAACCACGGACGGTGGCAACGGCACGACGGGGACGACCGGCGACGACGGCGGCGCGTCCGGGGCGCGACGGCGCCGGAAGGGCGGCTACCCGCCGCTGCCGGAGCCGCTGCCCGTTCCCGTGATCGACAACCACACGCACTTCGACTTCCGCGAGGGGTCGGTGGAGGTGTCCATCACGGAGGCCCTCGACGCCGCCGAGGCTGCCGGGGTCAGGGGGGCGGTGCAGGTGGGGACGGACCGGGCGTCGTCGCGCTTCACGGCTGCCGTCGTCGAACAGGACGCACGGCTCCTCGGCGCCGTGGCGCTGCACCCCAATGAGGCGCCCCTGCTGGCGGAGGCCGGGACGCTCGAGGACGCCCTCGGGGAGATCGAGCAGCTCGCCGCCGGTCCGCGCATCCGCGCGCTCGGCGAGACGGGGCTCGACTACTTCCGGACCGGGGAGGGCGGCCGCGGGAGCCAGCTCATGTCCTTCCGCCGCCACCTGGACATCGCCAGGCGGCTGGGCAAGGCGCTGCAGATCCACGACCGCGACGCCCACGACGACGTCGTGGCCACCCTCCTCGCCGACGGCGCCCCGGAGCGCGTGGTGCTGCACTGCTTCTCCGGCGACGCGGGCCTGGCCCGGATCTGCAACGAGCACGGCTGGTACATGTCCTTCGCGGGGACGGTGACCTTCAGGAACGCCGACAACCTGCGGGAGGCGCTGCTCGTCGCCGACCCCGCCCTCGTGCTCACCGAGACCGACGCCCCGTTCCTCACGCCGCATCCGCATCGCGGCCGCCCGAACGCCGCCTACATGGTGCCCTACACGGTGCGCGCCATGGCCGGGATCCTCGACACCGGCCTCGACGCCCTCTGCGCCCGGCTGGCGGCGAACACCGAGGCCGTGTACGGCAGCTGGGACTGAGGTCCGGCCGGCGCGCGGCACCACGGACCGCCGGGCACGAGTAGTTCTCGGCGGCGTACCGAGTACCGGCCTCCCCAACTGAGGTGGCGCGCACTGGTGCCCGGGAGTGCACCGTGTTCGTAGTGTGTGGGCAGGGAGAGCGCGGTCCGCCCGCCATCGTGCTGTGGCCGGCCCGCCCTCCCAGTACCGTCCTTCTCTTGAGACCGGAAGACGGCGGTGCGTCCGGCAGAGTCCCTCCCCCCAGCAGGGACTCTGCCCCCGAGTGGGTCGGCGGCGCCGGAAGCCCTCCTGAGACCAGGGCTTCCACCCGGCGTCGCCGACTCCCGGGAACGCTCACAGGCTGGAGGAGGCGGACGCGGGCGCGCGACAGGTCCTTCCGGCAGGACCGATACGATGACGGGGTGACAACGCCCCCTGCCGCCGGCCCGCCCGCACCCCTCTTCGGAGCCGCCGACATCCGGCGCCTCGCAGCCGAGGTGGACATCCGCCCCACCAAGACCCTCGGGCAGAACTTCGTGATCGACGGCAACACCATCCGCCGGATCGTCGCCGCGGCGAACCTCGGGACGGACGAGACGGTCCTCGAGGTGGGCCCCGGCCTCGGGTCCCTCACGCTCGGCCTGCTCGACGCCGCCGAGCGGGTGGTCGCGGTCGAGATCGATCCCGTGCTCGCGAGGAAGCTGCCGAGCACCATCGCCCAGTGGCGGCCGGAGCGCGCAGCCTCCCTCGACGTCGTCCTCGGGGACGCCCTGCGCGTCACCGAGCTGCCGCAGGACCCCACGGCGCTCGTGGCCAACCTGCCCTACAACGTCGCCGTCCCGGTGGTCCTCAACCTCCTCGAACGCTTCCCCTCCCTCCGCCACGGCCTCGTGATGGTGCAGGACGAGGTGGCGGACCGGCTGGCAGCCCCTCCCGGCTCGAAGACGTACGGCGTCCCGTCGGTCAAGGCGGCCTGGTACTCGAGCATGTCCAAGGCCGGCATCATCGGCATGAACGTGTTCTGGCCCGCCCCGAAGATCGCCTCGGGCCTGGTCCGCTTCACGCGCCGCGAACCCCCGGCCACCACCGCCACGCGCGAGCAGGTGTTCGCCGTGATCGACGCCGCCTTCGCCCAGCGCCGGAAGACCCTGCGGGCCGCGCTCGCGGGCTGGGCGGGTTCGCCCGTGCTGGCGGAGCAGGCGCTGCGTGCGGCGGGCGTGGATCCCACCGCCCGCGGCGAGGTGCTCGACGTCGTCGCCTTCGCCCGCATCGCGGAAGCCCGGGTGCAAGCGGCGGGCGCCCCCGGCGCGAGCTGAACGGCGCAGGGGAACGGTGGGCTAGGTTGGAGGGTATGGTCTCGGGCAGAACAGTCGACATGCGCTCCGGCGCCCGTTCGGTGCGCGTCAGGGCCCCCGGCAAGATCAACGTCTCGCTCATGGTCGGCCCGCCCCGCGAGGACGGCTACCACGGGATCGCCAGCGTCTTCCTCGCCGTCTCCCTGTACGAGGAGGTCACGGCCACCGAGACGGCCGTCGAGGGCATCAGCGTGACGGTCAACGGCCAGGGCACGCTCAACCTGCCCGCCGAGTCCATCCCGCTCGACCGGACGAACCTCGCGGTGCGTGCCGCCGAACTCCTCGCCGAGGTGAGCCCCGGCCGCACCGGCGTGCACCTCGACATCACCAAGCGCGTCCCCATCTCCGGGGGCATGGGCGGCGGATCGGCGGATGCCGCCGCGGCCCTGCTCGCCTGCGACGCCCTCTGGGGCAGCGGCTTCTCCCGGGACGAACTGGCCAAGATCGCCGTCGACCTCGGCGCCGACGTCCCGTTCGCCCTCGTCGGCGGCACCGCCGTCGGCCTCGGCGTGGGGGACCGGCTCACCCCGGCCATCTCGAAGACGCCCCTGCACTGGGTCCTGGTGACCTCCGACTACGGGCTGTCCACACCGGAGGTGTACCGCAGGCTCGACGAGATCCGCCTGCGCGACGGCGTGGAGCCCGACCCCCAGCCGTCCATCGATCCGGCGATCCTCGGTGCCATGCGCGCCGGGGACGCGCTGGGCCTGGCCCCGCTGCTGCACAACGACCTGCAGCAGGCCTCGCTCGAGCTCGCTCCCGCCCTGGGCGATATCCTTGACCTGGGGAAGGCCGCCGGTGCACTCGCCGGCATCGTGTCCGGTTCCGGTCCCACCATCGCCTTCCTCACCAAGAGCTCCGGCCACGCGGCCGAACTGGAGTCGCTCCTCACCAGTGAGGGACTCCAGGCGATGTCCGTGCACGGCCCGGCCCACGGCGCCCGCATCGCGACCGACCCCGCGGGCTGACCCACCACCGCTCCAACCGAAAGCAGCATCCCCTTGGCACACCTCCTCGGCGCGGAAAACCTCAGCGTCGCCTTCGTCACCCGCACCATCCTGGACAACGTGTCCCTCGGACTCGAGGACGGCGACCGCATCGGCATGGTGGGGCGCAACGGTGACGGCAAGTCCACCCTCATGCGCCTCCTCGCCCAGCGCATGACGCCCGACGACGGCCGCGTCACCAAGCGCCGCGACGTCGCCGTCGGCTACCTCGATCAGTCGGACGTGCTCGACGGCGACCTCGAGGTGGGGCAGGCCATCGTCGGCGACCAGGCGGACCACGAGTGGGCCTCGAACCCGAAGATCCGCGACGTCATGGGCGGGCTGGTCTCGGAGGTCGACTGGCACGCGAAGGTGTCCTCGCTCTCCGGCGGGCAGAAGCGCCGGGTGGCCCTCGCCAAGCTCCTCATCGGCGACGACGACGTCATCATGCTCGACGAGCCCACCAACCACCTCGACGTCGAGGGGGTCGCCTGGCTGGCGCGGCACCTCCAGCAGCGCTGGCGGGCCACCGAGGGCGGTCTCCTCGTGGTGACCCACGACCGCTGGTTCCTCGACGAGGTCTGCAACCACACCTGGGAGGTGCACGACGCCGTCGTCGACGACTTCGACGGCGGGTACGCCGCCTACGTCCTCGCACGCGCCGAGCGGGACCGCATGAACTCGGTGATCGAGTCCAAGCGCGTGCAGCTCGTCAAGAAGGAACTCGCCTGGCTCCGGCGCGGCGCTCCGGCACGCACCGCGAAGCCGAAGTTCCGCATCGAGGCGGCGAACGAGCTCATCGCCGACGTCCCCGAGCCGCGTGACTCCCTCGCGCTCAGCAAGATGGCGATGTCCCGGCTCGGCAAGGACGTGCTCGACCTCGAGGACGTCAGCCTGACCATCGACGACGGCGAGGGCTCCGAACGGCAGCTGTTCGACAAGATCACGTTGCGGCTCGCCCCGGGTCAGCGCCTCGGGCTCGTGGGCGTCAACGGCTCGGGCAAGACCACCCTGCTGCGGCTGCTCAACGGCGAGCTGCAGCCCACCTCGGGCAAGGTGAAGAAGGGCAAGACCGTCCAGACGGCCGTGCTCTCGCAGGAGGTCCGCGAGCTCGACGACGTCTCCGACAGCCGGGTCATCGAGGTCATCGAGTCGGAGAAGCGGGTCTTCGCGGTCGGCGGCAAGGAGGTGTCCGCGAGCCAGCTCGTGGAGCAGCTCGGCTTCACCAACGAGAAGCAGTGGACGCGGGTCAGCGAGCTCTCCGGCGGCGAGCGACGGCGCCTGCAGCTCCTCCGGCTGCTCGTCGGCGAGCCGAACGTCCTGATGCTCGACGAGCCCACCAACGACCTCGACACCGACACGCTGTCCGCGATCGAGGACGTCCTGGACGGCTGGCCGGGCACCCTCGTGGTGGTCTCCCACGACCGCTACCTGCTCGAGCGCGTCACGGACACCCAGATGGCCCTGCTCGGCGACGGACGGCTGCGGGACCTGCCCGGCGGCGTGGACCAGTACCTCGAGCTGCGCAACGCCGCGGGCCCCATGACGGCCACCGGGAGCGCGGCCTCGCCCGCCATCAGCGGCGGTTCCACGGGCGGCTCGTCGGAGGCGGAGCTGCGGCAGGCCCGCAAGGACCTCGCGCGGATCGAACGGCAGATCACGAAGGTGGACGCCCAGAAGGGCAAGCTGCAGCAGCAGATGAACGACGCCGGCGCGAAGGCGGACGCCGACTTCGAGCACATCGCGGGCCTCAACACGCGCCTGCAGGAGCTGCAGGTGGAGATCGAGGACCTCGAGGCGCAGTGGATGGAAGCCGCCGAGGTCCTGGGGGAGTAGCTCCTCCCGACCGGGTGGGGGGCGGAACCCCGCTAGCACGTTCCGGTCGAGGTGAGCTCTGTTACACCTGACTTTTTCTCCCCGGGGCCGGGAGCACCGGCCGGGGCCTCCGCCGGGCAGTAGCGCAGGAACTACTCGCTCCGCCCCGGCGCTCCTGCCTGCCGGCTGCCAGGTCACTCCGCGTTGCCGGCAAAGGGCCTAGTCAGGGGCTGGTCGGCGTCCGCCGCCGCGCATCCGTGCCGCGCTCGGGACCCTGGCCGGCCGGGCCGCGGACGCGTCGCCGCCCGGTCTTCCATCAGAGTAAGCGGGGCTCTGCGTCCAAGTGGAGCGGCCGGGATATTCGAGTAATGAGCTCGCCGGGCGGCTGCCCTAGTGTCGATTCAGAAGGTTGCTGATGTTCTTTCAGCGACCATGCGCCCGCCGCTCCGCAGCCCGACTGCGAAGCTTCAGCCTGGCGCATCATGCCCGCTGACGTGCAGTCCACCAGCCGCTCCATTCTGCCCGAGGACACCCGTGCACCCATTTCCGTTAGCAGCCACCACCGGCTCGACCCTCGACGTCGGACTCGATGTCCTCGGCTCCCAGTTGTCCGCCTGGACCTCCAGCCTCGACTGGACGGACGTCAGCGCCTTCTGGGCCGAGGTCTCGCCCTACTTCCCCGTCGCCGTGGCCGGCGCGATCGTGTGGGGGCTCTGGCTGTACCGGTTCATCCTCTCGCACCGGGCGAAGCCGATCGTGACCAACTACCGGACGACGACGTCCGTGGTGGTGCCGTCCTTCCACGAGGACCCGGACATCCTGATGAGCGCCCTCGAGTCATGGCGCTCCCAGCACCCGGACGAGATCATCATCGTGCTCGACGTCGAGGACCTCGACGCCTACGCCCGGATCGAGGCGCTGCAGGACCCCACGATCAAGCCGATCCTCTTCCACCACGTGGGCAAGCGGTCCGCGCTCGGGGCGGGGATCCGCCTGGCCAAGTACGACATCCTGGTCCTGACCGACTCGGACACGTGGTGGCAGCCGGACCTGCTGCAGAACGTCCAGATGCCGTTCATCGATCCGCTCGTGGGAGCCGTGGGAACCCACCAGACCGTCTACAAGCGGGAGACGAGCGTCTGGCGCCGCGTGGCCGACTGGCTCGTGAACCTGCGCTACCTCGACTACGTGCCCGCGATGGGCGCCGCGGGCGCCGTACCCTGCATCTCCGGCAGGACGGCCGTCTACCGCCGCTCCGCCGTGATGCCCGTCCTCGAGCACCTCGAGAACGAGTACTTCCTCGGCAAGCGCTGCATCTCGGGCGACGACGGCCGCCTGACCTGGCTGGTCCTCGCCTCCGGCTACAAGACGGTCCACCAGTCCACCGCGCGTGCCCTCTCGATGTTCCCCGCCAGCTTCCGGGCCTTCGTCAAGCAGCGCATCCGCTGGAGCCGCAACTCCTACCGCTGCTACCTCACGGCCATCGGCACCGGGTGGCTGTGGCGCGTCCCCTTCATCACCAAGATCACCGTCCTGCAGATCCTGCTGACGCCGGTGACCATGGGCCTGACCATGTTCTACCTCATCTTCAACCGCCTGGACTTCACGGTGCTCGGCGTCGCCGCCGCGCTGTGCTGGCTGCTCCTCGGCCGCGGCATCCGCGGCATCTCCCACCTCCGCCGCCACCCGCAGGACATCCTGATCCTCCCGGTCCTCGCCTTCGCCGTGATCCTCGTGGCGCTGCCCATCAAGCTCTACGCCTTCGCCACCATGAACAAGCAGGGCTGGCTGACGCGTCATGCGGACCAGATCGGCGGCGACGGCCAGGACGCCGTGAGCCTCGAGTCCAAGACCGACGACGCCCGGAACGAACAGGAGGCCGTGGCATGACGAACCGTAAACCGATCCTCCTCAGCCTCCTCGCGCTCGTCTTCATCGCCCTCGTCGGGGCCGGATTCATCGCGGCCGGGAACGTCTGGAAGAAGTCCGAGGCGGACGCCGTCGGACGCAACGAGATCGCCGCGAACGGGAACGTGCAGGGGGAGCTCTACACGGGGGATCCCCGCAGCGAGGCGCGCATCGTCCAGAGCGAGGAGGAACGCCTCGTCTACGTCCGGACCATCGCCTCCGCCGCGCGCTGGCGCGTGGACGGGCTCGAGGGGCCCTACCGCCTCCACACCGGAGCCACGAACACGCTCGTGCTGCCGGCACGCACGGAGCCGTACACGACGGCGGACCTGCTCCAGCTCGCCCCGGACACCTTCAAGCAGCTGGCGTCGTCCACCTACATGCTCACCGAGAACATCGTGGTGCTGCCCGGCGCCACGCTCTCGTTCGCCGGGGGAGAGGGCATCACGGTCCGGATGCAGAGCAACGAGGACGCCTTCGTGTCCGTCGTGGCGCTCGGCGGCTCGCTCACGATCGCCGGCACGGAGGAGTCCGACGTCGCGATCACCAGCTGGGACGGCTCCGGAGCGGACACCGACACCTCCGACGGACGCGCCTACGTCCGCGTGATCGGCGGGCACGCCTCGTTCTCCCACGCGACCGTCTCCTCGCTCGGCTTCTGGAGCGGCAACACGGGCGGCCTCGCCCTCACCGGGACGGACACGGCCGGTACGTTCCAGGACGCCCCGGCGACGCCGGAGCCCGTGGCCCCCGCGGGCGCCCGGCTGCTGCCGGAGGCGGACCTGCAGTCCCTCGGGGACCAGACGGAGCTCGACTACAGCGTGGTCACCGCCGGCATCGACAACCTGACCGTGAAGGACAACGCCTTCGGCCTGTTCGTCACCAACGCACGGGATGTCGCCATCCGCGACACCGCCATCACCGGAAGCCTGGTGGACGGCCTCGTGCTGCACCGCTCCGTCAAGGACGCGACGATCACCGCGACGACCTCCTCGGACAACGCGGTGGACGGCATCACCGTGGGCCGCTCCAGCACGCGGGTGGACCTGCTGGAGGTCACGGCGAGCGGCAACGGCCGGAACGGCATCTCGCTCGACGGCCAGCCGCTCGCGGACGGCCCGAACGCCGTCGGGACCGCCGTGGTCACCTATGGCGGGAACCGCGTGCTGAAGAGCACCCTCGCCGACAACGGGCGCTACGGCGTCGAGCTCAGCGGCGGCAACAACCTGCGCCTGACGGGCAACACCATCCGCGGCAACGAGGTGGGTGTCGTGGTCAACTACGCGGCCGAGAGCGTGCACATCATCGACAACGAGATCCGCGACCAGCGCCGGCAGGGCATCGCCGTGCGGGACGCCGGCGCCAACGCGGACATCCGCCGCAACACCATCTCCGGCGGCGACACCGGCGTGTACGTCCGTGACGCCACCGCCACGGTCACCGGGAACACCATGACCTCCCTGTCCGGTCACGGCATCTCGCTGCTGGGCAACGTCCCCGGTACCGAGGTCACCGGCAACAACGTGGGCGGCTACGGAACCGTGGCCATCTGGGACGAGACCTCCACGGGCGCCCTGGTCGAGGAGAACGAACTGCTGAACTGGCATCCCGCTCCCACCGTCCACAGCGTCATGAACTCCGTCTTCCAGCCGCTGACCTTCGTCTGGCTGATCCTCGGAGCCCTGCTCGTCGCCACCGCCTTCACCCGGAAGCGGCACCTCCGCGTGCGGACCATCCGCAACCCCTACGAGGAGCGCGTCCCGCTGACGGCCCTCAGCCGGGGAATCGTCCGCATCGACGACGTCCGGAAGGCCCAGTGACGCGCCGCAGCGGGATCACCGCGCTGGTCCTCGCGGTCGTCGCGCTCGTCGTCGCCGCCGTCGTCGTGGTGGTGGCCCTGAACCGGACGGACGGGAAGGGCTCCGCGCGGGACGAGCAGGAGCCCGCGCCGCAGACCAGCCAGGAGGCCGAACCGGCGCCCGGACCGGTGGCCACGCCCGTCGAGTGCCCTGAGCCGACCGTCCGGGTGGCGAACTCGACCGAGCTCGAGAACGCGCTCGACGCCGCCCAGCCCGGCGACGTGATCGGCCTCGGGGCCGGCGTGTACACGGGCAACTTCACGGCCGCCGCGGCCGGCACGGCCGAGCAGCCCATCATGCTCTGCGGCAACGCGGAGAGCATCCTCGACGGCGGCACCACGGACGACGGCTACGTGTTCCACCTGGAGGACTCCTCCTACTGGGTACTGCAGGGATTCACCGTCCGCAACGGCCAGAAGGGGGTCATGGTGGACCAGAGCACCAACACCGTCATCTCCGGTCTCACCGTCACGACCATCGGCGACGAGGCGATCCACCTGCGGAAATTCAGCACCGACAACCAGGTCATCGGGAACACCATCAGCGACACCGGCCTGCGGAAGCCCAAGTTCGGTGAGGGCATCTACATCGGCACGGCCGAGAGCAACTGGTGCGACATCAGCAACTGCGAGCCCGATCGCAGCGACCGCAACGAGATCTCCGGGAACACCATCTCCGGGACCACCTCGGAGAACGTCGACATCAAGGAGGGCACCTCCGACGGCGTCCTGCGGGCCAACAGCTTCAACGGCTCCGGGATCATCGAGGCGGACTCCTGGGTGGACGTGAAGGGCCGCGGCTGGGTGATCGAGGAGAACACCGGTGCCGATTCACCCCAGGACGGCTTCCAGACCCACGAGATCGTTGACGGCTGGGGCACCGAGAACGTCTTCCGGGACAACGTCGCCCAGGTCAACGGACCTGGCCTCGGCTACTCCCTGAAGCCCGTGCGCGACAACGTCGTCGAATGCAGCAACACGGCCTCCGACGCCGGAGAAGGCCTGTCCAACGAACCCTGCACCTCCGGCTGACCCCACCACCTACCCCGCATTGCACCTCCCCTGACAATCCGCGCTATCCCCTACCCCAAAAGAGGACACACGATGAGCATTTCCCACGAGAACGACCAGCCCGCACCCCGGGTGACGGTCATCGGCACCGGCTACCTCGGGGCCACCCACGCCGTCTGCATGGCCATCATGGGCTTCGACGTCCTCGGCGTCGACGTCGACCAGCGCAAGATCGACATGCTGTCCGCCGGCAAGGTGCCGTTCTTCGAGCCGGGGCTGCCCGAGAAGCTCGAGGAAGCCCTCGCCTCCGGCCGCCTCCGGTTCAGCACCGACTTCGACGAGGCCGCCGCCTTCGGCGACGTCCACTTCGTCTGCGTGGGAACACCCCAGGCACCCAATTCCTCGGCCGCCGATCTCCGCTACGTCGAAGCCGCGTTCACCGCGCTCGCCACGCGCATCGACCGGAAGGCCCTGCTCGTCGGGAAGTCGACCGTTCCCATCGGTACGGCGGCCCGCATCACGTCCATGGTGCAGTCGCTCTCCCCGCTCGGCACGGAGCTCGAGCTCGCCTGGAATCCCGAGTTCCTCCGCGAGGGCTTCGCCGTGCAGGACACGCTGTTCCCGGACCGCCTGGTCTTCGGCGTCAGCTCCGAGTGGGCCGAGGACCAGCTCCGCAGGGTCTTCAAGCCCATCCTCGACCTCGACACGCCGGTGATCGTCGCCGACCTCGCGACGTCGGAGCTCGTGAAGGTGGCCGCGAACTCCTTCCTCGCCACGAAGATCTCCTTCATCAACGCCATGGCGGAGATCTGCGAGGCGACCGGCGCCGACGTGAACCAGCTGGCGAAGGCCCTGAGCCTGGACGACCGCATCGGCGGCCGCTTCCTCAAGCCGGGCCTCGGCTTCGGCGGCGGCTGCCTCCCGAAGGACATCCGGGCGTTCAAGCACCGCGCGGAAGAGCTGGGTGTCGGGCAGGCCGTGAGCTTCCTCGGCGAGGTGGATTCCATCAACAACCGCCGCCGCGTGCGCACCGTGGACCTCATCCGCGAGCTGGCCGGCGGCAGCCTGGCCGGTGTCCGCGTGGCCGCCCTGGGTGCCGCGTTCAAGCCCAACTCCGACGACGTCCGCGACGCTCCGGCCCTGGACGTCGCACGCCTGCTGTACCTCGAGGGTGCGATCGTCTCCGTGTACGATCCGGAGGCCAACGCGAACGCGCACCGTGCCTACCCGGACCTCAACTACGTCGGCTCCATGGCCGAGGCGGTGGAGAAGGCCGACGTCGTCGCGCTGCTCACCGAGTGGTCCGAGTTCAGGAACGCGGATCCGGACACGCTCGGCGCCCTGGTGAACCACCGGCGCATCCTCGACGGACGCCACGCCCTGAACGCCAACGAGTACACCGCCAAGGGCTGGCAGTACCGGGCGCTCGGCCGTCCCGCCCAGGCGGCGACGGTGGAGCTCGCCTCCGACGTCCGCGACGAGGCCCCGACGCTCGCGCTCTAGCTCGACCGGACGCACGAAGGCCCGGGTGGGAATCGTCCCGCCCGGGCCTTCGTGCTTCGCCGTGCCGCTACCGGCAGGCGATGTTGCTCAACCCGCGCGCCGCACCGCTCGGCGTGCACGTGATCGTCGTGCCGAGGCCTGCCGACTGGACCCAGACCTCGTAGCCCGGGACACCACCCTGCACGGAGTTCCCGGTGAACACGTTCCCGGTTCCCCAGCCGTCCAGGGCCGCATGCACCTGGAAGGCATCGAGCCTGGTGCCGGTGCCCGAGTTGCCCTCGACCCGGTAGCCGTTGCCCTTCACATCGATCCAGGAGTCGGCGTAGTTCTCGCCCGAGGAGCCCGCGTTGGTGAACACGTTGCCTGCGATGATGCCGCCCGTGGTCCCTTCCTTGATATCGATGCCCTCGGCGGCCGTGTTGGTGATGCGGTTGCCGCGCACCGTGATGCGGTCGGACCGGTCCGGTGCGCCGCCCACCCAGTTGCTCTTGGCACTGCCGAGGTAGATGCCCTCGCCGTACTCGGGCTGCGTGAGCCCGGTGTCGTGGATGGACGAGTTGAGGACGGCGCCGTCGGAGCTGCCCGAGCGGAAGTGCACGGCCTCCGCGCCGATGGTGCCGACGTCGACGCCGTCGATGACCGTGTTCCTCGATCCGTCCAGGACGATCCCCTTGCTGGACGAGGCGACCGAGAGGCCGCTGATGCGCCAGTTCGAGCCGGTGACGTGCAGGCCGTAGCCGGAGGACATCGATCCGGAGGAGAGTACCGCGCTGCGGGATCCCCGGAGCGTGATGGGCGCCTGGGCCGTGCCGGAGGCCGACGCCGTGAAGGCCCCCACGTAGCGGCCGTCCCGCAGTTCGATGACCTGCCCGGGCAGGGCGGAGGCGAGGGCCGCCTTGAGCCCGGCCGCGGTCGAGACCTGGACGACGCCGGCTGGCGCGGGCGCGGGTGCGGGCGTGGGCGCAGGTGCGGGCGCGGGCGCGGGTGCCGGCGCAGGAGCAGGCGCGGGTGCCGGTGCGGGAGCGGCCGGTTTCACGGGAGGCGCGGGCTGCGCGGATGCGCCGACGGAGAAGGACACCGTGGCCTCCTCCCGTCCCGTGGGCGTCTCCCACCGGACGTTGAGCTTATGCGGTCCGGCGCCCGTGGTCACGGGCAACGAGTAGGGGGCCGTGTCGTCCTGGCCCAGGAAGGTGCCGTCCAGTTTGAACTTCACCTTCGAGCCGGCAGGGGCATCCACGGATGCCGTGAAGGCGCCATCGCCCTGGAGCGTGCCGGCAAGTGCCGTCCCATCGGCGAGGACGGTGGGCGGTGCCGCCGACGCAGGTGCTGCGAGGGAGGACACTGCAACGGCGGTGAGGGCGACGCCGGCCGCTGCTCGGCCTGCGCGCAGGCTGAAGGAAGAATGCATGGGCTACTTTCTGGTGAGACCTTCCCGCGTCTGCGGGCCAGTTCGTCAGAGGTTAGCGAAGCTCCCGGCAGGGCTTGTACTGTCCGGGGCGCAGCCTTGCAATAAAAAGGGGAACCTGAGTGAATGCTTGCAAATCCTTGCGCGAAGTGACGCCGAAGGGGGCAAGTAGTCCTGCGCGGAAGACAAGTATCGGGTGCGCGAGACTACTCTCGTTTTGCTCGTGACCGTCCGGTTAGCTGGGCCCTGGTGGTCAAGGACGAGCATGACATGGGGAAACTATGAGTTACGGTCTCAGCATTGATGTAGGAACCAGTTTCACGGCCGCGGCTGTCATCCGGACAGGCGGCCAGGGGCCGAACGCGCCGCAGATCCTCCCGCTGGGCAGCCGCGCATCGGCCATACCGACGGTCGTCTTCATCGGTGACGACGGGACACGCCTGGTCGGAGAGGCGGCGGAGCGCAGGGGACTTGCGCAGCCGGAGTGTGTCACCCGGGAATTCAAGCGGCGGATGGGCGATGACGTCCCCCTGATGGTGGGGGGCACGGAGGTCCTCCCGCAGGACCTCTTCGCCGCCGTCGTCTCGTGGGTGGTCGGCGTCGCCGTCGAGCGGGAGGGCGGATCTCCCGACGTCGTCACCCTGACCCATCCGGTGGGCTGGGGAGAGCACAGGAAGTCCCTCCTCAGGGGAGCGCTCTCGGATGCCGGCATCCACGACGTCGAGCTGCTGACCGAGCCCGAGGCCGCAGCGCTCTCGTACGCCTCCCGCGAGCAGGTCGCGAGCGGGAGCACGCTCGCCGTCTACGACCTCGGCGGCGGGACCTTCGATGCGACGGTGGTCCGGAAGGCCGACGCCGATTCCTTCACGGTCCTGGGGGTTCCTCAGGGCCTCGAGCGCCTCGGCGGCGCGGACTTCGACCAGGAGGTCTTCCACAGCGTCCTGGCCAGCGCGAAGATCTCCCCGGCGGACCTCGATCCGTCCGCTCCCGAGGTCCTTGCCGCCCTCAACCGGCTGCGCCGGGAGTGTGCCGAAGCGAAGGAAGCCCTTTCGTCGGACTCCGAGGCGACGGTCTCGGTGATGATTCCCGGAGTGCACTCGCAGGTACGGCTGGTGCGGTCGGAATTCGAGGCGATGATCGAACCCGCGCTCGCGGAGACGGTCGACACCCTGCGCTCGGCCCTCGAGAGTGCGGAGGTCGGCCCGGAGGACCTGACCGCCATCCTGCTGATCGGCGGATCGTCGCGCATCCCGCTGGTGGCTCAGCTGCTCTCCGACGAATTCAACCGCCCTCTGGCCATCGACCTCGACCCCAAGGCCTCCGTGGCCCTCGGCGCGGCCTTCGCGACGGCGGCCCTCGAGGATGCCTCCGACCAGGACCCGGCCGCGGCAGGCGCCGCGGACCAGGAGGTCGGCAGTGCGGTGCAGGGGAGCGGAGTACCCGCCGCCCGCACCAATGCCGCTGGTTTCTCCCTGCCCTCCGCCCGGCGGCCGGCCACGGCGCCCCGTCACGGCCCGGTGTCCATGGCGCCGAACAAGCGGCTGGGGATCCGGGTGGGGGCCATCGCTGCAGCCGTGGCGTTGCTGGGCGTCGCGACAGCCAGTGCGACGAACGCCCCGAACCTGTTTCCTGCCATTTCGGCGCTGGCGGGGGACCCCCGGGCCGAGGCCGCCGAGAAGCCGGTAGCTGCACCGGCGACGCCGAGTGCAACCCCCGAGCCCGGTGGGAGCGCGAGCGAAGGGCCCGTCGGACCCCTGGCCCCGGACGAGGGCCAGACCTTCCTGGAGCGGGCAGGGGTCAAGGACGCCGCATCGGAGGACAAGCCCAAGGCCGCGGAAGAGTCTCCTGCCGACGGCACGAGCCGCAGCACGAGCAAGGCCTCGGAGGCCGCACGGCCCGAAGCCCCGACAGCGGAGGAAGCACCCGGCGGAGCACCGGCAGGCGCAGGGTCCTCGCCCGCGCCGTCCTCGCAGGCACCGGCGTCCGCGCAGAAGCCCGGGACGAGCCCGGTCGGTCCGACGCCGCCCGCGCCCTTCCCGCCGTCGAGCCCCTCCCCGAGCCCCACCGTTCCCGTGAGCCAAGCTCCGAGCCCGGCCCCGGTGCCCACTCCGGCGCCGCCCGTCGTGCAGCCGACCACCCCGCCGCCTGCACCCGAACCGACTCCCGACCCCACCCCAGACCCCACCACGCCCCCACCTCCCTCGCCGGACCCCTCGCCCACCACCGAGCCTGCGTCCGAGCCGCCACCGCCGGCCGTCGAGCCGACGCCCACCGATCCGCCGGCGCCTGGTGGGGACCCCACCGCGTCCTCCGCACCCGCGGAGGCCTGATCGTGGTGGCCCATTACCTCGAGGCGGACGTGCGCTCGCACGGCAGTCACCCGCTGGAACTGGACACCGCAACCTACGAGGTCGTCCTCGCGCTGTGCGTCGGCTTCTCGATCCCCGGTCTCGTCCCGCCGCTGCTGTACAGCGAGGGAACGCCGCCCGAGCACCTGGTGGACCGGGCAAGGGCTGCCGGTTTCGTGCAGGCGGACGGCCGGCCATCCCCCGAGCTCCGCGCCTCCGTGCTGGAGGATGCGGATGTGTACCAGGTGCGGCGGCTGCAGCGCGCGCTGGTGGACCTGTACTGCTCCGAAGGACTGCCGCTCGGGCGCCTCGCGCGCCAGCTCGCCGCGGAGGGGTTCGTCGACGAACGCCTGGCGGGCCTGCTCGACCAGGAGGGCACCAGCCTCCTCGGCACCGATCCCGGCGGGGCGCTGGAATCGCTCGACCTCGCGGTCGCCGCCGGCGCCGATGCCCTGGCCACCGCGCCGCGCCGGGCCGAGGCCGCGCTCGGGGTGGGCGATCTCGATGCCGCCTCCCGCGTCCTGGACACCTACTTCGGGCATCAGCCACCGGAGGAGGAGCTGACCCTCCCGGACTTCGCCCGGGCGGTACGGGTATCCAGCGCGCTCTGGGCGCACCGCGGCATGATGGCGCGTGCGGCCGATGTCCACCGCTGGGCCGCAGCCCTCCGCCCACCGGGAGTGGAGCCGCTCGGCGCGCTCGCGCTGCTGGCCGCCGGTGACGCCGCTGGAGCCCGTTCCCTGGTCGAGGGGAGGGCCTCCGCGCCGTCGCCCTCGCTGCACGACGTCGCGCACACGCTCCTGGCCGAGGGAGCCCTGCTGTCCCTCGGCCCGGATCCCTACGGCGCACTCCCCATCCTCATCCGCGCATCCGACACGCTGAACTCGACCGGGAGGATCTCGCCCGCGCCGGAGCTGCCGGCGTCCTTCGCAGCGATCGTCGCGCTCCTGGCCGGCAAGCCGCAGACCGCACTGTCCCTGATCCAGGCGGCACTCGCGGGCGGACAAGGGGGGCAGGTCCTGCGCCCGCGCCTGTGCCTCCTGGGGGCATGGGCGGCCATGCTCCTCGACCAGCCCGTCCAGGCGCGGCACTTCATCGTGGACGCCGGAGGGCGCGAGCAGCACCTCGGCCCGCGGGACGAGCTGCTGCTGCAGGCGCTCGAGGTGGGACTCGCCAGGCGCGCCGGGGACACCCCCGCCCTCGTCGAGGCCTGGCAGCGCGCCCGCGAGGCACTGCTCCACGTCTCGGTGGACCTGCTGGCCATCCTTCCGCTCGACGAACTGGTCATCGCCGCGGCCCGGCTCCGCGACGTCGACGGGCTGAAACCCCACCTCGAGGAGGCGTGGCTGCTCCTCGAGAGGCTCGGCGATCCTCCCCTGTGGTCCGTGCCCCTGCACTGGTCGGCCGTCCAGGCCGGCCTCCTGCTCGAACGCCCCGAGGACCTGGCGCCCCACGCGGCGGCGCTGGTCCGCCAGGCGGTGACGTATCCACTGGCTGCCACGTTCGCGGTCGCGGGCAAGGCGTGGGTCTCCGTGCTCGCCGGGAGGTTCGATGCCGACGCCGTCGAGGACGCGGCACGAAGCCTCGCCGCAGCCGGGTTCCCCTGGGAAGGTGCACGGCTGGCGGGCCATGCTTCGGCCCGGGCCGCGGACCGCAAGGACATGACCAGGCTGCTCTCCTGCGCCCGTGACCTACGCCCCATCCGGGAACGGACACCACGGCCGGACCCGAGGACGCCGCGCGAGGCGCCCACGGCGCAGCGGGTCGCTGCCCTCCAGGCGGCGGCAGCAGCGCGGGCCGGTACCGTCCCCGGGGACGCACGGCGGACGGCGGGCCCGGCCCTCAGCGGACGCGAACGCGAGATCGCGCAGCTGGTCCTGCTGGGCCGGACCTATCGCGAGATCAGCGAGGAGATCTTCATCTCGCCCCGCACCGTGGAGCACCATGTGGCCCGCATCCGGCGTCGCTTCGGTGCGTCGTCGCGCTCGGAACTCCTGGCCCGGCTCCGCCTCGCCCTGGAACCGGCAGCCGGCGGCAGCGCTGCTTCCCGGGGTCCTTCACCTGCGGGGGCCCCTAACGACGCCGGACGAAACCCCTAACGGGAGCCCGGGGTTAGGGGGGCAACTACCGATGCCCCCGGTGCACCCCCGCTCCTACGTTTGAACCAAGCCAGGCAGAGCCGCCGGCGAATCGACACCCTCACCGAAGGAACATCCCATGACTACTCTCGCTTCAGATCTCCTCGATTTCCTGATGAACCTCTTCAACGACCAGGAAGCGGCCAGCGAATTCATCAGCGACCCCGAAGGGGTCCTCGCCGAGGCCGGCCTCGGCGACGTGTGCATGGACGACGTCGACGCCGTCATGCCCGTGGTCCTCGACTACGCTCCGGTCAGCTTCGGCGGCGGCAACGCCAGCTCGTTCGGCCGCAGCTACAACACCGGCGGCAACTCCTCCGGCGATGTCACCCCGGCCCCCTTCACCCCGGGCGGCGGCGGAACAACCACGCCGACGACGCCGGGCGGCGGCGGTGGCGGCGGAACGACGACGCCTGTCACGCCGGGTACGCCGGGCACGCCCTCCACGGGTGGCGACGACAACGATCACGGCAACGCGGTCCAGCAGCTCCTGCACGTCGTGAACAACTACTCCTACACCTCCTCCGTGGATGACCGCGACACCATCACGGACCAGTCCGTGAACCAGAACATCTGGGCCAACGGCGACGTCACCCAGATGTTCGACAACGACGCCTTCATCGCTTCCGGCAACGGCGCGGTCGCAGCGAACGGTGACGCCAGGGTCGACAACTCCGTGGACAACTCGGACGACCACTCCCAGGACAGCTCCACCAACGTCACGGCCGGCGGCTCCGCCAGCGTCGCGATCGGCAACACCACCGATTCGTACAACGACAACTCGGACAACTCGGACAACTCCGACAACTCGGTCGAGGACTCCTACAACGACAACTCCGACAACTCGGTCGAGGACTCGTACAACGACAACTCGGACAACTCGGATCACTCCGACAACTCCGACCACTCCGACAATTCCGTCGACACGGACATCGACGTGGAGCTCGAGGACTCGTTCAACGACAACTCGGACACCGACAACTCGGACAACTCGATCGACACCGACGTCGTGGTGGAGGACTCGTTCAACGACAACTCGGACACCGACAACTCGACCACCGACAACTCCGTGGACACCGACACCGACATCGATGTCGACGTCGATCTGGAGAACTCGCTGAACACGGACAATTCGGTCACCGACAACTCGGACACCACAGACGTCGTGGTGCAGGATTCGTTCAACGACAACTCGGTGGACAACACGCTGGAGGTCGAGAACTCCTTCAACGAGACGGACAATTCGGTGGACAACACGCTGGAGGTCGAGAACTCCTTCAACGAGACGGACAACTCCGACAACGCCTACACCGAGATCGACGACTCGGCGATCTTCGTCGACAACGAGGTGGACCTCGAGGTCGACAACTCGGTCGCGGTGGAGGATTCTTCGCTCTAACTGCAGGACAACTCGGGCAAGCCCAACGGGGGATCCACCCCGTTGGGCTTGCCTGCGGTCTCGGACAACAACTCATCGGGGAGCTTTACATGGACGATCTCACCACGCTCGTGAACCGCGGTCTCAGCCTGGTCGCCACCGGGGACAGGGCGGACCTGCGCCAGAGGCTGGAGCAGACGCTGGTGCGCCTGGCGAACCCGGACATCCGGGTCATCGTGGTGGGGGAGTTCAAGCAGGGCAAGAGCAAGCTCATCAACGCCCTCGTGAACGCGCCGGTGTGCCCGGTGGATGACGACATCGCCACCTCCGTGCCCACCGTGGTCAGCTTCGGTGATCCCGCCAGCGCAGCAGTGCTGGTGCCCCGCGGGAGCGGCGGGGCGGAGCAGGACTCCTCGGCGTTCGAGCGCCGGCCCATCGCGCTCGAGGAGATCGCCGGCTTCGTGTCGGAGCGGGGCAATCCGTCGAACAGCCAGGGGCTCGCCTCGGCGGAGGTCCGCCTTCCCCGGCGGGTGCTGGCCGACGGGCTCTCCATCATCGATTCCCCCGGGGTCGGCGGCCTCGAATCGGCCCACGCGCTGACCACCCTCACTGCCCTGCCCACGGCCGACGCCATGCTCCTCGTCTCGGACGCCTCGCAGGAGTACACCGAACCGGAACTGAGGTTCCTCAAGCAGGCCCAGCGCATCGTCCCGAACGTGGGCTGCGTCCTGTCGAAAACCGATCTCTACCCGCAGTGGAGGGCCGTCGCGGACCTCGACCGCGCCCACCTCGCCCAGGCGGGCATGGAAACCGCCCCCCTGATCCCGGTCTCCTCGGACCTCCGCCTGTTCGCCTCGCAGGCGAAGGATCCCGAGCTCAACCGCGAGTCCGGGTTCCCCGAGCTCATCGCCTACCTCCGGAACGACGTCGTCGGCAAGGCCCAGGCCCTGCGCCGGAACTCCGTGGCACAGGACCTGCTGTCCACCACGGAGCACCTGCGGCTGTCCGTGAAGTCCGAGCTCCAGGCGCTCCAGAACCCCGAGGGAGTGCCCGTGCTCCTCGCGGAACTGGAGGAGGCCAAGGAGAAGGCCGACCAGCAGCGGAAGCGTTCCTCGCGCTGGCAGACCACCCTGAACGACGGCGCGTCGGACCTGATCTCCGACATGGAGCACGATCTCCGCGACCGGATCCGATCCATCCAGCGGGAGGCGGAGACCGCCATCGACGCCGGGGACCCGGGGCCCGTCTGGGACCAGTTCGCGGAGTGGCTCGAGCAGCGCGTCGCGTCCGCGGTGTCCGACACCTTCGTCTGGACCAACGAGCGCTCGCAGTGGCTCGCCGAGCAGGTGGCCGAACTGTTCGCACTCGACGAGGTACCCCTGCCCCTGCTGGAGGTGGCCGGCACGGACGGCGTCCTCGCCCCCGTCGAGGAGGTGCCCTACCTGGACCCCGGGCACGTCAGCGCCGCGGGGAAGGTGCTCATCGGCATGCGCGGTTCCTACGGCGGCGTCCTGATGTTCGGGCTGCTGACCGGCATCATCGGCATGTCCCTCATCAATCCGCTCTCGGTCGGAGCCGGCCTGCTGCTGGGGCGCAAGGCGTACCGGGAGGACAAGGACGCCAGGCTGAAGCGGCGCCAGGCGGAGGCGAAGGCCCTCGTGCGGCGGCAGATGGACGACGTCGTCTTCCAGGTGGGCAAGCAGCTGAAGGACCGGCTGCGCCTCGTCCAGCGCGAGATCCGCGACCACTTCGGCAACATCGCCGAGGAGCACCACCGGTCACTCGCCGATTCGGTCACCGCCGCGCAGCGCACGGCCTCGAGCTTCCGGCAGCAGCGCGATGAGCGGGTGGTCCAGCTGAAGGCCGAGCTGACCCGGATCGACCAGCTGCACGCCCAGGCCAGGAAGCTCCTTCCCGCAGCCGCCCCCGAGCGGCAGTTCTCCGCGGACGCGGTGGCGGCAGGAGCATGAGGGACAGCGGCGCCGTCGAGGCCCTCCTGCTGGAGGCCGTAAGGGTGTACGACGACGAACCCGCGGTGCGGGCAGAGCTCGAGACGTACGCGCAGCGCCTCCGCGAGCCGCTGCGCGTCGCCGTCGCGGGCATGGTCAAGGCCGGCAAGTCCACGCTCCTCAACGCGATCATCGGCGAGGAGATAGCTCCCACCGACACGGGGGAGTGCACCCGCATCATCACCTGGTACCGCCACGCGGCCACGCCCCGGATCACCCTGTACCCCGTGGACGGCGAACCGCGGCTGCTTCCCCTGACGAGGGTCCAGGGGCGGCTCGTCTTCGACCTCGGCGGGCAGCAGGCCGAGGACGTCGCCCGGCTCGTCGTCGAGTGGCCGGCCGAGAACCTGCGCTCCATGACCCTGATCGACACCCCCGGTATCGCCTCCCTCTCGGCGGATGTCTCCGCGCGCAGCACCCGGTTCCTCACGCCCGAGGATGCGCCGTCCGAGGCGGATGCCGTGATCTACCTGATGCGGCACCTGCACGCCTCGGACATCAAGTTCCTCGAGGCCTTCCGCGACACCAGCGCGGCCCACGCGGGCACCGTGAATGCGCTCGCGGTCCTGTCCCGCGCGGACGAGGTGGGGGCGGGCCGCATCGATTCCCTCATCTCCGCCTCCCGGATCGCCGACCGCTACCGCGCCGACGCGTCGCTGAGGTCGCTGGTGCTCGATGTTCTTCCGATGGCCGGGCTCCTCGCCCAGAGCTCGCGGACGCTGCGGCAGGCGGAGTACGAGGCGTTCGTGGCCCTGGCTGCGCTCGGGAACGCGGAGCGCGAGCGCATGCTGATCTCCGCGGACCGCTTCGTCGCGGGAGGGCCCGCCATCGGGATCTCCGCCGAGGACGCGGGGCGCATCCTCGACCGTTTCGGCATGTTCGGCCTGCGCCTGGGAGCGGCGCTGGTGCGTGGCGGCACCACGGATGCGACGGCGCTGGCGCGTGAGCTGGCCCGGCGGAGCGGGCTCGACCACCTCATGACGCTCGTGCTGCGGCAGTTCAGCGCGCGTGCGGCGACCCTGCGGGTCCGGACGGCGCTGGCGGGCCTGGAGGCGCTGCTGCGCAGCAACCCGCGGGAGGACGGCGCCCAGCTGCTGGCCGGCATCGAGAGGATCAGGGCCAACGCCCACGAGATCAGCGAGCTTCGGCTGCTGTCCGCGCTGCGCTCCGGCCTCGTCCCCCTGCCGGCACGCGCAGCGGGCGAGGCAGAGCGGCTGGTGGGAGGTTCCGGCACGGGTGCCGCGGAGCGTCTTGCCCTGGCGCCCGGCGCGGACGCCGAGGAGATCCGGTCCACCTCGTTCGGGACCCTGCGCCGCTGGCGGGTCATGGCCGAGAACCCGCTTACGGATCGGGGCGCCCTCGAGGCCTGCCAGGTGGTGCTGCGCTCCTGCGAGGAACTGGTGGTCCGGACAGGCGCAGCCGAGCAGGGCAGGGAGCTCGCCCGGGGCTGATCAGCTCGTCAGCGCCGCGAGGGGACGTCCCGGAACCAGCGCGCGGCCGCCGGAAGCAGGCACACGATCAGGGCCAGCGCCGCGAGGACCAGTTGGACCACTGCGAGGTGGGGAGCGGGCTGGAACCCGGCCGAATCGCTCCCGAGGAAGGCGAGCACCAGCAGCACGGCGCCTGCGTTGAAGACCACCATCGCCAGGAGCGCCCAGCGGGCCCAGCCGCGGCGCCGCAGCAGCGGCCTGACCAGGAGTGCTTCGAGCAGCAGGACGAGCGCGAATACCCCCAGCGTCCCCCACAGGGCTACCGAGGCCACCTGGTCCACCGCCGAGGCCTCCACCTCGGCGTCGAGGGTGCCGGCGGTCTCCCGCAGGTCGTCCAGGTGCGCCTCGCGGTCGAGGAACGCGAACACGAGCGCCACCACGCCGGCAACCACCCCCAGGAGCCATAGCCCGCCCGAGGCCCGCACCACCCGTGGAGCGGGCTCCTCCCTGACGATGGGAGGCGGGACGGCATTGGACATCTCTGGCCGGGGAGGAAGCATGCTCGTAATCTAGCCCCGCCGCCGCAGCGCTTTCAATGGCCGGCCGTCCCCGGAACCGCGCCGAGACTCCACCCGCAGGGAACCCCCGGGTGGAGTCGCCCGTGCCCCGGGAGCATGGCAAACTAGATAACCGTGCGCACATGCTCCGGCACCAGGGAGCGTGGTCGCGGTCCGCCCTGGTGTAATGGCAGCACCCCAGCCTTTGGAGCTGTGGAGTATAGGTTCGAATCCTATGGGCGGAACGGTGAATTGCTGCCCGGACGGGTCAGTCCGCCGCACACGCCGGTCCCCCAGAGGTAGGAGCGCTTTTTCGTGAGCAACCAGGACAGCACCACTGCCACCGCGCTGAACGGTACCGAGATCCCGGCGGCGGTGATCGTCCTCGCGGCAGGAGCCGGTACCCGGATGAAGTCGCGCACGCCGAAGATCCTGCACCCCATCGGCGGCATCTCCATGATCGGGCACGCGCTGCGCGCGGCACGCGCCGTGCAGCCACGGGACCTCGCCGTCGTCGTCCGCCATGAGCGTGACCGCGTGGCCGAGCACGTCAGCGGGCTCGATTCCGCTGCGGTGCTGATCGACCAGGACGACGTCCCCGGCACCGGCCGGGCCGTGCAGGTGGCGCTCGCGGGCCTCGACGAACGCTCCGGGAGCCCGCTGGCCGGGACCGTGGTCGTGACGTACGGTGACGTCCCCCTGCTCACCCCCGAGACCCTCCGGGACCTCGTGGCGGTGCACCAGGGCGAGGGCAATGCGGTCTCCGTCCTCACCGCGGTGCTCGAGGACCCCACGGGGTACGGGCGCATCCAGCGCCATGAGGACGGCACGGTGGTCGCGATCGTCGAGCACAAGGACGCCTCGCCCGAGCAGCGGGCCATCCGCGAGGTCAACTCCGGCATCTACGCCTTCGACGCCGCCGTGCTCAGGAGCGCGCTGACGCGGGTCGACGTCGACAACGCGCAGGGCGAGATGTACCTCACCGACGTCGTCGGAATCGCACGCGCCGACGGCGGCCGCGTCGCCGCCGTCGTGCAGGAGGACCGCTGGCAGGTCGAGGGCGCGAATGACCGCGTGCAGCTCGCGGCGCTCGGGGCTGAGCTGAACCGGCGCCTCGTGGAGCGGTGGATGCGCGCTGGAGTCAGCATCGTGGACCCGTCCACCACGTGGATCGACGCGACCGTCGCCCTCGAGGAGGACACCACGCTGCTGCCGAACACGCAGCTCCACGGCGAAACGTTCGTGGCGCGGGACGCGGTGGTGGGTCCGGATACCACCCTCACCGACGTCGTCGTCGGCGAAGGCGCGCACGTGGTCCGCACGCACGGGAGCGGCTCGCGCATCGGTGCCGGCGCGAGCGTGGGCCCCTTCACCTACCTGCGCCCCGGGACGGTCCTGGGCGAGGACGGGAAGATCGGTGCGTTCTACGAGACGAAGAACGTGACCGTGGGGCGTGGTTCGAAGCTCTCGCACCTCGGCTATGCGGGTGACGCCGAGATCGGCGAGTACACCAACATCGGGTGCGGCAACATCACCGCCAACTACGACGGCGTCAACAAGCACCGCACCGTGATCGGCTCGCATGTGCGCACCAGCTCCAACACCGTCTTCGTGGCCCCCGTGACGGTGGGGGACGGCGCCTACACGGGGGCGGGCGCCGTGGTGCGCAAGGACGTCCCGGCCGGTTCGCTCGCCCTGACCGTCGCACCGCAGCGGAACATCGCGGACTGGGTGGCCGAGAAGCGGGCAGGCTCCGCGTCCGCCGGTGCCGCAGGCGCGGCCGGCGCTTCCCCCGACAAGAACACCCCCTCGAGCAACCCCACCGAAGAGAAGAGCACCCAGGCATGAGCGAGATAACCGCACACGGCGAGAAGAAGCTGGTCCTGGCCTCCGGGCGCGCCCACCCGGAACTGGCGGAGGAGATCGCGTCCTGGCTGGGCACTGAGCTGCTGCCGGTCTCGGCCTATGACTTCGCGAACGGCGAGATCTACGTGCGGTCCGGGGAGAGCGTCCGGGGCACGGACGTCTTCGTGATCCAGGCCCACCCGGCGCCGCTGAACAACTGGCTCATGGAGCAGCTCATCATGGTGGATTCGCTCAAGCGGGCGTCCGCGAAGCGCATCACCGTGGTGTCGCCGTTCTACCCCTACGCGCGTCAGGACAAGAAGGGCAGGGGCCGCGAGCCGATCTCGGCCCGCCTCGTCGCCGACCTGTACAAGACGGCCGGCGCCAACCGCCTCATGTCCGTTGACCTGCACACCTCGCAGATCCAGGGCTTCTTCGACGGACCGGTGGACCACCTCATGGCCATCCCGCTGCTCGCCGACTACATCCGCACGCGGGTCGACGCCGACAACGTCACGGTCGTCTCCCCGGACACCGGGCGCGTGCGCGTGGCCGAGCAGTGGGCCGAGCGCCTCGGTGGTGCGCCGCTGGCCTTCGTCCACAAGAGCCGCGACCTCACGGTGCCCAACCAGGCGATCTCCAAGCAGGTGGTCGGCCAGATCGAGGGGCGCACCTGCGTGCTCATCGACGACATGATCGACACGGGCGGAACCATCTCCGGTGCCGTGCAGGTGCTCAAGAACGCCGGCGCCAAGGACGTCATCATCGCCGCCACGCATGCGGTATTCTCGGAGCCGGCGTCCCGGCGCCTGGCGGAGTCCGGTGCCCGGGAGGTCGTGGTGACCAACACCCTCCCGATCCCCTCGGAGAAGCGGTTCCCGCAGCTGACGGTCCTCTCGATCGCCCCGCTGATCGCCCGGGCCATCCGCGAGGTGTTCGACGACGGCTCGGTCACGAGCCTGTTCGACGGCAACTCCTGATAGCAGGTGGGGCGTCACACGGACTCTGCGACACTCGTCGTCCAAGTACTCGATGCGGGATTTGCAAGTAGTCTTACCGTAATTACCCGGGTGGGAAGCGAGTAGGTGGAGTGGAACTCCAGTAAGTGTTACTCGTGTAGCAGGCCCGAAGCCTTCCTAGGCTCGAAGTGGAACGACCCAGACTTCGGATGTAGGAAGTGGTCTCATGGATGAATTCATCCTTGGCATGCTGTCTCTCTCGATATATTCTGCAGTACTTCACGGGGCGGTGAGGACATGAGCAGGTTCGCTGAGGCACCCTTCTTCGTGGGCCGGCAGGATACGGTCGCGGCGGTCGGGGAGGCCCTGTTCTCGCCGGGGTCCGTCGGTGCGGTGCTGGTCGGCGAAGCGGGAGTCGGCAAGACGGCGGTCATGCAGCAGGTGCTGTCCGCCCAGGCGGAGAGCCTCTACATCCTCCGCATCCGTGGCTCCAGGGGGTCCCGGCACCAGGCGTTCCGTCCGGTGAACTTCCTCCTGTCCGAGCTCGAGGCGGACGTCGGCGAGCACCCCGTGACGGTGCTGCAGGCCGTGTCCGAGCTGCTGAACCGGCAGGCACGCGGCCGCCGCGTGGTCCTCGCGGTGGACAACGTCGAGTACCTGGACCCCTCCTCGGCTGCGCTCATCGGCCAGCTCGTGCTCAGCGAGACCGCCTTCGTGCTGCTGACGGCCCAGGATTTCGCGGCCGCTGATCCCCTGTTCGCCGCGCTGTGGCGGGACGGCTCGCTGAAGCGGTTCGACCTGGTGCCGTTCACCCCGCCGGAGGTAGGGGCCTTCCTGGAGGCCGAGCTGGAGGGACCCGTCAGTGCCGAGGCCGTCCAGCTGCTGCACTGCATGAGCGGAGGCAACGCGCGGTTCCTGCAGGCCTGCACGCGGGAGCTGCGCGGGCGGCGCATCGTGCAGCACGGGAACTCCTGGGTGCTGCTGCCCGGCGGCACCCCCGTTCCCGCCGAGATCGCCGAAGCGGCGCAGGCGCTCCTCGAGGAGCTGCCGGCAGGCCAGCAGGAGGTCGCGCACGTGATCGCCCTGGCGGGGCGGCTGCCGCTCGGTGCGGCGCAGGGCATCACCACCAGCACGGACGTCGACTCCCTCCAGTCGGCCGGCATCCTCGCCGTGCGGCACGGCAAGCAGGAATACGTGGAGTTCGCGAACCCCGTCATAGCCGCCGGCACCGTCGAGTCCCTCTCCGCACAGCGCTCCGGCGAGCTCTACAGGCGCTGGGTCGAGGACGCCGCGCAGGCGCAGCTGCTCGACCCGGAGCGGCACGCCGCGTGGCTGCTGAAGTGCCACCGGCCGGTCCCCGCCGCACTGGCCCTCGCCGCCGCCCGCGCGGCCAACCACGCCGGCAGGTACTGGGACGCGGCTACCTTCGCCGAACTCGGGGACGCGCACCGGTCCTCCGCCGCTGCCGCCGCCGAGCGGATCCACGCCCTCACCTTCGAGGGCCGGTTCCAGGACGCCGCGAACGCTGTCCTGCTCGCCACACCGCTGCTCGGCGAGGCCGCGACGGCGGACGCCGTGGAGCTGCTCCTCGCGGACGCGTTCCTCCGGAGCTGCCTCGGCCTGGCCGGGCTCGAGGAGCCCCTCGCCGACGCCGAGGCACGCCTGGAGGCCGACGCCGGCCTCGCCGGGGAGGAGAAGGCCCGGCTCCGGGCCGACGTCGTGATCGCGCGCGCGAAGCTCGCGTCGCTGCAGGGGGAGTTCGCGCAGTGCCGGGACCTCGTGCTGTCCCTGAGGCACTCCTCGCCCCTGCTCACCCGGGACCAGGGGATCCGCAGCGACGTGCTGCTGTGCGAGGCGTGGGCCATGATGGAGAGCCAGCTGGAGGCGCTCCAGTTGGCCGATTCGATCGCGGACCGCCTGGAGGAGTCCTACGGCAGCGACCGCACCAGCGAGATCGCCTACCTGCGCCTGGCCGCCGTCTACAGCGCCACCGGCTGCTGGGAATCGGGTGCGCGGAAGCTCCGTCTCTCCGCCGAGGACTGCGGGGCCATGCACCACGGCTCGGCGGTGCAGCTCGCCCTGGGACTCGCACGTGGCCGGTACGGCACGCCCGAGGACGCCCTGGTACTCCTGGCCCCGGCGTTCGACCAGCTGCGGGTCGCCGACCCGCACCGGATGCTACCGCTCGCGGCCGCGTCGATCGCCTTCTGCCACACCATGACCCAGAACATCAAGGCCGCCATCCCGTTCCTGGTGCACGCGGAACCCGCACCGGGTGTGCCGTGGGTGGTGCGCCGCATGGTCGCGCAGCTGCAGTTGCTGAGCCTCGGACTCCGCGAGGCCAAGCCGGATGCCGCCCAGCAGCTCCAGGCCCTGGGGCGGTCGGACCGGCAGCGCGGGGCGTCCCTGTTCGAGTTGTCCGCCTTCACGAGCTCGGTGCGGCTGGGCAACACCGCCGCCCTGGCGGAACTGTCCGATGTCGCGGCCCGCGTGCAGGGACCCTTCGCCCGTCTCTGCGAGATGTTCGCGAAGGGCGTGTCCACACGGGACGCCGAGGTGCTCCTGCAGGCGATGGAGCTGGCGGCTGCGGGCGGGGACCAGAACTTCGGGAGGGACGCCGCCCGTTCGGCCCTGAACGCGGCCCGCGCCACGGGCAACAAGTCCACGGTGCGCGAGGTGCAGCAGCGGGCGCGGCGGGTCCTGGCCAACGTGGATGCCGGCGGCCCCACCTCACAGCTCGACGCCCTCACGCCCCGCGAGGGCGAGATCGCGCAGCTGGCGGTCGGCGGGTACACCAACCGGGAGATCGCGGAGGTCATGTGCGTCTCCGTCCGCACCATCGAGGGGCACCTCTACCAGATCTACTCCAAGCTCCACGTCTCCTCCCGCCTGCAGCTCGCGGAGCTACTTCCGGCACCGCTCTGATGAGCCGCGAGGACGGGCACGCACCCCTCGTGGGCGTCGATCGGACCATCGGCGCGATCGTCTCCACGCTGTCCCACCCCAACCTCCACGGTGCCCTCGTGGTGGGCGAGGCAGGCACGGGCAAGAGCGCGATCGCCCGCCGCCTCGTCTCGGTCCTCGAGGCGCACCAGAAGAAGTGCTTCGTGGTGCGGGCGACGGCGAGCCTGGCCGACGTGCCGTACGGATCGCTCGGGCCGTACCTCACCGAGGCGACACCCCAGACGCTCGCCTCCTCCCTCTCCGCCCTCCGCGCGCTCGTCGCCTACTTCCGTGCCGCATCCGGAGGCCGCGAGGCGGTCGTGGTGGTCGACGACGCCCACTACCTCGACGACGACAGCAGCCACATCCTCACGCAGCTGGTGATCTCCCGGACCATCAAGGTGGTCCTCTTCTCGAACGGCATCCCACCCCGCTCCGGTGACCTCTTCTCGCTCTACACGGACGGCTTCATCAGCCGGGTGGACGTCGGTGGGCTCAATGACACGGACGCGGCGAGGCTGTCCGCGGCCGTGCTCGGCGGTCCGCTCGCCCGCGGGGCCGCGCACTACCTCGCCCGGCAGAGTGCGGGGAACCCCCTGATGCTGCGGGCCCTCCTCGAGCATTCCTCCGCGACCGGTGAACTGGTGGAGCGGAGCGGCGTCTGGTGCCTCTCGGGGCGCTTCCACCCGCCCCTCCCCGCGTTGGTGGACCTGGGCAAGACCCTGCTGCAGGGGCTCAGCGAGCAGGAGCGGACCGTCTATGAGGCCGTGGCGCTCAGCGGGGGGCTTCCGCAGGCACGGCTCGCGAGGCTGGGGGAGGACGCCGTGGCGCAGCAGCTCCTCCGGCGCGGGCTCCTGCGGAACTCCGGTACGTCCGCCGGCCCTGTCCGGGTTGCCCATCCCATGATGACGCGCGTGGTCCGGGCGCTGGTGCCCGCCGGCCGGAGCGCCGAACTGCGCCGCAGCGTCTTCGACGACGACGAGGTGGTGCTGCCCGCCCTGCACGAGGGCCGGCTCGACTACCTCAACTGGGCCCTCGACTGCGGGGTGGACGTGCCGGCACCGGTTCTCCTGCAGGCGGCGCGCACCGCCGCGCACGTCTCCAGTCCGGAGTCCGCCCTGCGGTTCGCGGGTGCCGCGAGGGCCGGGGGAGAGGACGACGCCGCCACGGTCGAGGAGGTGCGGGTCAGGATCAACCTCGGCGACTACGCGGTGGCCGTGGACATGCTCGAGAAGGTCCGGGGCGGTGCGGTCCGGCCGATGACCGTCGTCGACGCCGCGGTCCTCACCGCTCTTGCCTGCGTCCGCAGGGGCGAGAATCCGAGCGCGGTCCACACCCTCGCCGATGCCTGCACGGCACGGCTGGAGGCGGTGCTGCCGGACCGCGCCGCGGCTGGACCGGACGGCGCCGGGGAAGCGGCGCGCGAGGCAGTGGCACTGCTGCACGTCTTCGGCTGGATCCTCGAAGGGCAGTACGCAGCCGCCCAGGCCGGGCTCGACGTCCTCGACGGCACCGTGCGGTCCGCGGAGTCGGCAGCGGAACCCCGCCTGCCGGTCCTGGGGCGCGTGTTCAGGGGAGTGGTCAGCGGCGCCCTGGGCAAGTGCGCAACGGCCATCGCGGAGCTTCGGGCCGCGCTCGAGGAGGTGGAGGGATCTGCCGGGGACCTCGAACACCTGCACCCGCAGGTCACGGTCGAGTACGTGAGTGCGCTGATCCACGCAGGCGAATTCGCGGCAGCCGCCGACGCCCTCGATGAGTACCGGCAGCGGCCCGTGGTGAGCCTCGAGTACCTGAGCGGTCCGCTGGCGGCGCTCGAAGCCGTCCTCGAAGCGCGGCGCGGGAGATTCCGCACCGCACTGCAGATCCTCGAGCCGGCCCTGATCTCCCTGCGCCGGCTGGACAGCGAGATGCTGCTTCCCTACGCGCTCGGCGTCGCGTCCTGGGCCGCCAACTCGCTGGGGGAGAAGGGCGCGGCGAAGGCCTTCGAGGAGGAGTTCAGCGGGGTGTCCTCGACCGGGAGCCGCGCGCTGCTCCTCCTCGGCCGGGCCTTCCTCGCTGCGGGGGGGGCCGGAACGCCGGGCGAGGGCAGTGACCTCGCCGGGCTCCAGGGCCTGGCCGAGACGGCGAGGTCCGCTCCGTATCCTTCCTGCGAGAAGGACACCCTGGAGCTGCTCCTGGTCCTCGGGGACACAGCGAGGGCGTGGCGCCTGGCGGAGCTGGCGGACCAGTTCGAGGGTACGGAGGCAGAGGTCCTCTCGCACTATGCGCATGCCCTGGCGGATTCGGATGCCGAGGCCCTGCTCATGGCTGCGGATGAGGCCGAGAGCATCCAGAAGCTGCCGCTCGCGGCCGACGCCTCGGCCAGGGCCATGCGACTGTTCGACGAGAGAGGTGATGGCCGGTCCCGGCGCCTCGCCCTCCGGGCCGTGCGCCGGCGCCAGTCCCTCCTCGAAGGCTTGCTGCCACACGAGGAAGGGGATGCGCGGACCACCCACGAGCTGACCGGCAGGGAATGGGAGATCGCGAAGATGGCGGCCGAGGGGGCCACCAATCGTGCCATCGCGAGGGCGCTGGTGCTGTCGACGCGCACCGTGGAGGGGCACCTGTACCGCGTCTACGGGAAGCTCGGGATCACCACGCGGGAGGAGCTGGCGGGGGAGATGGCGGGGGACGACGGCACGCGCTGACTGCCCTCGGCCGAAGCACGTATTTCGTGCGGCGCGACAGGTAGTGCAGGGCCGCGGTCCCCGTAGCCGGCTGGAAAAAACACGTCGTGCGTACTCGTGAGCCGTCCTTAAGATCTCCGTAGGGTTGCACTTGTTGAACCAAGGAAGCTTCAGCAGCAGGGCTTGTGCCCTTACCCGAATAAAAGGCGGGTCCCGGATCGGGGCCAGCGGCAAAGGAGTCTTCCTGAGACCAAGACTCCGTCCCCAGCTGCCGCTGGCCTCTTCCTCCGAACATTCAGTACACAGAGAAGCAGGGCCGGAGCGTTTGCTCCGGCCCTGCTTCTTTGGTGCTTGGTACTGCGAGGTATTACGCCTCGGCGGAGCGACGGCGGGCAACAACGATGCTGCCGGCACCCAGGCCGAGTGCGCCGATGCCAGCGGCACCCCAGAGGAGCATTGCGGAATCGACACCGGTGTTGGCGAGGCCGCCCTTGACCGAGGAGGTGGTACCGCCGGTCGTTCCGCCCGTGGTTCCGCCCGTGGTGCCACCAACTGCGTTGGCGGAGTCGACGACCACGCGAGAGGTGACAACGGGGCTGCCATCGAGTGCAGCTGCGGTCAGCGTGTACACGCCTTCCTCGTTGAGCTGCACGTTGTAGGAGAAGTTGCCCTGCGCATCGGCGTTGATCGTCTTGTCGAGGACGATCTCGTTCAGGACGATCAGCCCGCCGCGCGCTGCAGCAGCACCACCGGCGCCGAAACCGGCAGCCGAAGGAGTTGCGTCGGTGCGGTCGACAGTGATGCGGATGGGCTCGTTGGGCTCGAAGAGACCGTCATTGCTGCTGAACACCACGGTGTCGCCGGGAGCAACCGTGCCATCGCTGACCGTGCCGGGTGCCGGCGTGGTGACGTAGGAGGGAGTGGAGACGGGAGCGGCCTGCGCTGCGCCGGCTCCAAGGAGTGCAAGGGTTCCGGCGACGGCCAGGACTGAGGCGGTTTTGTTCATGATGAGCTCCCCATAAAGGTGATTGAGACGAGAGAAAAGCGGTGAAGTGACCGGGGCCTTCGTTCCCAAAACGCCCTGAGCCTACTCTCCCCTACCCTATAGGACCCGAGACGATTACTCGAACCGCCGAAGATTTACTACTTGGTAAGGAAGTTCCCCTACTTAAAAGTTACCAAGCATGCCTAGGTAGGGGAAGGGTCCGAACACCACTCGCGAAGATGTAACCCAGTGTTAACCTGGCCCCAGGCCGATGAACTGTGTCAGCTGCAGGACTGCAGGCCTTGCGCCGGCAAGAGTACGTCGGCCGGGTCCTGAACGGTCGGCGTGACGTCGAGCACCGGCTCGCTCTCCTGGACCACCTTCGAGAAGTCCACCTCGATGGTTGCCGTCTCGCCGGGTCCGAGCTCGGTGGTGAGGATAGCCACGGGCCGGTTGCCGTGCGCGAAGGAGCCAACCGGAACGTCCTCGCCGTTGATCCTCGCCTGCTGCAGGAGCGCCTGGGCCGGCCCGTAAGCGACCGTGTTGGTTCGCACCCGGCCCGGATCAACACCGAACGCTCCGCCACCGGTGACGTACTCGGAAAGGCTGGTCGCGGCATCGGCGGGGGCGGTGTTGGTCAGTGTCACCTTGGCCGTGTACAGGGAGTACCCGTCACCCGGGCAGCTCTTCACCAGCTGCACGGTGCGCCGCACGTAGTAGTCCATCTTGGCCCCGGTGCCGTCATTGAAGTAAACCCCGAAGGCGGCTCCGCCGACAGCGGGACCCAGCGCTGCGCCGGCGAGGTCGGTCTGCGCGAGCAGGTCCTGTTCCTCCGACGACGCGGACCACAGGTACAGGCGGCCCTGCTCTGCACTGGTCACCAAAGCCTCGATGAGCTGCGTGCCATCTCCCTGCACATTCGTCAGCTCCCCGAAGACCTTGCCGGCGACCGCCGCGAAGTAGGCGTCCTGTAGGGCGGGTTCCTCGATCTGCGCGTACACGTCCGAGAGCAGGGTCGGCACTACGTTCGTGGAGTCGAGTGCGGTGGGCAACTGGGTCTGTGCGAGCAGGGCATCGACGGCGGGATCCCCCCCCAAGGTACCGAGCTCCACGGGACCGGTGGCCCCCAGGATGTTGGCGAGCACAACAGGATCGAGCGCGATCACTCCGTCGATCCGCGAACCGGGGTGACGCTCCTGCCACATGCGCTGAGCCGTCGAAGCGGCCGTGGGGAAGTCCGGGGTGAGGTTCACGCTCTGCATGAACGTGCCCATGCGGTAGGAGTAGATCAGTTCCTGCTCGGCGTCCACGGTGACTGATGGGGTGAACCGCCCCAACTCGGAAGCGCTGCCCTGGTCCGTCAGAGCAATCCGTCCATCCTCGACGGTGAGTACAGCCAGTGCACCGGAGATGCCGCCCGTTGCGCGGACTTCGGCGCTGTTCTGCACCAGCACCAGGTAGTTGCGGGGCCCGTCAGCGCCAAGCATGGAGGGGAGCAACTGACCGGCACGGGACGCGCCGGAGAGAGGCTCGCGGGCTTCGTCGAGTGCTCCAATGGCCTGCTCGAGCGGCCCGGCCACCTGGGGGAGGAGCTTACTGCGGTCGATGCCCTGGAGACGATCGAAGGATAGCTGCACGGTGTTGGCGGCAGATCTCAAGGTCGGCGCAACGTCGCGCAGCGGTCCGACGTCCACTCGGCCGTGCGCGGGAGTGAGGGCATCCCAGTCTAAAGTCTCCACCTTGTCGAGCATGGGTGCCACGGCGCGGGTTATGACGTCGTCCGCGGACACGGTGACCTCACTGGTGGCCGAGAAGTTCGCACCGACCAGCGGCAGGATGCCGGCTGCCTTCCACAGCGGGTCGGTGCCGGCAGCGCGGGCGTCGGTGGTGTGGCGCTGGACGTCCTTGAGGGTGCCACTTGCTGCAGGTAGGTCTCTGGCGGTCACCTGCTCCTGCAGGGTGGGGAGAAGCGCCATGGCTGACTCGAGGTTCTGCTTGATCTGCACTGCGCGGAAGGCGAGCCAGCCACCGCACAGGGCGAGGAGGAGGACGCCGATGCCGACGGCCAGCAATACTCGCCGCAGGACACGGCGGCCCGGTTTCCGCGAGCGTCGCGTGCGGGGAGATGGCGAGTTCTCCGGTGCTGTTCCTGCTGGCGACGCGCTACTCGATGTCACTCACGGTCCTATCGTGCGGCGCCGTCATGGCGTAAGGGTGAAAGCGGGAATCAGACAGCGCCATGGCTGGCGAATACCGCCTTGAACGTCTTGAGGAGGATGACGATGTCCTGCATCAGCGACCAGTTCTCCACGTAGTAGAGGTCCAGCTTGATGGACTCCTCCCAGGTGAGATTCGAGCGACCGCTGACCTGCCAGAGGCCGCTCATGCCCGGGCTGACGTAGAGGCGGCGGTGCGCGGCATCGTCGTACAGTGCCACTTCACCCGCGCGCTGCGGTCGTGGGCCGACAAGGCTCATACTGCCGCGCAGCACATTGATCAGCTGAGGGAGTTCGTCGAGGGAGTACTTGCGGAGTACTCGGCCCACCGGGGTGATGCGCGGATCGTCCTTCACCTTGAACAGGGGAGTGTCGGCGCTTCCCTGGGATGCGAGGAGCGAAGCAAGCTGAGCGTCTGCATCCTGTTTCATCGAACGGAACTTGAACATATGGAAGGTGGAGCCCCCGACGCCGATGCGCTCCTGGATATAGAAGACGGGCCCGGGGCTGCTGAGCTTGACCAGGATGGTCAGGACAAGCAGCACTGGTGAGAGGAGCAGTAGCAGGGTGGCGCTCCCGGTGATGTCGAACAGGCGCTTCGCCACCCTCGAACCCCCGGTGAGCTTCGGAGTCGACACATGGACCAGCGGCAGACCGGCCACCGGCTGCGTGTGGATGCGCGGTCCCGCGATATCCGTGAGGGCAGGAGCCAGGATGAGGCGCGTCTCACGCGCTGCGAGGGCCCACCCGAGCCTTCGCAGCACTTCCGGATCGAGGTTCGAGCCCGCGGACACTGCGACCGAATCCGCCTTGCTGGCGTCGATCGCACTGATGATGGAGTCGACATCGGAACCGAAACCGACCACCGGAAGATCCTGGTTGACGGGCAGGGGACCGCTGCTCCCACTCGTGACGTAGGCCCCCACCGGGCTGTAGCCGGCAAGGGGATTCTTGCGCAGGGACGTGGCCAGGTGGTCGACGGCGCTGGCGCCGCCCACGACGAGGATCTGGGAGGAGCTTTTACCGTGACGGCGCTCCGCGCTCAGGATCTGCCGAACGATCCAGCGCGCGACGAGGAGCCCGACCACGCCGGCGGGAAGGGCGAGTCCAACGTACCCGCGTGCAGTGTCGTAGCGGAAGGCGTATGAGAGGATAGCGATGAGTCCGAACAGCCAGAGGGAGGCGCCGAAGACCCTCTTGTATTCCTCCGCTCCAGAGCCGAGGACGCGGGGACTCCGCGAATCCCATGCGCCCAGCATGATCCACCAGACCAGGCTGAGCACCACGCTGAAGACGGCATAAGTCTGAATCGATTCTGCACCTGTGACATCTCTCAGCCCGAATCGGATGAGGAACGCGCCTGTCACGGCCCAGAGGACCACGATTCCGTCGACGATCGCGAGGCGCCGCGGGTAGCGCCTCATCCAGGTGAGAGGTTGTCTCACACTGTGCTCCTTCCCCATAGCGGGAGCATTACGCAGCATCTAGTCGAGTGCCGGGCGGCGGGTGGGAGGTGATTGGAGCCCCAACACCTCGTCGAAGGATTTCCTCGACGATGTGGGTGTGGACGCGGGAGCGGCAGGCTGGTCCTCGGCGGCCAAGTGCGAGTCAGGGTGCGAATCGTACGAGTAGTAGCTGTAGGAGTAGGCGTCCGGGCCCTTTGTGGGCAGGAGGTTCATGACCACGCCGAGCAGGTCAGCTTTCACCATTTCGAGGTTCCCGAGCGACTTCTGTAGGTCGGGCAGCTTCACCTTGGACGAACCGATGACCAGCACCACGCCGCCCACCTGCTGCGCCAGGACGGCCGCGTCCGTGACTGGGAGGAGCGGAGGGGCGTCGATGATCACGGCGTCGAACTTCTGCTCCAGGCGTGTGATCAACTGCTTCATGGCGTCCGACCCGAGGAGCTCGCTGGGGTTCGGCGGAATCTGGCCCGCGGTGAGGATGTAGAGCTCATCCGTTCCCCAGGGCTGTAAGAGGTCCTCGACATCAGCGCGGCCGATCAGAGCCGTGGTGAGTCCAGCGTTGCGCTCGAGTCCCAGGTACTCGTCCACGCGCGGCCGCCGAAGATCGGCATCCACCAGAACGACGGACTGACCGGCCTGAGCCATGGCGATCGCCAGGTTGGTGGCCGTGGTGCTCTTGCCCTCGCCAGGAAGAGACGAAGTCACCAGCACCGCCTTGGACTTTCGGCTGACGTGCGCGAACTGCAGATTGGTGCGGATCTGCCGGAAGGACTCGGCGCGAGGGCTCTGCGCCGGCGCCTGAGTCAGCAGTGGTTTCTTCTGGGCATCGGTATCGAAGGAGATGCCGCCCAGCAATGGGGCGTCGCTGATCCGGCGGACATCGGACTCACCACGCACCCGGGTATCCAGTGCTGTCCGAAGGAGTCTCAATGATGTTGTCAACAGTCCGGGCTCCCATCCCTGCACTTTTTCTCCCGGGGCAGCTGACGTGAGCGGCTACCTGTGCCGA
>NZ_JBIVQL010000014.1:0-74682 GCF_044755105.1 Arthrobacter sp. NPDC092385
CACTGGCTACACTTCTACAACCACCAGCGCCCCCACGGCAGCCTCGGAGGCAAACCACCCATTACCCGGTGCAACCAACCTGCTGTCTAAGTACAGCTAGGGATACCTACCAGGGGCCGTAGGGACCGTGGTTGCCGCCGCGCCCCGAGGTCTGGCTGACGGCGGGCTTCACGTCCGCCAGGTAGACGCAGGCGGCGACGATGGCGACGAGCTGGAAGAGGTTGAACCCTCCGCGACTGCCCAGGGCGGACAGCAGGCCGACCACGACGGCACCACCCGTGAGGGCGAGCCAGAAGCCCTTGGTCCGCTTGAACGCAGCCTCGAAGGCCGTGCCGGGACGCCGCACGCAGTCGGAGAAGGCCCACACCTCGATGCCCAGGGCCACGAGGCCGAGCGCGAGGTACAGGTAGTACTGGATTGCGAAGACGAGAGCCACAGGTTCAGCTTAGCTGGCCCGCTTCGGAGGACACAGCGGGCGGTCGACGGGTGGCCGATGCTGCTATGGTCGGCCGTCGATCACGAGGGACTCGCTCATCCGGACGGACCAGCGCACGCGACAGACCGGAGTACGGGACAGACCGGAGCACCGGACGGACCGGTTTACAGAACACACCGGTTCATCCGACGGACTACGGCTCAGAGTCCGCCGTCGCGCCCACCCGCCGCCTGCCGGAGGGCCTGCTCGAGGTCCGCCCACAGGTCCTCGGGGTTCTCGATGCCGACCGAGAGGCGCACGAGAGCCTCGGGGACGGTGAGCGGCTCGGCCGGCTGGCGCCGCCGTCGTTCGACGAGCGACTCGACGCCGCCGAGCGAGGTTGCGGGAAGCCAGAGCCGGACCGCCGCGACGAGGGCGTCGGCCGTTGCGACGTCGTCGAGCTCGATGCTGACGATGCCTCCGAAGCCGTTGAACTGCGCGGCGGCGCGCTCGTGGCCGGGATCCGTGGGCAGGCCGGGGTACCGCACGCGGCGCACCGCGGGGTGGTCGGCGAGCCGGTGTGCAAGGAATGCCGCTGTGGCCTGGCTCCGCTCCATGCGCAGGGCGAGCGTCCGGAGTCCACGCAGCGCGAGCCAGACCTCGAACGGCCCCGCGATGGCTCCGTGCAGGGTCCGGTGCGCCAGGAGCCGCGCGCGAAGGGCCGGATCAGAGGTGATGAGCGCGCCAAGGACGACGTCGGAGTGGCCGGCGAGCCACTTGGTGACGGAGTGCAGGACGATGTCCACACCCGCCTCGAGCGGCCGGTGCACCATGGGGGTGTTGAAGGTGTTGTCCGCGACGACCACGGCCCCGGCGGCATGCGCGGCGTCGGTCAGGACGGACAGCTCGGCGACCTCGAGCATCGGGTTCGTGGGGCTCTCGAGCCACAGCATCACCTGGCCGGCGTCGAAGCGTGCCGCGAGCGCATCCAGGTCCGCGAGCACGGCTGCGGTGTCGGCGATGTCGACGGTTCGCAGCTCGAAGCGGCCCTGTGCGGCCAGGTCCGCGGCGAGGCTGATCGAGCCGGCGTAGGCGTGGCGTGGCATGACCACCGCTCCCCCGGTGGGGACGAGGGACAGCGCCGCGGCGGCAGCACCGAGGCCGGAACCGAAGACGAGGGCCGGCAGCCGGGCGCCCTCGAGTGCGCCGAGGGCTTCCTCGAACGGGTCCCAGGTCGGGTTGGAGCCGCGGGCATAGATGCGGTCACCCGCCTCGGGCGCGCGCGTCTCGTGGTAGGTCGTCGAGAGGACGATCGGCACGTTGACGGGCGAGTCATGTTCGCGGGGAGGACGCCCTGCCGCAACGGTGAGGGTGTCGGGGGCGAGGTCGGAGTGCAGCGGGTCCTCGCGAGGTTTCGTCATGGTGCCAGCGTAGGTCGGGATCAGGTATGTCCAAAAAATAGCCTTCACAATCGACTGGACCTAGGGCCCATCCGCTCGTCTGCTCGGCTGCCTGCCCGCCTCACCTCCCGGCGCTTCCCGAAGGCCGCGCCCTCCTGCAGACCGAGCCGGCCGCCGAATGATTCATGGACTACCGCAACGGCGACCACCTCCTCACCGCCTCACCGCCCATCCGACGACTCCTCGAACGACTGCTCCGACGGCTCCTCCAGGGACAGGAAGCTTCGAGGCGCGGCGCGCGAACACTCCTCGCCATCCGGTCGTGGGAGTGCCAGTTCCCTGTGCTTGTTCCGCCTCCGGGTGCGATCAGGGTCGATGTAGCGCGGCGGCGTGAACCACGGGATGCCGCGCTCGACCTCGATCGTCCAGTTGCCCCGCTCGATGAGCCGGTGGTGGAACGAGCACAGAAGGCATCCGTTGGAGACGTTCGTCCTTCCGCCGCCAGCCCAAGGGGTGATGTGGTGCGCCTCGGTCCAGACTGCCGGGACCGTGCAGTCGGGGAACGAGCAGCCCCTGTCCCGCGCAACAAGGGCGCGCCGCTGCGCCACACCGAAAAACCTGCGTGCACGGCCGACGTCGAGCACTTCCCCGCCGCCACCCAGCACCACCGGGATGATATCGGCGTCGCAAGCGATCTTCCGCACGGTCTGCGCGGTGACCGGGCCGCCGAACACGGTGTACCCCCGTCCCGGAGGTTCGGGGGCGATCCGGGGACGGGGAATCGACTCGTCCTTGTTGCCGCGGCGCCCCTGGTCGCTCGGTCCAGGGGTGCGCTGCAGCGACCCGTGGCTCCGGTCTCCGCACGCCCCATCGCTCGGGTGCAGGCAGCCCGGACCTTGGTCTGCCGACCCCGATGGCTGTGCGCGGTCAGTCCGATGGGTAGTGGCTGCCCCGCGCTCGGAGACGGGATGGACGTCCCTGCGAACCACTCCACGTTCCTGCAGGTCCGACATCAGTGCCTGGTAGTCGATCGTGACCATCACCTGTGGCCGATGCCCGCCGGTGGCGGGGAGCGTATCGGTGGCCAGGGCCACCTGGCAGGCTCCGACCAGCCCGTCGAGCAGCCGCTGCGCCCGGGAGCGGCGCTCCCACAACGGCGCATCGCCATCCCCCGCACCCCCGCCGGAAGGCCTGTCAGCATGATCCGCTCCCCCGGATGCTGAGGCATCGGACATCTCCCGGTCCCGCGCGGTACGCGGGTTGGTGGCGGTGTTCATGACGGTGAGCAGGAATTCGAACTGTTCATCGTCCGCCGCGATGTCGAGCCGGTGCAGGCCCCGACGCCTTCCGCGGAGGAACACACCCTGCTGCTTCCTGAGCAGTTCATCCGTGGGCTCGGCGCCGTCCGGATCCAGAGCCGACTCCCACCGCCGGATGACCACGTTGAGCAGGTCCTCGTCGGATTCGACGGCCTGGGCGGTCAGCCCGTCCTCCATGGCTTGCAGCGGCTCGGGCAGTGCAGACGGCCTGACCCGTTCGACAGCGTCCCTGATCTGGGTTGCGGCGTACGAACTGATCATCCCGTCGCCGAAAGCGGCCGCAACGGACGCGAGGGCGGCCGGCTGCGGCTCGCCGGTCGGAGTCCGCCGTGGTAACACCGACGCCCCCAGGCGAATGCGCCTCCGCGCCTCGGCCCTGGTGATCCCGATCCTGGCCCGGAGATACTCGGCGGTGTCCTTGAACTCCCGGGGGCTGTCGGGACCGACCGGACAGCCGAGCCGGCCCGGGGCCTCCCGATGCTCACCGACGGTCGCGATGTCCCGCCGATCTGCTGCGGCCGCCCCCACGACCTGTAAGTACGAGACCACCCGCGCAAGCTGCTCGAGCGCACACAGCGACTCGGCGAGATCTGCGGTGGGTGTGAAGCCGGCCTCCGCCTCGAACAGTCGGCCGAGGCTCACCACCTGAGACCGCACCAGCCCGAGGGCCTGTGCCGTTGTAACGAGTTCCTCCGAGAACGCGAGTGCCATGAACCGAGAGTATTAGTACGCATCTTCGAACGATCGCGAACCGGCTCGTATGTGGACAACTCGCCGAGCGTCCGCGTCGGCCGGCGCACGGACCACGTAATCCCCGCCCCGCCTGCACGGGCGTGCGGGGTACAGCACTGATGCTGTGGCTTGGATGTCATCGACACTCGGTAGTCTTGAGCGCGTGACCTATCCCCTCCCGCACGGGCTTCCCGGGCTCTTCATAGCGCTCGAGGGTGGCGACGGCGCCGGCAAGTCCACTCAGGCAGCACTGCTCTGCCGGGCCCTCGAGGACAGCGGCCGCACCGTGGTGCGCACGCGTGAGCCCGGTGGCACGCCCATCGGGGAGAAGCTGCGGTCCCTGGTCCTCGAGCACGGCCACGGTGAGATCGATGCCCGCACCGAAGCCCTGATGTTCGCGGCTTCGCGCGCGGCCCACGTCCACCAGGTGATCGTGCCGGCCCTGCGGCGTGGCGACGTCGTCGTCTGCGACCGCTACATCGATTCCTCCGTGGCCTACCAGGGAGCGGGGCGCGGGCTCGGCACTGCGGCCGTCCTCGATGTGAACCTCTGGGCCACCGAGGGGCTCCGCCCCGACCTCACAGTGCTGCTCGATGTCGACCCGGCGGAGGGTCGCAGCCGCCGCACCGCGGGTGCCGCCGAGGAAGACCGCCTCGAGTCCGAGCCCGACGGCTTCCATGCCAGCATCCGGTCCGCCTTCCTCGACCTCGCCCGGCAGGAGCCCCGGCGGTACCTCGTGCTGACGGCATCCGATACGCCCGAGGAACTCCACCGGGCCATCCTCGGGGCCCTGCCGCGGGTGGCCGCATGAGCACCAGCCTGCCGACCACGGGGGTGTGGGCGGAACTGCGGGGCCAGGAGCAGGTCGTGGAGCAGTTGCGCCGCGCCGCCCAGTCCGGGGCGCCGACCCACGCCTGGCTCTTCACCGGCCCGCCCGGCTCCGGCCGCTCCAATGCAGCCCGCGCCTTCGCAGCGGCGCTGCTGTGCGAGCGCGAGGCCCTCGACGAGCGCGGCTGCGGCATGTGCAAGGCGTGCCGCACCGTCCTCTCCGGAGCCCATGCCGACCTCACCAACGTCACCACGGAGAAGGTGACCATCAGCATCGACGAGGCGCGTGAACTCGTGCGGAAGGCACAGGACAAGCCGTCGACGGGCCGTTGGCGCATCATCATCGTCGAGGACGCCGACCGCATGCAGGAACGCAGCACCAACGTGCTGCTCAAGGCCATCGAGGAACCGCCGCCACGCACCATCTGGCTGCTCTGCGCACCCAGTCCG
Organism: Arthrobacter sp. NPDC092385; assembly: GCF_044755105.1. Classification (NCBI taxonomy): domain Bacteria; kingdom Bacillati; phylum Actinomycetota; class Actinomycetes; order Micrococcales; family Micrococcaceae; genus Arthrobacter; species Arthrobacter sp. NPDC092385. The sequence goes on from NZ_JBIVQL010000014.1 coordinate 5,145, forward strand.
GGCGACGTCCTGGTCACCATCCGCTCGCGGTGCCGATCCGTGGGACTCCGGCTGCCGCCCGTGCAGGACGTCGCCTCACTGCTCGTGGCCCGGGACGGCATAGACCCCGCCACGGCGGAAGCAGCCGCGCGCGCAGCCCAGAGCCATATCGGGGTCGCGAAGCGGCTGGCGACCGACGACGGTGCGCGGGAGCGCCGCAACCAGATCGTGCGGCTCCCCCTGACGCTGCGTTCGGTGGCCGGTGCGATGCGCGCCGCGGCGGACCTCGTGAAGCTCGCCGAGGCGGAGGCCCAGAGCTCCTTCGAGCAGCGGGACGCCGAGGAGAGGGCCGCCCTGCTGGCGACCCTCGGAGCTCCGGAGACGGGCACCCTGCCGCCTTCCGTGCGAGCGCAGATCAAGCGCCTCGAGGAGGACCAGACGCGGCGGGCCAAGCGGTCCAAGAACGACTACTTCGATCGGGCGCTCACGGACCTCATCTCCTTCTACCGGGACGTGCTGATGCTGCAGGTCTCCAGTGGTCAGTCTCTCGTCAACGAACCGCTGCGGCCCGAACTCGAGGAGTTCGCCCGCCGGGAGAGCGCGGAAGACACCCTCCTGCGGCTCGAAGCGATCAACGAAGTCCGCACGCGGCTCGTCAGCACCAACGTGTCCCCCCTCCTCGCGATCGAAGCGATGACGGTGAGCCTCCTGTCCCGGAAGGACCTCGATCGATGACCCCTGGAACGCTGCACACCTCCGGCCGGTCACCCCGCCGTCGGTCCCTGGCACCCCTCGTGGCGGCCGCCGCCGTCGTGCTCGGCCTGGCCGGGTGCACACTCTCCTCCCCCGACGACCGGGGGGACGCCCCCGCCACGGGCATCGAGACCGCCGATCCCGCCGCGGTCGGAGAGGTGGACGAAGACCTTCGCGGCTTCTACACCCAGGAGGTGCAGTGGGAGACGTGCGAGGGATCCTTCTCCTGCGCCACGATCGAGGTACCCCTCGACTACAGCGACCCGGGCCGCAGCAGCGTCGACATCGCGGCCATCCGGTCCGACGCGACGGGAGATGCCCAGGGAACCGTCCTCGTCAACCCGGGTGGGCCCGGCGGTTCCGGCTTCAACATCGTCAAGGACTCGCTGGACTACGTCACCAGCGATCGGCTGCGGGAGGACTACGACATCCTCGGCTTCGATCCCCGCGGGGTCAACCGCTCCGATGGGGTGGAGTGCTTCACCGACGCGGAGCAGGATGCCGCCCGGCAGGAGTCCTACCCGGTGGACGTGCCCGAGGAAGAACTCCTGGCACTCATGACCGCCGACGCGCAGGAGTACGCGGATCGCTGTGCCGAACGCACCGGTGAAATGCTCGGCTTCGTGGACACGGAGTCGGCGGCACGCGACATGGACATCCTGAGGGCGGTCGTCAGCGACGAGAAGCTCAACTACCTCGGCTTCTCCTACGGTACCCAGCTCGGCGCGACCTACGCCGACCTGTTCCCCGAGCGCGTGGGGCGCCTCGTCCTCGACGGGGCCATCGATCCCTCGCTGAGCAACGAGGACGTCACCCTCGGCCAGGCGGGCGGCTTCGAGCGGGCGGTGCGCGCGTACGTCGCCGATTGCCAGCAGGGGCCGGAGTGCCCCTACCCCGGAACGGTCGACGACGGCGTGCGCCGGATCCAGGAACTGTTCGCCGACGTCGAACGTGAACCCATGGCCGCGGAGGACGGCCGCCTCGTGCCGGTCTCCACGTTCGTCCAGGGATTCATCCTGCCGCTGTACGACAACGGCAACTGGCCCACGCTCACGCAGGCGGTCACCGCCGCCCTGGCGGGTGACCCGTCGAGCATCCTCTACCTGGCGGACCTCTCCGCCGAGCGCCAGCCGGACGGGACGTACGCGGGCAATTCGACGGCCGCCTTCCTGGCCGTGAACTGCCTCGACTACCCGATGACGAGCGATCCGGCGCAGATGCGCGCCGACGAGCAGGAACTGGTCGCCGCGTCGCCCACGTTCGGCCGGTTCCTCGCGTACGGCGGCATCACCTGCGCTCCGTGGAAGTACCCGCCGGTCCTCGGCCCTGCTCCCCTGCGCGCGGAAGGTGCGGATCCGATCGTCGTCATCGGCACCACGGGCGATCCCGCCACTCCGTACGAGTGGTCCACCGCGCTGGCGGAACAGCTCGAGTCCGGCGTGCACGTCACCTGGCAGGGCGAAGGCCACACCGCCTACGGCCGGTCCAACGACTGCATCCTGGACCTCGTGGACGCCTACTTCATCGAGGGGACCGTGCCCGCGGACGGAACGCGCTGCTGAGTCCTCTCCGGCTCCGACCCGAGCCACTGCGGAAGGTGGCACATGGACGGCAGGACGACGTCGGCGCCGGCCAGCCGCAGCTCGGCCTCCGAGTGCGCGCCGGTCAGGACCCCGATGACGGCGCCGGCTCCCGCGCGCTGCCCCGCGAGCACGTCCGACGTCGTGTCCCCCGCGACCAGTACGGAACGCACGTCCTCGATGTCGAGTGCGAGGACCGCTGTGAGGATGATGTCGGGGAACGGACGGCCCCGCCCGGCGTCCGAGGGGCAGAGGCTCAGGTCGGCCAGCCCCATCCAGCCGAGGGACTCCAGGATCATGTTCTGCGTGTGGCGTCCGAACCCGGTGGCCAGGCAGATCTTCAGCCCGGCTCCGCGCAGCGCCAGGATCGCCTCCTCCGCGCCGGGGATCGGCTCGACGCCGTGCCGGGCGAGCAGGCTGTCGTACGCCGCCTCGAAAGAGCGGTTGACGTCGACAGCGGTGACGGCGTCCTCGAACAGGGACCGGAACACGAGTTCCTTGGACGTGCCCATGGTCCGTCGGGCGTAGGCCGTCATCGCCTCGAAGGCGTGGGACCCCTCCCGCACGCCGTGGGTGGCCAGTGCACGGCTGAAGGCCTCCTCCTGCAGGGCGCCCTCGTCGACGGTGGTGCCCGCCATGTCGATGACAGCGAGCGAGAATGAGCGGTCCTGCGCCATGCGGCGTCCCCTTTGCCAGCCGAACCCGCTGCGTCCGGTGCACGGGGTGCCCCTGAGCCTCCGGCATGGACCCGACCCGCAGGCGACCACCAGACGGCAGCCGAATGAACCGGGCGCTAATTCCCCGTCGCCGCGGCCATTTTGACCCCGGGCCGGAACCTCCTATAAACTCGTGGCTTGTGGATTGGACCCCGGGCTAGCCCTGGACCGTGAAGCATTGCCTCCTTAGCTCAGTCGGTAGAGCGTCTCACTCGTAATGAGAAGGTCGCCAGTTCGACTCTGGCAGGAGGCTCTACCGAGAGCCCCGGACGGTTCGCCGCCGGGGCTTTTCCGTGCGCAGGCCAGGGTGGGAAGAGCCCGCGGCGCTGGAACACCGCCGCGGGCTCTTCGGATCCGGACGGAACGGCTCAGCTGAGGGCCGGTCCCGACTCGGCGGATCCCGTCAGTTCGCCGAGGAATGCGTGGCACCTGGCCGCACGCTCCGAATCCTGGGCCATGACCTGCTCGAAGAAGTCAGCGATGTCGTCGCGACCTGCATTCCGGGCGTCACGCACGTACTGGCCGTAGTCGTGACCGGCCTTCAGCGAGTGGTACTGCAGTGAGATGAGGTCGAACGAGACGTCGTCGAACCCGGTTTCGCCAGTAGCCATGAGGCACCTCCATGCTTGGTATGAACAGGTGGTGTCAGGCTAGGACCGGCTGATTCGGCGCGGCAACGCGGAATCGGACCATCGGGAGTGCTCGCCCCCGTGCCGGGAGTCTGTTAGGCGCCGTCGACCGGGCCGTCGACCGTGTGCGTGTCTGTGTGCGTGTCCGTGTGCGGTTCCGTGTCCGCGTGCTGGAGTGCGACCACGGCACCCGACTGCAGCAGGGCCTTCAGGGCGTCGGCCCCGTCCGCATCGGCCGCAGCCGCAGCCAGATTCGCCTCGGTGACGGCGCGCAGGACCTCCTCACGCTGGATCTTCACTCCTCGGGGGGCGTCGATGCCGATGCGTATGCCGTCGCCGCGGGAATCGAGCACCGTGATGACGATGTCGTCCCCGATCAGGATCTGCTCCCCGACCTTCCGCGTTAGTACAAGCACGGTTTCACCCTATCCCGGGTTGCTCGGCCCGGCGTCGACCACGGGGCGCGTTGCGCCGGCGCCGAGGTGCCACGGCGCCTGCGGGGCGTCCGTCCTGCCAGCCGACGGGCAGGCCCAGTGCGAGGACCGTCTCGGGTGTCGCGGTCGTCGACGAGCCCACGACGGCGAGCCCGGCCGGTTCGAGGCCGGCACGCTCCATGCTCCTCGCCAGGCCGCCGACCCACGCGGCCGCGTCCGCCTCCTTGCGTCCGGCATCGACGGCGACCCACACCTGGTCGGGGCGCAGGGCGAGCAGGAGGCTCCCGTCCGTCACGGCGTCTTCCGAGGCCAGTGCGAGGAACACCGCGTGCCCGCCGTCCACGCCCGCGGCGCGTGCGGTGTTGGCGTCGAGCCGGTCATCGACCCTCCGGGCATCAGTGCTGAGCCAGCCGGGCGGGCCCGCGATCGCGGCCGCGGCCGGTAGTCCACCGGCGAAGGCCGCCGCCATGGACAGGACGACCTCCCACGCCGCCGCCGGCGCACCGACCACGACCACGAGGTCTCCGGGTGCCCGGAGGACGGCGGGAACGGGCGGGGAGGCCTCCGCCGATTCCAGCACGAGCCCTGCCAGGACCGGCAGCTCCGCGGGGTCCGCCGGATCCGGGGCGAGGTGCGGGATCACGGAGGGCGGACCGGCCGCCGGTTCCTGCGCGATCGGGACCGACGCCGCCGAGACCGACGCCGGTTCCTGCGTGATCGGGGCCGACGCCGCCGGGACCGCCGCCGGCACCGACGCCGGGACCGACGCCGGGTCTGCGGACCGGGTCGCGGCGCCGGGACGGGAGGACCCTTCGCCGACGGGCTCCGCCGGTTCTGTCGCGAATGTCAGGTTGTCCATGAGTGCCGCGAAGAGGCCCGAGTCGGTGGAGACGCCGGCGGGCGCCGCGTCCCCCGCTCCGGATCGGCGCATAGCGGGCGGTACGACGCCGGAACCGCCTGCGAGGCGCACCTCATCCAGTTCGGCCTGCAGGAGCAGGGCATCGAGACCCGAAGGGTTGGGCTCGGTGCTCCGCCGGCCGCGGGGACGGGTGGCGGGGGCGGGTTCGCCGTCGTGCTCCGGCACCTCCACGACGATCTCGTAGTGCTTCCGCGCGAGGACGCCACGGATGCCGCCCACCGTGACGAGCTCCGCGGAGACGATGAGCGCACGCGGACCGTACAGGGCTGCCGCTCGGGTCTTCAGCTCCTCGAGCGACGGACCCTCAAGATGAAACAGCTGCGGAGCCACGTACCACTCCTATCGTCTCGATGGCGACGTCGGCACTGGTGACCTCCTGGTAGGACAGCACGGGAAGTCCCGCCGCCTGCGGTCCCACGAGGCGCCTGAGGGCCGGCCGCAGCGCGGGTGCACAGACGAGCACCGCGGTGTGCCCTGCCGACTCGATGTCGGCCACCGTGGAGCGTACCGAGGCGAGGACGGCTTCCGTCCGGGCCGGGTCGAGGAGGATCTGCGTGCCCTGGTCGGACGGGCGCAGCCCTTCGAGCATGGACTGCTCGAGCAGCGGATCGATCATGATGACGCGCAGCAGTGCGCCGTCGAGGTACTGCTGGGTCACCGCCGGCCCGAGCGCGAGGCGTGCGGACTCGACCAGGCCCTCCGGATCGGACGAGGACTTCGCCTTCAGCGTCAGCGCCTCGTAGATGCGGGCGAGGTCGTTGATCGGCACCTGCTCGGACAGCAGGCCTTGCAGCACGCGCTGCACCTCTGCGAGGGACAGCAGCCCGGGGACCAGTTCCTCGACGGCGGACGGGCTGACCTGCCGCACGCCGTCGGTCAGGACGCGGACGTCCTCGCGCGTGAGGAGGCGTGCGGCGTTCGCCGTGATGACCGAGGACAGGTGCGTCACGAGGACCGAGACGCGGTCGATCACCGTGGCGCCGGCGAGCTCGGCGTTGTAGCGCAGTTCCGACGGCACCCACTTCCCCGCGAGCCCGAACACGGGTTCGACGACGGCGGTCCCGGGCAGGTGCGCCAGGTTGTCGCCGAGGGCGAGGACCTTTCCGCGGGGCGCTTCACCCCTGCCTGCCTCGACACCCGCGATCTTGATGACGTAGGTGGCGGGCGGCAGGTCGATGCTGTCCCGCGTGCGGACCGGCGGCACGACGACGCCCAGTTCCAGGGCGATCTTGCGGCGCAGGGCTCGGACGCGTCCGAGGAGGTCGTCGGGGGCACCGGTGACCACGTCCACGAGGTCCGGCGCGAGCAGCACCTCGAGGGCGTGGACCCGCATCTGCTCCAGCAGGTCGTCGGTGGTGTCCGTGCTCGGCGCGGCGGCTTGGGCCTCGAGTGCCGCAGCGGCCGTCCGGGCGTCGTCATCGGATCTCTTGAGCCTCTGTGCGATCACGATCAGGCCGGCACCGATCACGATGAACGGCAGCTTGGGCATGCCGGGGATGAGCGCCATGACGATCGCCGCCGCTCCCGCGATGCGCAGGGCGTTCTGCGACTGGCCGAGCTGCTGCGCGGCCGTCGAGCCCATGTCCGCCTCGGCGTTGGAGCGGGTCACGATCATGCCGGTGGACACCGCCATGAGCAGCGCCGGGATCTGGGTGACGAGTCCGTCGCCGATGGTCAGCAGCCCGTAGGTGGTCAGCGCTTCGGTGACGGGCAGGCCGTCCTGCAGCATGCCGATCGCGATGCCGCCCACGAGGTTGATGATGATGATGATGATGCCGGCGATCGCGTCGCCCTTCACGAACTTCGACGCACCGTCCATCGCCCCGTAGAAGTCCGCTTCCGCGGAGACCTCCGCACGCCGCTCGCGGGCCTGCGTGTCCGTGATCAGCCCGGCGTTGAGGTCGGCGTCGATGGCCATCTGCTTGCCCGGCATGGCATCCAGCGTGAAGCGCGCCCCGACCTCCGCCACGCGTTCGGCGCCCTTGGTGACGACGACGAACTGGATCACCACGAGGATCAGGAAGACCACCGCACCGATGATGATCGAGCCGCCGACGGCGACGTGCCCGAAGGCCTCGATGACCTCGCCCGCATAGCCCTCGCCGAGGACGAGGCGGGTCGAGGCGACATTCAGGCCGAGGCGGAACAGCGTGGCGACGAGCAGCAGGGACGGGAACACCGAGAAGTCCAGCGGCTTGCGCACGAACATGGTGTTCAGCAGGATCACGAGTGCCAGCACGATGTTGATGATGATGAGCACGTCGAGCAGCATGGACGGCACCGGCACCACGAGGAGCAGGACGATGCCGACGACGCCTACGGGCACCAGGAATTTCGGGAGGGAGGAGCGCATGGTCTAGAAGCCTCCGGCGGCTGCGGGTCGGACGGGCAGGGTGTGGAGGCCGCGGGCGGCCCCCCTGGTCCTGAGGGACATGACGAACGCCAGGATGCGGGCCACCTGGTCGTAGTTCTCGAACGGGATCTCCTGCCCGAGCTCGCACGCCGCATGCAGCGCACGGGCGAGCGGGATGTCGGAGACCATCGGCACGTGCTTCTTCTCCGCTTCCTCGCGGATCTTCGCGGCGATCACCCCGGCGCCCTTCGCGACGACACGCGGCGCGGACCGCCCCGGCTCGTACTTCAGCGCCACGGCCACGTGCGTCGGGTTGACGAGGACGACGTCGGCCCCGCCCACGGCGGCGATCATCCGGTTGCGGCTCATCGCGAGCTGGCGTGAGCGCCGCTGGGACTTGATGAGGGGGTCGCCGTCGGAGTTCTTGTTCTCGTCCTTGACCTCCTTCTTCGTCATGCGCGTCTTCTTGCGGTTGCGGCGCATCACCACGAGGACATCCATCGCCGCGAGCGCGAGACCGGCGACGACGGCGGCCCGCAGGAGGGCCGCGGTACCGTCCCCCGCGGTGTTCAGGAGCGAGGCGACCGAGAGCCCGCCGGCTGCCATCAGCACGGGCATGAGGTTCTGCACCACGACGACGAGCACCAGCGCGACGACGGCCGTCTTCAGGAGGGCCTTCGCGCCCTGCCACAGGGCCTGCCCGCCGAGGATCCGCTTCAGGCCGGTCACCACGTTGAACTGCTCGAACTTCCCGGAGAACTTCTTGACGTGGATGCCGCCCTGCAGGGCTGCGGTGCCGAGCACGGCCACGAGCAGCACGCCGAGGAAAGGGCCGAGGATCCCGGCCAGGGATGCGCCGCCGTCGGCCAGCGCATCGAGGGCCGCCGCCGGGTCGGGGTTCGCGATGGTGTCCGTGACGCGGACGAGCTGTTCCGTCGCCGCGTCGGACGAGCGGGAGATGAGGGAGGGCAGTAGGAGCGCGGCGGCGCCGACGCCCACCCACGCCGTGAAATCCTCGGATTTGGCGAGCTGGCCCTTGGAGCGGACGTCCTTCATCCGCTTGTCGGTGGCCTGCTCGGTCCGCTCGCCGGAATCCTCGGCCATGTCAGCCCACCCCCATCAGGAGCGAGGCGGCGTCGTCCGCGAGGGTCGAGACGACGCGCGGCAGCGCCACGAACACCACGCCGCCGAGGCTGAGCGTGATGAAGATCTTGAGCGGGAAGCCGAGGGCGAAGGCGTTGAGGGCCGGCGCGACGCGCGTCAGGAGCCCGAGGCCGACGTCGGCCAGGAAGAGGACCACGATGAGCGGCCCGGCGATCTGGACCGAGGCGAGGAAGAGCCCGGTGACGGCGCCGGTGAGGGCTTCGGCAGGCTCCGCGAGGTCGAGTCCGCCACCGAGGGGCAGCGCGCTGAAGGTGCGGACCAGCCCGGCGATGATCAGCTGGTAGCCGTCGGACGTGAAGAGCAGCGTCAGCGCGGTCAGCTGGAAGAGGCGTGCGAACTGGGCGCCGTTGACCATGGACTGCGGATCGAAGCCCTGGGCCAGCGAGAAACCGCCGAAGAGGTCGATGAGGCTTCCGGCGGACTGGATGGCGGAGAAGACCACCAGCACCAGGAAGCCCAGTGCGGCGCCGACCACCAGTTCGAGCACCAGCGCGCCGATGTACCGGCCGGTGCCGCCCGTCTCGTAGCCGCCGGTGACCTGCGGAGAGACCGCGAGGGCGAGCCCGACGGCGAACATCGCCTTCACGCGGGCCGGGATGCCCTTGTAGGAGAAGGGCGGGGCGATCACGAGGAAGGCGACGATCCGCACGCCGGCGAGCATGACGGCCTCGATCCGCGACTGGTCCAGCTCGATCTCCATGTCACCCGCCCCCGAGCAGGCCGGGGATGCGCTCGAACATCTCGTGGGTGAAGGAGATCATCTCGGAGATCATCCAGTGGCCGCAGACGAGCAGGGCCAGGCACACGGCGGCGGCCTTCGGCACGAAGGAGAGGGTGACCTCCTGGATCTGGGTGATGGACTGCAGCAGGGAGATGGCGAACCCGACCACGAGGGCGGTCAGGAGGACGGGCGCGGACAGCTTGGCCGCGGCCCAGATGCCGGCGAGCCCGATGTCGAGGACGGCGTTGGTATCCACGTCAACCGCCCTGGTAGCTGTTGATGAGGGAGGTGATGATGAGGCCCCAGCCGTCCACGAGGACGAACAGCAGAATCTTGAACGGGAGCGAGATCATGACGGGCGGAAGCATCATCATGCCCATGGACATCAGCGCCGCGGAGACCACGAGGTCGATCACGAGGAACGGCACGAAGATCACGAATCCGATGATGAACGCAGCCCGCAGCTCCGAGATCATGAAGGCCGGGATCAGGGTGGTCAGCGGGACGCTCGCGGCGTCCTGCGGATTCGGCTGGCCGGCGGCGCGCGTCATGAGCGCCAGGTCCTCTTCGCGGGTGTGCGCCATCATGAAGGTCTGCAGTGGGCCGGCCCCGTCCGTGAGGGCCTCGGTGAACGTCGTCGAGCCGCTGAGGTAGGGCTGCACCGCGAGCTCGTTGATCTCGGTGAGCACCGGCGCCATGATGAACAGCGACAGGAACAGGGCCAGTCCCGCGAGCACCTGGTTGGGCGGGATGGACGGCAGCGAGAGTGCGTTGCGCGTCATCGCGAGCACCACGAAGATCTTCGTGAAGGACGTCATCATCAGCAGCAGCGCCGGTGCCACCGAGAGCAGCGTGATGCCGATGAGCGTGAGGACGGCGGAGCTCGGCTCGCCGTTGATCCCGTTGATCTCGACCGAGAGACCGTCGTCGGCTCCCGGAGCGGTAGGCGCCGTGGGGTCCGCGGGCGCCGACGGCGCAACCGGGCCGGGAACGCTCGGGTCCAGCTCGCCCGCATGGCCGGCGGCGGCTCCGAGGAGGATGACCACGACGGCGAGCAGGACGGTCGAGGCGGCCAGGAGTGCCGACCCCACGAGCGGAGGCAGGGCGGGCACCCGCGAGCGCGCGCCGTCCGAACGGGCGGCGCGGGCGGCGCGGGCGGAACGGGACGGACGCGCGGAGGACAGGGCCGCCGTCGTCACCCCGCCCGTCCCTGGCGCAGGAATGCAGTGGTCTGCTTCCAGGTGGCGGGCGAGAGGATGGACCCCTGGAGGGGTGCAGCGTGCGGTGCGGGCACGGCCGACCGGGCGGCACGCGCGGAACGGCGCGTCGGCGGCTCGGCCTCGGCCGGCGGCGCCATCGCGGCCAGGCGCAGCGACGCCGCGAATCGGGCATCGGCGGTCTCTCCCGGCAGGCCTGGGGTAGCCGCCGGCACGGCGGCGGATCCGGGCGCCGCGGCCACGGCGTCCTCCGCGGGTACCGCCTGCAGCGCACGCGGAGCGGAGGCGGAGTGCAGGACCGACACCGACTGCTCGGTCACCCCGAGGTAGAACCGGGTGCCCTCGGCGTCGACCACCACCATCGAGGCCTTCGGGCCGATTCCCTGCCGTGCCACCACGGAGACGAGCCCTGCTCCGGCGCGGTTGCCGTTGATCTTCGAGACCTTCCGGTGCAGCACGAAGAGCAGCGCGAGCACCACGCCGAGGGACAACAGCACCCTCAGGGCGAGGACCACGGCGTCCACTAGAGGGCGCCGTCTGTGACGTCGAGGATCTGGGTGATGCGCACGGCGTAGTCCTGGTCGACGACGACCACCTCGCCGTGTGCGACGAGGCGGCCGTTGAGCAGCACGTCCGCCGGAGCGCCGGCGGAGCGGTCGAGCTCGATCACGGCGCCGGGTTCGAGGTCCAGGACGTCGCGCACCGACATGCGGGTGCGGCCGATCTCGACGGTCATCGCCATCTCCACGTTGCTGATCCGGCCGAGGTTGATGCCGTTGGCCGGAGCCGAGGATCGGCGGGGTGCCGCGCCGGGCTTGGCGCCGCGCAGGCGCACGGCGAACCAGCCGACGGTACCGGAGGGACCGGTGAGGCGGAAGACGGATGTCTCGGTGTCGGTGAACAGCGGCAGCGCATCCTGGACGGCGGGGGCTCCGAGGACGCCGTCCCCGAGGGACGACGACGCCGCGTCCAGCGCCGATGCCATGACGTCCGCCGGCGAGACCAGCGGCGAAAGGGTCCCGGCCGCCGCGATCAGCGGCTTGGTGTCGAGCAGTACGACGGCGAGGTCCGCGGAAGCGGTTCCCACGAAGGACGCCACGACGGCGGTCGAGGCGCTCGCGGCAGGGACCTCGGAGGCCGCGCACAAATCGGCGGTGAGGGGGCCCGGCAGGGGAAGGCGGACGGCGAGTGATGCAGCGGCCTCGTACTCGGCGGTGGTGGTGTTCATGGTGCGGTGTTCTCCTCGGTGGTCACTACTACGCAGGCAAGGCGGGAGCCGTTCTGGCCCAGGGCCGCCTCGCCGAGCCGCTTCCCGTCGACGGCGAGCTCGAACGGCCGGTGCTGGGAATGGTTCAGTTTCAGGACATCCCCGACGGCGAGGTCGAGGATGCGGGACGGCAGGACCGGCAGCGCGGTGAGCTGCACGGCGACTTCCACCGGCACGTGCGCGACCTGCTGCTCGATCAGCTCACGTGCGTCCTCGCCGGTGGCCATGGGGTTCGCATCGCCCAGCTGCGGGAGCAGGAGCTGCGCGGGCATGGCGACCGTCGCCGGGCTCGAGCGCTCGCCGACGCGGATCTCGAACGTGCCCACGATCATCAGCTCGGTGGTCGATGCCGCCTGCGCGAACTGCGAGTTGTACTGGATGGAGTCGATCCCGAGCTGGTGGGTCAACACCGAACCCAGCGAGTAGTGCAGCCCCTCGAGGGCGTCGTCCATGAGGCGCCGGATGAGTGCCTGCTCGATCTGCGTGAACTTCCGCTCGCCGGGTGGAACGGTCCCGTGGCCGCCGAGCATCGAGTCCACCCAGTGGAGGCCCGCGGACGCAGGGAACTGGATGACGGCCTTGCTCGGGTGGTCGGGGATCGCGCACAGGACCATCGCCGTCGTGGGCGGCAGGGACGCGGCGTACTCGTTGTACGTCTGCATCAGGACCTGCTCGCTCGTGACCCGCGAGATCACGCGGACCTTCGCGGTGAGCTGCGTGCCCCACTGGCGGGCGAACGTCTCGAAGGCGAGTTCGAGCACGCGGGAGTGTTCACGCGCGAGCGTGGTGGGCCGGCGGAAGTCATAGACCTCCACCGCCCTGGCGGATGCCGAGGGCACGCCAAAGGAGAGTTGTTCCTGGACCGTCACGCCAGCGACTATCGGACGCCGACGGCGGGGTGTTAGCGGTTTGCGTACCGGTCAGGTACCCGCGGCGATCTCCGGGATCAGGGCGCGCACCCCTTCGGGCTCGTCCGAGTGCACCACGATGTCCACGCGTCTGTTCAACTCGAGCTCCGCCTCGCTGGTGCCTGGCGCGAGTGGCCGCGACTCGCCGTAGCCGATGGCGGAAAGCCGCGGCGCGGGTACGCCCCCGGTGTCGATGAGGTTCCGCACCACGTTGACGGCCCGCTCGGTGGACAGCTCCCAGTCGAGTGGCCGGGGAACGGATTGGGGCAGGCGCGCCGTATGGCCCTCGACGCCCACCTCGTTCGGGACGGACGCCAGGACCGGCCCCACGCTCTCGAGAACGCGCAGCGTCTGCTCGGTGAGCTGGGAGCTGTCCGGCAGGAAGAAGGTCTCGGAACCGACCAGCCGGATGGTCAGGCCGCGCTCGTCGATCACGTACCGGACGGCCTCGGCGAGGTCGCGTTCGCGGAGTCCGGCGTCGATGCGCTCCTGCAGTGCGCGGAGGTTCTCGACCTCCTGGACGGCCCGCTCACGGTCCGTCGTCGGCTCGGCGGCATCCCCTCCTGCCGACGGCGACGGCGACGGCATGGGTGCCGTGACGGCAGCTGACCCCGCCTCCTCCTCCGGGGTCACGGGAGACGCGTCCACGACCGCCGCTCCCCCGGTGAAGGACTCGCCCTCGTCGTTGGCGTGCTCTGCCGGGACCACGGTGCCCTCGGCCGTATCGACCGTGGCCGTCTCCACCGATCCGAAGCCTGTGGCGAGTGAGGCGCGCAACTGCTCGAACTTCTGCTGGTCCACGGAGGACATCGCGTAGAGGACGATGAACATGCACATCAGCACGGTGACCATGTCCATGTAGGACGCCATCCACCGTTCGTCCGGGTGTTCCTCGCCGTGGTCCTCGCCGCGCCGCTTGCGGTGCGGGCGCTTGCTCACGCGGCGGCCTTGCCCTGCGCTGCGGAGGGTCCGGCGTCGCCCTTCGCTCCCTTGCCCTTCGCTGCGTCCTTGCCGCCCTTGCCCTGGGCGTGCTGCGGAACCATGGCCTTCAGCCGCTCGCCCAGCAGGCGGGGCTGGCTCCCGGCCTGCACCGCGAGGACACCCTCCATCAGGAGTGTCATGCGGGCCGTCTCCATCTCACCGAGGCGCTTGATCCGGGTACCGATGGGAAGCCAGAGGAAGTTCGCCGAGAGCAGCCCCCACAGCGTCGCGACGAAGGCCGCAGCGATCATCGGCCCCAGCTTGTCGGGACTGGAGAGGTTCTCGAGCACGTGGGTCAGTGAGACGACGGTCCCGATGATGCCCACGGTCGGGGCGTACCCGCCGAGCCCCGCGAAGAATTTCGACGCCGTGCGGTGGGTCTGGGAGGCGGAGTCGATCTCGTCCTCGAGCATCTCGCGCAGTTCCTCGCCGTCCGTGCCGTCCGCGATGTTCTGCAACGCTCCGCGCAGGAAGGGGTCCTTGACGGTGTTGGCTTCCTCCTCGAGGGCCAGCAGCCCCTCGCTCCGCGCCTTCTCCGCGAGGACCACGACGCTGTCGATCGTGTCCTGGGGAGGCGTACTCCTGCCCATCAACGCCGGGGGCACGGCCTTCACGGCGACCAGGAAGTCCTTGAGCGTGCCGCCGGCGATACCGATGGCGAGGGTGGCGCCGAACACGAGGATCATCGGGGCGGGCAGCAGGAGCGCCTCGACGCTCGCATGTTCCAGGGTGATCATCGCGTACAGCGCACCGAAGGCGATGAGAATGCCGACGATTGTTGCGGGATCCATTTACGTGTTCCTTGGTCGGAGCTGGGTGGGCGTGCCTGCGTCCGGAGTGTGATCAGGGTGTGCGGTACCGGGTTCCGCGTCGTGCTCCCGGACCAGCCCGAGCGGACGGTGCCCGGACGGGCCCGCCGGTCCTCCGCCGTCAGCGGGATCCGCGGGATCCAGTGTCAGGAACCGGGCGAGGGAGATGATGCGCGCGCGGTAGGAGGTGATGAGGTCGATCACCTCGTCGAGCGATTCGGTGACGATGTACTTCGCGCCGTCCACCATCACCAGGGTGGTGTCGGGGCTCTCGTGGATGCGCTCGATGAGGTCAGGGTTCACCGCGAACTGGCTCTCGTTGAGCCTGGTCACCACGATCATCGGACATCCTGGGGTCGGGACGCCCCGGCGGGGCCTCTTCCCACCACTGTCGGCAGGCATGGCGGTTTCGTAAGAGCGGCGATCCGCTCCGGGCCGGTCACTCCCCCCGGGTGAGGGTCCCTGCCGGGTGCCGGAGCCTGCGCTGCCACGGCACCCGGCCGGAGACCTAGCGCTTGAGGTTCGCGAGTTCCTGGAGAACCTCGTCCGAGGTGGTGATGATGCGGGCGTTCGCCTGGAAGCCGCGCTGGGCGACGATCAGGTTCGTGAACTCCTGCGAGAGGTCCACGTTCGACATCTCGAGGCTGCCGGCGTCGAGGGACCCGAGGCCGTTGGCCCCGGCGGCGCCGATCTCCGCCGCGCCCGAGTTCGCCGTTGCGCGGTAGGACGAGCCGCCCGCCTTCTCCAGGCCCGCGGGGTTCACGAACCCGGCGAGCGCGACCCGGCCCAGGGGCTGGCGGTTGCCGTTGCTGAAGGCTCCGACCAGGGTGCCGTCAGCGCCCACGGTGAAGGACTCGAGGGTGCCCGCCGCCCGGCCGTTGCGCTCGGAGATGGAGACGGTCTTGAGCTCGGCGAAACCGGTGACGGCCGAGAGGTCGACGGCGATGCCGCCCACCGTGACGGACGAACCGGCCGCGGCCTGGCCGTTGGGGAGCAGGAGTTCGGTGGTGCCCGCGGCACCGTTCGCGTCCTGGCCCGCGACGGTCCAGCCGGTTGCCGATCGCGTGAAGGTCAGGGTGACGTTGCGGGGGGTGCCGTCCGCACCGTACACCTCCTTCTCCTGCAGGATCCGGGTGCCTACGGCGGCATCGGAGGGGAGGTTGCCCGTGACCCGCGCCGTCGTCGTCGCCTGCGCCGGGGAGACCGCACCCTTCGGCATCCGCAGGTCGCCGACGGCCCCGCCCTGCTGGACGACGCCGTTGACGGCGGGCCAGCCCTGGACGAGTGAACCGTCCGGAGTGACGAGCCGGCCCTCGGCGTCGGGGGTGAACGCGCCGGCCCTCGTGTACAGGGTCTCGCCGCCGAGGCGCGTGATGAAGAAGCCGTCACCGTTGATCATCATGTCGGTGGAGCGGCCGGTCGCCTGAGCCGAGCCCTGGGAGAAGTTGGTGACGACACCGGCCACCTGCACACCGAGGCCCACCTGGGCGGGGTTGGTGCCGCCGAGCGCTTCCTGCGGTGCGCCTGCGCCCTGGGTCAGCTGGGACAGCGTGTCCTGGAACTGGGTGGCTGAGGCCTTGAATCCGGTGGTGTTGACGTTGGCGATGTTGTTGCCGGTGACGTCGAGCATGGTCTGGTGGGAGCGGAGCCCCGAGATGCCGGAGTAGAGCGAGCGAAGCATGGTGGTGCCTTTCGGTGCGGAGGGCTGATCAGGGTCTCTGGTGCGGGGTCATGAAGCGGGTGGGGCGGTGGGTAGGGTGCCGACCCCGGACACGAGGTCCAGGGCGATGCTCCTGCCGCCGATGGTGACGGTGGGGACGGGGCCGCTGTAGGAGACGGCGGTCGCGAGGCCGCGCGTCATGATGCCGTCGGCGCCCGTGTAGGAGACCTCGTTGCCGAGGAGCGCGGCAGCGGAGGAGCGCATCTGGAGGTGGAAGTTCTCCTCGTTGATTCCCGTCATCTGCGTGATCTTCTCCATCATGGCCAGCTGCGTGGTCTGGGAGATCATCTGGTTGGTGTCCATGGGAGCGCTCGGGTCCTGGTTGCGCAGCTGGCTCACGAGCAGCGACATGAAGACCTCGGAGTCCATGGCCTGCTTGCGGGTCCCGGCAGCAGGTGTCTCGGTGGGGGCGAAGGTCGCGGGGGCGACCGCATCTATGGGCATGGCAGTCCTTCCGGGTCAGGCGAAGAGGTCGAGGGTCGAGGAGCCCGGGACCGGGCGGCTGGTCCAGGGTGTCGGGGTGGCAGCGGGCCGGTGTTCCGGCGAGGGAGCGGGCTCCGGTGATTCCCTGCGCGCCCGGCCCTGGCCGTCGTCCGGGGTGCCGGTGCCGAGATCGAGGGAGGCGGACAGGCCCGACGACGACGCTTCGCGCCGCAGCTCCGGAAGCGCCTGCTTCAGGGCTTCGCGTCCCGTGTCGGTGGCCGAGAAGAACTCGATCCTCGTGCCGTCCGGGGAGAAGCTGGCGCGGATGCTGATGGGACCGAGATCGTCCGGCGCGAGGGTGACGGTAATGGTGCTCGTTCCGCCGGGGGCTTCGGCCGCGGTCTGCGCGAGCGCGAATGCGGGTGCGCCGAGTTGCTGGGGCAGCGGCACGGCGGGTGGGCGGACCGGTGCGTTCGTGGGAGGAGAGCTCCCGACGACGGCGGCCGCCGGTGCCTGCTGCACGGGCACCGCCCCCTCCGTCCGGAGAGCGGCAGGGAGCTGGGCCGCATCCATGTGCTCCGCCGATGGTGCGGGAACGGACGCTGCCTGGCCGGGTGAGCTGCTGCCGGGTGCCGGCGGGGTGGTGCCGGAAGCCGGGTCCGCTGGAGGGCCCTGCGCCGTGAGCGGCGCCGGAGAGCTTGCGCTGGCCGTGCTGCCTGGCGTTGCAGCGGGCGTTGCGCCCTCCACGGCTCCGCCGCTCGTCCCGCCCTCCGCAGGCGCCCCACCTCCGGCAGCCGCTGCCGGAGCCGGCAGCGCTGCTGTCACTGGCGTCACCGGCAGCGATGCTGTCACAGGCGTCACCGGCGTCGGGGTGACGGGCATCGCCGGAGCCGTCTGGTCGCTGGAGCCGGAGCCGGCAGCAGCCGTACCGGAGCCGGAGCCGACAGCAGCCGTACCGGAGCCGATGCTCGTGGGCGCGGCCGGGGCCGCTGGCACGAGTGCCTCGGAAAGTGCCGCGGCCGGGGCCATGGCGGGAGTCGGATCATCCGTGCCGGCGGGCTCCGCATCGGTCGAGGACCGGCTGGTGCTTGGGCCACTCGCTGTGCCCGGTGTGGTGGCGGCTGGTCCCGCAGCAAGTGCGTCACTCACCGCTGGGCCCGTGTCACCCCGGACGGCAGCAGTCTGCACCGCCGCACCGGCTGCCGGAGCGCCGGATGATCCCGCGGGCGTGCCGACAGCGACACCAGCAGGCGCACCGGCCGCAATCGCGGCAGTCCCGGCAATCGGACCGGCGGACGCGCCGGCACCGGGGCCGGCACAGGGTCGGGAACCGGGTCCGGCACCGGGTCCGGCACCGGGTCCGGCACCGGGTCGGGCACCGGGTCGGGCACCGGGTCGGGCACCGGGTCGGGCACCGGGGTCAGCGTCGGTCGGGGCCTGGGCGCCCGTACCCTGGGAGCCCAAAGCCTGGGACCCCGAGGACGTCGATCGGGTGGCCGTGTGCACGAGAGCCGCCCTCGCGGCTCCGGCTGCGGAACCCGCGGGCGATCCGCCCGCTCGCTGCGCCGAGTGCCTGGTGTACAGGTCTTCGAAGGAGGCCCCCCGTGCTCCGTCCCGGCTGCCAGGAGCCGGACGCGCCGTGCGCACGGCATCACGGGCAGGGGTCACGGCGGAAGGCACCTGGAGCGGGCTCATCGTGCCATGCTCGCGAGGAACGCGGCCTGGGCAGCAGACGCGTCCGCGGCGCCCGGAGCTGGCACCGCCGTCGGGGCCGCGGGGGCGACGGACGCCTCTCCTGCGGGTGCTGCCGGCAGGATGCGCCGGATGGTGGTGAGGTTCGCGTCGGTCTCCCACATGTCCCGCACGGAGACGGTCTTGCCCGGCTGCGGGGCGTCGATCGCCTTGCCCCCGCCGAGGTACATGGAGACGTGTCCGCCGTCGAGGCTGAACAGGAGATCACCCGGCTGGGCCTCCGCCAGGGACGGCACGCGCGTGCCGGCATTCATCTGGTCCCAGGTCACGCGCGGCAGCTGGATGCCGATATCGGCGTAGGCACGCTGCACGAATCCGGAGCAGTCGAGGCCCGTGGCCGGGTCGGTGCCGCCCCAGACGTAGGGCACCCCCTCGTACGCTCGGGCAGCCTCGATGAGCCGCGCGGCGTCGGCCGAGGCCGGGACGGGGCCGGGGACGGCGACGGCGACGGGCGCACCCGGAACCTCCGCCACACCGCCGGCACCGGGGATGTCCGCAGGCACGACGGCCTCCGCGAGCGCCTCGGCGAAGCGGTCCGCGGCGCCGGACTGCACGGGGGCTGCCGAGGAACCGACGGTCGTCGTCGTGACCGGTGGCGTGGCCTGCGCCCTCGCTGCCGGGGCGGCGAGCATGGTCAGCGTGGACTGGATCTGCTGGATGCGGCCTACCGCGTCGGTGAGTGTCATGTCCTGTCCTTGCCGCTGCGCCGGGCCCAGCTGGTCGATGCGAGTTCGTCGAGGACACGCTGCTCGGCGCCGATCAGCGCCGTCGCCTCCGTGTCCCGGTGGCGGTCCGCGAGTTTCTCGAGGCCCACGGTCGCCGCCCGTGCGGCACGGTACTGGTCCTGCGCGGAGTCCTGCTGGGACTGCAGTTGCGCCTCGAGCGCGTGCAGGTCGGCGAGCATGCCACGCGCCGATGACCGGGCTGCGGCCACGGCGTACAGGGACGCGGAGCCGGCAGGGCTGATGTCCGTGCCGTCGAGGGCCTGGCTGACGCCGTCCACGCGGCTGCGGGACGCGCGAAGGCGCTGGTTCGCTGCCGCGAGGGAGCCCGCGGCCTCGTCCTCGCGCAACTGCCGCAGCCGCAGCAGGCCTGCCAGGGGAAAGTGTCGTGCCATCAGGCGATTCCCATCGATCGGGTGAGGTGGGCCAGGCGGTTCCAGGCCTCGTCGTACGGCGTCTGCTCGTCCATGCGCTGCTGCAGGAAGGCGTTCACGGCGGCCTCGTGGTCCACCGCGGCGTCGACCAGCGGATTGGATCCGCGGGAATACGCCCCGACGTCGATGAGGTCCTGTGCCGCCTTGCGTGCGGCGAGCGCCCGGCGGAGCGCGCCGGCCGTGCCCGCCTGCTCGCGCGTGGTGACGCGGGACGCGACGCGCGAGATCGACGCCAGCGGGTCGATCGACGGGAAGTGCCCGGCGACGGCCAGCTTGCGGTCGAGCACCACGTGACCGTCGAGGATGGACCGGGCTGCGTCGGCCACGGGCTCGTTGTGGTCGTCCCCGTCCACCAGCACGGTGTACATGCCGGTCACGGATCCCGTGGCTCCGGTGCCGGCACGTTCGAGGAGCTGGGCGAGCAGGGAGAAGGTGGACGGCGGGTACCCGCGCGTCGCGGGAGGTTCGCCGACGCTGAGGCCGATCTCGCGCTGCGCCATGGCCACACGCGTCAGCGAATCCATCATGAGCATGACGTCGGCGCCGCCGTCACGGAATGCCTCGGCGATCCGGGTGGCCACGAACGCTGCACGCAGGCGCAGGAGCGCGGGTTCGTCGGACGTCGAGACCACCACGATCGACCGGGCGAGGCCCTCCGGCCCGAGATCGTCCTCGAGGAAGTCACGGACTTCCCGTCCGCGCTCCCCCACGAGGGCGATCACCGAGACGGCGGCGTCCGTACCGCGGGCGATCATCGACAGCAGGGAGGACTTGCCGACGCCGGACCCGGCGAAGAGCCCCATGCGCTGCCCGCGTCCCACGGTGGTGAGCGTGTCCAGAACGCGGACGCCGAGCTGCAGCGGCTCGGTGATGCGGCTGCGGTCCAGTGCCGCCGGTGGCGTGTTGTCCAGGGGCAACCAGACGACGTCGGTGAGCGGCCCGCGGCCGTCGATGGGCCGGCCGACGCCGTCGAGCACGCGTCCGAGCAGGCCCGGACCGGCGGGTACCAGCAGCGGTGTCCCCTGGGCGCGGACCGGTGCTCCCGCCTGGATGCCTGAGAGGTGGGCGTAGGGCATGCAGCGCAGGCCGGTGAGCGAGGCTGCGACCACTTCCGCGTCCACGGGCGTGGCGTCGCCGATGGTCACGAGGTCCCCGATCGCGCAGTCGAGGCCCACGACGTCGACGCCGAGGCCGACGACGGACGAGACGCGGCCCACGCGCTGCGGGCAGGCCGCGGTGCGGGCCCGCTGGACCACCTCATCGATGAGCAGGGTCATGGCGCACTGCTGCCTGCTGCGCCGGCATCACGGAGCACGGAACGTACCCGGGCGAGAGCCGTGCTGAGCCGTGCGTCGATGGTCCCCTGGGGAAGATCGGTGACCGCATCTCCCCGTCCGAGGGAGGCATCGGCGACGAGGACGAGTCCGGGACGGACCACTTCGTCGGCTTCCAGCAGTGCGAGGTCCGCGGGGTGGAGCCGCACGGCCCGTACCTCCTCGCTCGCCGTCCCCTGGAGGGCACGCGCGACGGCGGCCCGGGCGGAGGACGGGCCATCCTTCAGCGAGTACCCGACCAGGTCCTCGGCGATGCTGAACGCGATGTCGAGGATACGTCCGGTCGCCTCGGCGAGGACGGGTGCCGTCCGCGCGTCGAGCGCACGCGTCGCGGCGTCGAGGACGCGCAGGCGCTGCCCCGCGGCAGCCTCCGCCTGGAGGCGGGCCTCCCCGGCTTCGGCATCCGCCGCCGCCTTGCGTTCGGCGAGTTCCACGCGGGCCAGGGACAGTCCGTACGCGTAGCCGGCGGCATGTCCGCGTGCGAACGCGATGTCGTCGACGGCCTGTCCGGAGGCGGGCCCGAGACGGGGGAACGTGACGGGCACGAGGGCGTCAGTTGACATACTCGTCCTCGTCTCCGCGCTGGATGGTGATGACGCCCTGGGCCTCGAGGTCGCGGATGGCGCGGACCACCTCTGCCCGGGCCTCCTCCACCTGCGACACCCGGACCGGTCCGACGGCGCGGATCTCGTCGTCGAGGATCTCCCTGTTCCGCTCGGAGACGTTGCCGCGGATCACGGTCACGACGGCCTCGGCCGCGCCCTTCATCGCGAGCGCGAGCACGGCGGAGTCGATGCCGCGCAGCACCTGCTGGACGTCGCGGCGCTCGAGGTTGACGATGTCGGCGAAGGTCAGCATGCGCGCGCGCACCTCCTCGGCGAGCACCGGGTCGCGGCCCTCCAGGCCTTCGAGCAGTTCACGCTCGGTGCTGAGATCGGCCCGGTTGATGATGTCGACGAGCGGCTGGATCCCGCCGATCGTCGAGGCTCCCTGGTGCGGAGCGGCAACCGCGCCTGCCCGGGCCTTGATGGATTCCGCCACCACGGAGACGGCTTCGGGCGTCGCCGACCCCATGGTCGCGATGCACTGGGCGACATCCGTGCGGCCGGCAGGATCGAGCCCGGCCAGGACGGTCGACGCGTGCTCGGGCTTCAGGTGGGCGAGCACCAGCGCAATGGTCTGGGGCAGTTCGCCCTCCAGCACGGTCTGGATCTGGCCGGGGTCCACGGAGTCGAGGAACTCGAAGGACTGCCCGGCAGCGGTCGAGGCCAGGCGGCCCACCACACCGGCGGCCCGTTCGGCTCCGAAGGAGGATTCGAGCAGGCCGATGGCGACGTCCATGCCTCCGCGTGTGCGGCGCCTGCCGCTGGTCGCCAGTTCGTGGAACTCCGCCAGCGCCTCTTCGGCGAGCGTCGGCTCCACCCGCTGCAGTCGTACGATCTCGGCGACGATCTCCTCTGCCTCGGCCTCCGACATCTGCTTCAGGACCGACGCGGCGTGCTGCTGCTCCAGCTGCATGAGGACCATGGCGGCCTTCTGCGTACCCGTGGGATTGATGATCGCCATGGCGTTCACACGCTCTGCCTGTCATCCATCATGCTGCGCAGGAACTCGGCGGTCTTCGCCGGGTCCTGGGAGGCGAGGGCATCGACCTCGGAGCGCATACGCTCCAGCTCGGACTCCGCCGATGCCGCCTGCAGGGCGCTCTGGACGGCGGCGACGTCGATCGTGGTGGTGCTGGGAGCGGGTTCGACGGCGCTGATCAGCCCGACGGCGGGATCGATCGCGGGCGACACGGGGCCGGGGATCGCGGGATAGACGCCCTGCAGCTCGCCGAGGTCGAGGGGTTCGCGTCGCTGCCGGCGGGACCGGCGGGCGTAGACGACGAGTGCCACGATGGCGACGAACAGGATGGCCGCGACGATGGACAGCGTCCGGATGAGCTCTGCACGCTGCTGCTCGGCCTGTGCCGCCTCCGCCTCGGCGAGGGCATCCGCTGCATCCTTGCCGCCGGCCTCGTTGAAGGGCAGTTCCTCGACCGTCACCACGTCGCCGCGTGCTGCGTCGATGCCCGCTGCGCTGGAGACGAGCGCCGTGAGCGCCGCCACGTCCATGTTCGCCGTCGCACGCTGGTTGACGGCGACGGAGATGGTCTGCCGGTTGATGCCGCCCGCCGGCGCCGTCGTGGACTCGGTGGTCTTGTTCACGGCGTTGTTCCGCGTGCTCGACTCCGAGTTGAACGTGCCGTCGCCGTTCGCGCCGCCCTCCGGCACGGCGATGTTGTCCGGGCCCAGGACTCCGGCGTTGCCGCCGCCGGCGCCCTCGTAGGCCTCGGTGGTGGTCGATTCGTTGAGCGCCGGGGCGTTCTCCGGCGTCGTGAAGGTCTCCTCGACGCGCTCGGCCGTCTCCCGGTTCATGTCCGCGGCCACCGCTACGGTGGCGTTGCCTGCACCGACCACGCGGTCGAGCATCGCCTGCACGGACGCGCCGATGCGCTTCTCGTAGTCGGAGGCCTGCTGGTCGCTGCCGCCGGTGGCGCCGACGCCGACCGCGGAGAGAACCCGGCCCTCGGCGTCGATCACGGCGACGTCGGCGGAGTCCATGCGGTCGATCGAGGCGGACGTGAGGTGCGTGATCGCCTGCACCTGGTCGCTCGACAGGGTGGCCCCCGGGTCGGTCTCCACGAACACGGATGCGGTCGGCTTGCCCTGCTCCGCCACGAAGACGGTGTCCTCGGGAATGGCGAGGCGGACGGTCGCCGTCTTGACGCCGTCGATCGCGGAGACCGTCGCCGCGAGCTCGCCCTCGAGTGCCCGCTTGTAGGTGGTGGACTGCTGGAATTCGGAGGACGTCACGCCCATGTCGTCCAGGAGCGAGTACCCGCCGGTGGACGAGGAGGGCAGGCCCGCGGAGGCCGCCTTGATCCGCTGGTCGTACACGGCGCCCTCGGGCACGAGGATGGTGCCGCCGCCGTTCGTCAGTTCGTACGGCACGCCGTCGGTCTGGAGCTGGTCCACGATGGTGCTGGCATCCTCGCCGCTCAGCCCGGAGAACAGCGGGGTGTAGGAGGGCTTGGACAGCCAGGACGTGAGGGCGATCCCGCCGAGCACGAGGACGGCGACGCCGATGATGGCGATGGTGCGCTGGGCGATGGTGAAGCTCTTCACGGCGTCCCCGAGGCGGGTCGCGGCGGACGACAGGGGCGTGGGCATCAGGCCTGCATCCTCATGATCTCGTTGAAGGCGTCAACGCCCTTGTTCCGTACGGCCGCGACGAGTTCGAGCGTCACCTGCGCACGCGTCGAGGCGAGCGTCGCGTTGTGGATGTCCGTCAGGTCGCCGGTGACGGCCTGCACGGCGAGCTCGTTCGACGCCGACTGCAGGGACTGCAGGTTGTCCACGGCCGAGGTGAGCGAGGTGGCGAAGCCGCCGTCGCCGGCGCCGGAGACCGCGCCTGCGGATGGCAGGTAGGACGTGGCGACGGGCTGGACAGCACCGATCGCGGGGATCGCGGGCATGGGCATCAGTTGCGTCCGATCTGGAGGGCGGCCTCGTAGGTGGCCTTCGCGCGGTCGACGACGGCGGCGTTGGCCTGGTAGCCGCGCTGGGCCATGATGAGCTGGCCCATCTGGGCGCTCATGTCGATGTCGGGGTAGCGGACGTAGCCGTCCGCGTCGGCGAGGGGATGGTTCGGTTCATGGACCAGGCGTCCCTCGGCGCTGCCGAACTCGGCACCGGCCACGTAGGCGCCCTGCCCGTTCCCGTCGGCGCGTGCGGTGATGTAGCGCTGCTGGAACGCGGCGCCGTCCGTGGCGGTGACCGTGTTGGCGTTGGCCATGTTGTCCGCGACGGCGTCGAGCCACTTGCGGTGCAGGGTGAGGCCCGTGCCGGAGATGCCGATTGCGTCGAAGGTCATCAGTTGGTCCTCAGGGCGGTGCGGATGCTGGTGAAGGGGCCCTCCACGGCACGCGCGGCGAACTGGAAGCGCAGCACGGTGTCGATGTTGGAGAGGGTCTCGGTGTCCAGGTTGACGTTGCTGCCGTTCAGCCGGGTCGGCTCGAGCGAGGTGTCCGTGGTCGCCTGCACGCTTCCGCTGCCCGTCGACACCGAGCGCGCCAGGGCCTCCTCGAAGCTCACGCGCTGGGCCTGGAAGCCGGGCGTGTTGACGTTGGCGATGTTGTTCGCAGTGACGCGCTGGCGCAGGGCGAGCCCGTCGAGGGCACTACGCAGGGCGAGCGAGGACACGGAATCGAGCACGGGCGGCAGAACCTCTTCTTGCAAGGCTGAACGGCCGATCCATGGCCAGGAAGGTGAGCGATCCATGCTCACCGGCGACTATCGGACGTGGTCCGACAGGTTGTTAGGTGCTTTCGGCAGGAACTTTCAGCCGGCCACGTCGACGTAGACGGCCGGCAGTTGCCGGGCAGTCGCCGCCTGCACCGACCCGAGTGCCGAGCGGTGCCGCCGCAGGGATCCGAGCTCGGCGCCGAGACGCTCCAGCGCGTTCCGCTGGCGGCCGTTGATGCCCCGGGCACGGGCCACGAGGGCATTCGGGATGGGACCGTCCATCCGCGGCGGCGTCCAGCTGCTGAGGGCGGCGGCCTGGTGCATGAGGGTCGCGGGCGTGAGCTCGCCTGCCTCGGCCTCGCCGACGGCAGCCTCGAGGGCGTCGAGAACGGAGGTCCAGGCGGTGACCGCTGCGTCTGCGCTGCCCGCGGCCTGGGCCGGGTCGGGCCGGGCCGGGCCGGGCTGTCGCTCGTCGGCCGGGAGCTGCACGTCAGCCAATGCCGAGCACTCCGAGGGACCGCGGCGCAGCCTGGTCGGACACGGCTGCGGGAATCACCTCGCCCGTGCGGGCGGCTTCGTGCCACGCCTGGCGCAGCGGCTCCAGGATCTCGGCGCACTCCGCGGTCCTGACCCGGTTCCGGGTGGTGTTGGCCTCGACGAGGGTCTGCCGCACGTAGGTGTACAGCGACATGAGGCCGGCAGCGCCGTCCCAGATGTCCGTACGCAACGAGGACATCAGCTCACCGACGATGTCCTGGGCATGCAGCAGGTTCTCGCTCGCCACGGCCCAGTCCCCCGTCTCCTGGGCGGCACCGGCCCGCGCGAGGTCGAGCAGGAGGCGGTCGTAGAGCATGGTCAGCAGACCGGCGGGAGTCGCCGAGAGGACGGCGTCCTGCACGTACTGCGAGCGCTTGGCCTGGTATCCGTTTCTCTGCAGCATCTGGCTAGCTTCCGTTGGTGGGGAGTCCGGCCAGCTGGGACGACAGCCAGTCCCCCTGTGATTGGAGTTGTGAGAGCTGGACCTCGAGCGCCGAGTAGGTGCGTTCGAGCGTCGCCCGGCGCTTCTCGAGCCGGGTGTCCCAGCCGGAGACCTGGTCGTTGAGGCTGCGGACCGTCGATTCCTGGCTCGTGATCCGGCGCGTGAGCTCGCCGTCGTACTTGTCCGAGGCGGCCTTGCCGGCCGCCGCGACACGCTTCGAAAGCTGCGTGAGCGCATCCTTCACGGCAACCGGGTCCTTCGCGAGCGCGGCGGCGAACTTCTCGGCGTCGAACTCGACGGTTCCGGAACGGGTGAGCGTGATCCCGAGCTCCGACGTCGACCTTCCGTTGATCGGTGCCGTCGCCGCCGTGAGGACCGACTGCGCGATCCCCCGCACGGCGCTGTCACCCGTGAACCGGCCCGACGTCGGGGCGGCGCTGGCCGTCGCGCCGGGCGTGACCTTGGAGTTGGCCTCCACGAAGGAGAAGACGCCGCGCAAGGCCTCCACGAGGTCCTTCGCCTTCGTGGTGGTGGCCTCGGCGTCGCGGGAGACCGTCACCGAGACGGGCTCGGTGGTGGTCTTCGCGACGGTGACGGAGACGCCGGGCAGGATGTCGGCGAACGTGTTCGACGACGACTTCACCACTTGCTCCGCGGCTGTCCCACCCCAGAGGACCACCTCGGCGTCCTTGGCGGTGCGGACGGTGGCTGCACCGGTTTCGGCGAAGAGATCGGGTGCGGTGCTCGCGGCGACATCCGCCGCGGTCCCGCGGAACACCGCGAAGCCGTGCTCGGCACCGGGCTCCTGCGCGGTGAACTGGAGCCGGTACTGCGGCACGCCGGCAGCGTCCGTCCCGGCGCTGACCTTCGTGGCGGTGATGCCGACGCCGGCTTTGTTCACGGAGGCGACGACGTCGTCGAGGCTCCCGGTGGTCGCGATCTCGGTGGTCGTGCCGTCCTTGGCTTTCACGGTGAGCGTAGAGGCTCCGGGGGAGAAGGAGGTCATGACCGCGGTGACGGAGGACTGCGAGGAGGCGAGCTGCCGGACGGTGAAGTCGAGGGTGCCGGCCCCGGCGGACGACGTCGCGGTGGCGGTGGCGGCGTCGGAGCTGCTGGCGAGCTTGTAGAGGTCCAGGGCCAGGGGTTTCGCGGTCTTGGTGGCGAGCTCGGTGAGCGAGCTCAAACGGGTGTTCAGCTGCTGCAGGGCGGTGACGAAGCCCTGCGTCGAGGTGGCCTTGGCCTTGAGGATCGACTGGGGACGTGCTTCCAGCTGCATGAGCTGGTTGATCATGTTCGTGGTGTCCAGCCCGCTGGCGATGCCGTCGATGGAGAACGCCATGGGTCTACCTCTCGGGGGCTGGGACGGTGCGTGGTTCTACGGGGTGCTGCTGTCAGCGTTCAGAAGGCGAATGCGCGGTGGCGGGACCTCTCGGTCCAGGATCAGTCCCGCCACCGTGCACCCTTCGCCTACATACTCACCGCTTAGCGGAGGAGCTGAAGGACACCCTGGTTCATCTGGTTGGCCTGCGCGAGCATCGCGGTACCGGCCTGCGAGAGGATGTTCGAACGGGTGAAGTCCGCCATCTCCTTCGCCATGTCGGTGTCGGTGATGCGGGACTTGGCCGCGGAGAGGTTCTCCTGCGAGACGTTGATGCTGTTGATCGCGGACTCGAAGCGGTTCTGCACGGCACCGAGCTCGGAGCGCGACTTGGAGACAGCCGTGATCTCCGTGTCCAGAGCGGCAATCGTCGTCAGAGCGTTCGCTGCAGAATCGAAGTTCAGTGCGCCGACGGTCGTACCCAGAGTCGAGATATTCGCACCCGTGAGATCGACGCCAATCTGATCGTTCGCCGCCGTGCTTCCCGCACCCACCTGGAAGGTGAGGTCAGCACTACCGTCGAGGAGCTTGGTGCCGTTGAAGTTCGTCGAGTTGCCGATTCGCGTCAGCTCTTCGGACAGCGCGGTGACTTCAGCCTTGATCGCGTCACGTGCGTCCGAGTTGTTCGAATCGTTGCCCGACTGGACCGCGAGGTCGCGGACGCGCTGCAGGATGCTGTGGACCTCGGTCAATGCACCTTCAGCGGTCTGGACCACACTGATGCCGTCCTGGGCGTTGCGGGCTGCAACTCCGAGGCCGCCGATCTGCGAGCGCAGGCCCTCGGAGATCGCCAGGCCGGCGGCGTCGTCGGCTGCACGGTTGATGCGGAGACCGCTGGAGAGCTTCTCGAGCGACTTGGACATATCGCCCTGGGTGCTCGAGAGGTTGCGGTATGCGGTGTTGGCCGCGGTGTTCGTGTTGATCTGGAAACCCATGATGTATTCCTCCGTGAAAGGGCTGCGTTCGCCGGCCCATCCATGGGCCAGCACCCGTAGCTATCGGAAGCACCTCCGAGGGTGTTAGGAATCCGCTGAACTTTTTTCCGGGCATGCCGGAAGGTGGGCCGCACAAACAGTCCAGACGCAAGGTAGGCCTAGTTTTCGTCGTGGGTTGAGCCCGACCAGGCCGGATCGCGCGGACGGCCGGGGTCCCGGCCGTAAGCTCACTCTTCGATCAGATTCCTGATCATGCTGATCGGAAGGAAGTACGGGTGCTCACTGAAGCGCACGGGGATGACACGGCTCGCAGGAGCATCTCCCGGATCCCGGTGATCGCCCTGGTCACCGTATCGGCGCTGTATGTCGCCTGCCTCCTGCTCGGGGACCTGGCCCGCTTCGACGCGGCCGTCGTTTGGCTCGGCATCACCGCGGAACTCTCCGCCGTCGCCGTGTGCATCTTCGCGGTCCTGCGGACGCGCCGGTCCCAGTGGCAGGTGGTGTTCGGTGCCGCGGCTGTGACCGTCTACACCGCGGGCGACGCCTACTATCTCTCGGCGCTGAACGGGCAGCACTCCCTCTCGGTCGTATCGGCTGCGGACGTCGCGTACTTCGCCTTCTATCCGCTGATGCTCGGCGCCCTCGTGGTGACGGTGCGGAAGCTGAAGGGCCTCACCTGGCCCTTGCTGCTGGACAGCATCGTGGGAGCCCTGGCCGCCGCCTCGGTCATGGCCATGATCCTCGCGCCGGTCCTGCAGGCCGGGGCCGGCAGCAGTACGACGTTCGAGATGGTGGTGGTGGTCATCTACCCCGTCCTCGATCTCCTCCTGATCAGTACCATCGGTGGCCTGATGACCTCCCGCGGGCTCGATCTCGGGCCGCGCTGGCCGCTGCTCGTGGCCGGACTGATGCTCTTCGCCATTGCGGACATCGCCTACGCGCTGGGCACCCAGGACTACATCGCCGGATCGGTGATCGATGCCGGCTGGATCCTGGGGGTCGTCGCCATCGCCCTGTGGATCGACGGCGTCGCACGAGCCGGTGCGGTCCTCCGCCACCACGACCGCGGCATGCCCGCCGTCACCATGCTGATGGTGTCCACAGGCTCCGCCGTCTCCGTCCTGCTCATCGGGTGCCAGGTGCCCATCGCGCCCCTCGCCCAGGCCCTCGCCGCCCTCACCCTCCTCCTGGCCGCGGCACCCCTCCTGTTCCGGAACCGCCTGCTCGTCGCCCTCGCGACCACGGACGACCTGACGGGGCTCCCGAACCGCCGGGGCCTCATCAGGGACCTCCGCGGCCGGCTGGGCGGACGGCGCTCCGGCGCCCTGTTCTTCCTGGACCTCGACCGCTTCAAGGACGTCAATGACGCCCTGGGCCACGACGTCGGGGACGCCCTCCTCGTCCAGGTCGGTGAGCGCTTCGCCCGGCCGTTGACGTCGAACGACCTGCTGGCACGCCTCGGCGGAGACGAATTCGCAGTCTTCCTCGACGGCGTCTCCCTGGAGGAAGCCCTGAGGGTGGCACGGCGGCTGGAAGCGGAACTCGCAGAACCGGTCCAGATCGGTACGGCTTCCCTGAAGATCAGCGTCAGCATCGGCATAGCCCTCACGCCGGAGAACGGCACCGATATCCACCTCCTGATGCGCAAGGCGGACATCGCCATGTTCCGGGCCAAGTCGAGCCGCAGCGGACACCATCTCTACAGCTCCATGGACGACGACGGCGGCGCGCGGAAGCTGCGGATGCTGCAGGAGCTCCGCGCAGCGCTGGTCGAGGGCCAGTTCGAGCTGCACTACCAGCCCAAGGTGCACCTGCCCGATGACGCCGTCACGAGTGTCGAGGCCCTCATCCGCTGGAACCACCCCGTGCTCGGGCAACTGCCACCGACGTCGTTCCTGCCCCTCGCCGAGGAAGCAGGCCTGATGCCCGAACTCTCCACGCTCGTGCTCGAGGCGGCCGTCGCCCAGGTCTCGCGCTGGCGTGCCGACGGGCTGATCATCAGCGTCGCCGTGAACCTGTCCCAGTCCTGCATCCAGCACGGGCTGCCCCGGCAGGTCCGCACCCTCCTCACGCAGCACCACCTGCCGCCGGAGTGCCTCATGCTCGAGATCACCGAGGACATGCTGATGGGCGACCCGGCCCATTCGGCGAAGATCCTCGCGCAGCTCCGCGCCGACGGCATCCGGATCTCGATCGACGACTTCGGAACCGGTTACAGCTCCCTCGCGTACCTGCGCGATCTTCCCGCCGACGAACTGAAACTGGACCGGTCCTTCATCACCGCCATGCGCTCGGACCGACGCGCCGGCGGGCTCGTGGGCTCGATCATCGACCTGGCCCACAGCCTCGACCTGCGGGTCGTCGCCGAAGGAGTCGACAACGCGGAGACCCTGCTGGAGCTGCGCGCGCTGGGCTGCGATCTCGCGCAGGGCTTCCACTTCGCCAAGCCGCTACCGGCCGCCCTGGTGGTTCCCTGGATCACCGGTCACACTCCGGTGGCAGCGGTCACCAGCGCCACCGGATGAGCCCCGGCTGGTAAATTGTCGGTTTGCGCCTGTCGACGTTCCTTACATCGCGGCAGGCAACGCCGATAGTTTCTTCCGGTTCCACCCGTCCGTGGTCCCGGAGAGGAGGTGGCACCGTGACCGCACAGGATCTTTCAGCCCTGCTCTGGCAGGAACGCGAGCTGCTCGAGCTCCTCGTCTTCAAACTCGAGGAAGAACAGCTCCTGCTCACCTCGGGTAAGACCCGCTGGCTCCACCATGCCACCCGCGAGGTGGAGCAGGTGCTCGAACGGCTCCGCGAGGTCGGACTGGCCCGGGCCGTGCACGCTGCAGGTGTTGCCACGGAGTGGGGCATCGACGACGGCGCAACCCTCCGGGAGATCACCGCCGCCGCCCCGGACGGGCCATGGCAAGAGCTGCTGTCCGCACACCTCCAGGCGATGACCGCACTCGTGGCACAGATCTCCGCCCTGCGCGACAGCAACCAGCACTTCCTCAAGGCGGCCAGCCGTTCCACCCAGGAAACCTTGGCCGGTATCGGCACCGGCGCGGGAACCTACGCCGCCGACGGCGCCTCGACCCAGGGCCACGGCCTGCCAACCCTCCTCGACAAGGATCTGTAGCGGGACCATGAGCACATTCAGCGGACTCAACACTGCCTACTCCGGCCTCGCCGCCGCACGCGCGGGCCTCGATGTCACCGGGCAGAACATCGCCAACGCGACCACCCAGGGGTACACGCGGCAGCGGCTCGAGACGTCGGCGGCAGCCCCCGTGCGGCCCACCCTCTTCGCTGCAGGGACACGGACCGGCGAAGGCGTGCTCGCCGAGGGCGTGGCGCGGCTCGGTGACGCCCACCTCGAGGCACGCGTGCGCATCACGGCGGGCGCTGCCGGTTACACCGCCGTCCGTGCCCAGGCATTCTCCGCGCTCGAGGACGGCCTCGGGGAACCGGGCACGAACGGCGTCTCGAAGCCGCTGCAGGACTTCTGGTCGGGGTGGCAGGAACTCTCCAACCACCCCGACAAGGACGCCCCCGCCTCGACCCTCCTCTCGACCGCCGGGCAGCTCACCTCCCGCATCGCCTCGGGGTACCGCGGCGTGGAGACTCAGTGGGCGTCGGTCCGCTCGTCCGCGGCGGGCCTCGTCGTCGAGGTGAACGACGCCGCCGCGCAGGTCGCGGACCTGAACCGGCAGATCCGCTCCGCCGTCGCCTCCGGCGCCTCCGCGAACGAGCTCGTCGACCGCCGGACCACGCTCGCCGCAACGCTCGCCGGCCTGACCGGAGCAACGGTGCGCGACAATGCCGACGGCACCGCCGACGTCCTGCTGGCGGGTAATCCGCTGGTCTCGGGTACCACTGCCAGGGCGCTGCAGGTCACGGGCCCGATCCAGCTCGACGGCGACGGCACGGTCCAGGTCGAGTGGACCCACCGCCCGGGGGCGTCTGCCGGCATGGAGAGCGGTGAACTCGCCGCCGCCGTCTCACTCCTCGCGCCCGCCGACGCCGGCGGAGCGCTCGCGCAGGCCGCCGCCGGGTACGACGACTTCGCCAGGCAGCTCGCGGACCAGGTCAACGCCCTGCACACCGGCGCCGGCAAGGGAGCGTTCTTCGCCTACCAGCCGGAGCGCGCCGCAGCATCACTCACCGTTCAGCCCACCCGTCGGGAAGACCTCGCCCCGGGCGCTCCGGGAGCGGGCGGCTTCGACGGATCCGTGGCCGCGGCGATCTCCCGCCTCGGCACCGGAACGGGCTCGCCCGACGCCGCCTGGTCGGCCTTCGTCGTCGCCCTCGGTTCCGCCGCTCGGGCCGAACTCCAGGGCAACGCCCTGGCGGAGGTGTCCGCGACGTCGGCGCTGCAGCAGCAGCTCGGCGCCACCTCCGTGAGCATGGATGAGGAACAGGTCAACCTGCTGCAGTACCAGCACGCATACCAGGGCGCCGCGCGCGTGATGACGGCCGTCGACGAGATGCTCGATGTCCTCATCAACCGCACGGGAATCGTCGGACGCTAGGAAAAGGCCATCATGATCACGCGCGTCACCAACCAGACCATGCTGCAGGGGGCCCAGCGCTCGCTGCAGGTCAATCTCGCACGCCTCGCCGACCTGCAGGAAAAGGCCTCCAGCCAGAAGGCCATCAGCCGGCCCTCGGACAATCCGGCCGCAGCCGGCGAAGCTCTCCGCGTCCGTGCCGAGATCCGCGCGAACGAGCAGTACGGGCGGAACATCTCCGACGGCGAGGGCTGGCTGGGGCAGCTGGAGAACGCCATGACGACGTCGAAGAGGGCGCTCGACCGCGTCAACGACCTGACGCTGCAGGGCTCCAACTCGGCGCTTCCGCCTGCAGCCCGCGAGGCCCTCGCACTCGACATCGAGTCCCTGCGCGGAGGCCTCGCCGCCCAGGCGAACGCCACGTACGCCGGGCGCTTCCTCTTCGCAGGCAATGCCGATGCCCCCGCCGCGCTCACCGCCGATCTGGACTTCGAAGCAGGAGGGACGGTCGAGCGCCGCGTCGGGCCCGGCCAGACCCTGCGCGTCGATGCCGACGGCGCAGCCGTGTTCGGAAGCGGCAGCAGCTCGGCCTTCGCCCTGCTGGACACTATCGCGGCAGATCTCCGCGCCGGCAAGGACGTCTCCGTACACCTCGCGCCGCTCCAGCAGCGCATCCAGGACCTCACCGCCCAGCACAGCGAGATCGGTGCACGCCACGCGCGGCTGCTCGAAGCCAAGGACGCCGTCGCCGACGCCTCGCTGGCCCTCGAAGGAGAACGCGCCGCCGTGGAAGACATCGACCTCGCCTCCGTCATCCTGGACCTCAAGCTGCAGGAGACCGCCTACCAGAGCGCACTCGCCGTCTCGGCGCGGGTCCTGCAGCCCTCACTGATGGACTTCCTGCGATGAGGGCCGCGTTCGTCACCCCTCCCCCCGGCCTCGCACCGCTGACCGACTTCCACTTCGAGCCGGTGCCGGGCGCCGACGGTCTCTTCACGCTCACGGCGGCCGAGGAACCGGCCGTGCGCCTGTTCCTCCTCGACGCGGCAACCTACGTGCCGGACTACAGTCCGCATTTCTCCGCAGTGCAGCGCGACGTCCTCGGGGCGCACGTACCGGAAGCCCACCTGTTCGTCGTCGCCAACCCGGGCCCCGGCGGCACCACGGTCAACCTGGCCGCGCCGATCGTGCTGGACCCGCAGACCGGACGCTGCGCGCAACTGATCCTCGAGGGGCAGGGCTACCCGCTGCGGGCAGCGCTGGCCCAGGCCGCCTGACGCGGTTCCGAACGACGAAGAGCCGCCCGGCAGTGCCGGGCGGCTCTTCGTCATCCCGCAGGTTGTCCCTGCCGGCGGTTTCCTAGGCGAAGTCGGACGTCGCGGGATCGGCCCCGATACGGCCGGCCGGTCCCTTGTCGAGCCTGTTGATGGCCTCGATGTCCTCGTCCTCGAGCTTCACGTCGAGCGATTCCCAGTTCTCGATGATGCGCGACTCGGTCACCGACTTGGGGATGACCACGATGCCGAGCGCGAGGTGCCATGCGAGGACGACCTGCGCGGGCGTGGCGTTGCGCTTCTGCGCGATGTCCTGCAGCACGGCGTCGTCGAGCAGTCCCTTGCCGGAGCCGAGCGGCGACCACGATTCGTGGAGGATGCCCTTCTCGGCCTCGAACGCGCGCAGCTCGGACTGGTTCAGGTACGGGTGGGTCTCCACCTGGTTGATCGCGGGGACCACGCCGGTGGCATCGATGATCTCGTTGAGCGCCTCGATGGTGAAGTTCGAGACGCCGATGCTCTTCACGCGCCCCTGCTTCTGCAGTTCGATGAAAGCCTTCCACGTGTCCAGGTACTTGCCCTGCTTCGGCTGCAGCCAGTGGATGAGGTAGAGATCGAGCGTCTCCAGGCCCAGCCGCTCCATCGACGCGTCGAACGCCTTCAGCGTGGCGTCGTAGCCCTGGTCCGCGTTCCACAGCTTCGTGGTGATGAACATTTCGTCGGGGCGGAGGCCCGACGCCGCGACGGCGCGTCCCACGCCCGCCTCGTTCCCGTAGATCTTGGCGGTATCGATGTGGCGGTAGCCGGCCTTGAAGGCCCTGCCCACCACGTCCTCGGCAACATCGTCCTCGACCTGCCACACTCCGTACCCGAGCTGGGGGATGGTGGAACCGTCATTGAACGTGAGGTTTGGTGATGTAGTCATACAGGCGGGAACCAACGGCTCTGCGCTTTTATTTCTGTTTCCACTGACAACTATCAGCCGGCGAGGTATCGATGTGACCCTACCGGGCACCCGGCATCGAGCGCTCCGCCTCGTCGACGTCGTCCGCCACCAGCTGGGCCCGGCGCCGCACGTTGTCGAGTCCGGAGGACGCGACGCCCCACCGCTCGCCGTCGAGCCTGGTCATCGCGGCGGCCTCTGCCGTCGTCGCGAGCGTGTTGCCCGCACGGGAGAGCGCCCGATGCACCTGCAGGAACGCACCGGGGATATCCAGCCCCGTGCTCGGCGACGAGGCCTGCGCGCCCACGCAGATCGCACGGACGCGCGGCAGCATCGCGCCGAGCTCGTTGGCGACCACCACGAGCTCGTTGTAGACGTCGTCGTCCTCGATGCCCTCGAGGATCTGGTGGTAGCGGTCGAGGCCGCGGCGGAAGCGGTCGTGCGCGCGCCGCCATACCCCGGTGCCCAGTTCGGCGTCGTCCTTCCGCCCCTGGCGCGCCGCTGCGAAGAGTGCCACCTACGCGTTACAGGTACTGGCCGGGGCCATGCGTGTCCGCCGGGGCCTCCTGCGCCTGGCGTACCGGTGGCGTGCGCCGGGGTTCGCCGTCCTCCCCGACGACGACGCCCGGGGCGATCACCGTGCCGGGAGGCAGCTGGCGCATCTGGAGGCGCGCTGCCAGCTGCTGGTTGGCCATCTGCTGTGCGGCCATCGCGGCCTGGATACCGTGGAAGAGCCCCTCGAGCCACCCCACGAGCTGTGCCTGGGCAACACGCAGCTCCGCGTCCGTGGGTGTCGAATCCTGGTCGAACGGCAGGTTGATGCGGTGCAGCTCCTCGACCAGTTCCGGGGCGAGGCCGTCCTCGAGCTCCTTCACCGAACGCTCGTGGATGGACGCCAGCCGGGTGCGTCCGGCGACGTCGAGCGGAGCGCTCCGGACCTCCTCCAGCAGTTGCTTGAGCATGGTGCCGATGCGCATGACCTTCGCCGGTTCATCGACGAGCTCCGCGAGCGATGCGGGGCGTCCGTCGGACTGGGCGGCGGGACCGGAAGCACCCGGCTGGGCGCCGTTGGAGTGACCGTCCGGTGTGCCGGGGACGATCCCTGGAGCGGGATCGAAGGGACTGGCTGGCTGCTGTTCAGTCATGACGCTATGCTCCCACAACGGCTGGGACCGGGCACGCCGGATCCACCCTTGCTCCCGGGCGGTGGGCACAGCGGAGGCCTGCGGACAGCACGAAGCCCGGCGCTCCCTGGTGGAGGCGCCGGGCTTCGTGTGGTGGAGTACTCGCTAGCAGCAGCGGCCCTCCGGGTTGGTGTCCTGGCGATCGGCCTTGTCCCGCCAGAACTCCCGCTCGGTCATGGGCTGCCCGCCGGCATGGCTGCGCTCGTGGTGGTCGAGGTACGCCTGGTAGGCGTTCTCCCCCATGACGCCCTTGAACAACCAGGCCAGCTCGCGGGCGGTGTCGCGCGCCCGATGAAGGACCTGCGGCACGGTCATCAGTGCCCGGTCCTCGCAGGACGCTTGCCGGGCTCGAGGGCTGCCCACTGCGCCTCGAGCTCCTTCTCGGCCGGCGTGGCGATCAGGCCGGCCGGTGCGAAGATCCGCGACGCCACGGGAGCATCCTCGTTCTCCTTGCCGCCGCCGTTCCGGTAGGCCCGGATGGTGGCGAGGATCGCCGTCAGGATGACGATGATCGCGAGGACCACGAAGAAGATCGACAGCGTGCCCTGGATGAAGGTGTTGCGTACCACCGCCTCCATCGCGGCGACGGTCTTTGCCGTACCGAAGCTCTCCTCACCGGCAGCCAGCGCGTCCTTGAAGGCAGTGTGCTGCGCCCAGTAGCCGATCGCAGGAGTGGAGGAGAAGATCTTGTGGAACGACGCCGTGATGGTCACCACGGACGCGAAGGCGAGCGGGAGGGCCGGGATCCACAGGAACCGGAACAGGCCCTTCTTCGCACAGATCGCCATGCACACGGCGAGCGCGATGGCCGCGAGCAGCTGGTTCGCGATACCGAACAGCGGGAAGAGCGTGTTGATGCCGCCGAGCGGATCGGTGACGCCCATGATGAGGATCGCTCCCCAGCCGGCCACCATGATGGCCGTGCAGATCCACGCCCCGGCGCGCCAGGAGGTGTCGCGGAAGCGGGGCACGAAGTTGCCGATGCTGTCCTGCAGCATGAAGCGGGCCACGCGGGTTCCGGCGTCGACCGCCGTGAGGATGAACAGCGCCTCGAACATGATGGCGAAGTGGTACCAGAACGCCATCATGCCGGCGCCCCCGAAGACGCCCTGCATGATCTGCGCGATACCCACGGCGAGCGTGGGTGCGCCACCCGTGCGGGAGACGATGGATTCCTCGCCGACGTTCGACGCCATGGTGCTGAGCGCCTCCTGCGTGAGGTTCACGCCGGTGAGGCCGAGGCCGTTGACGAAGGCCACGGCACCCTCGATGGTGCCTCCGGTGGCCGCGGCGGAGGAGTTCATGGCGAAGTAGATGCCGCGGTCGATCGAGAGGGCGGCGACGAGCGCCATGATGGCCACGAAGGACTCCATGAGCATGCCGCCGTAGCCGATGAAGCGCGTCTGGCGTTCCTTCTCGATCATCTTCGGGGTGGTGCCGGAGGAGATGAGGGCGTGGAAGCCGGAGAGGGCACCGCAGGCGATGGTCACGAAGAGGAAGGGGAACAGCGTGCCCGCGACGACTGGACCGGTCCCGGACGTCGCGTAGGGGGTGATGGCGGGGACGCTGATCTCCGGGCGCGTGATGACGATCGCGACGGCCAGCATGATGATCGTGCCGATCTTCATGAAGGTGGAGAGGTAGTCACGCGGGGCGAGCAGGAGCCAGACGGGCAGCACGGCGGCGATGAAGCCGTAGATGATGATGCCCCACGCGATGGTGATGCGGTCGAGCGTGAAGAGCTCCACGCCCCAGGCCGTCTCCGAGATCCAGCCGCCGCCGATGATGGCGAGCAGCAGCAGCGCGAACCCGATCAGTGACACCTCGGTGACCTTGCCGGGCCGCAGGAAGCGCAGGTAGACGCCCATGAAGAGCGCGATCGGGATGGTCATCGAGACGGAGAACACGCCCCACGGGCTCTCACCGAGGGCGTTCACGACGACGAGCGCGAGGATGGCGACGATGATGATCATGATGGCGAGCGTGGCGATCAGTGCGGCGGTTCCGCCGATGACGCCGAGTTCCTCACGTGCCATCTGGCCGAGGGAGCGGCCGCCGCGACGCATCGAGAAGAACATCACGAGGTAGTCCTGCACCGCGCCGGCGAAGATCACGCCGATGATGATCCAGAGCGTTCCGGGAAGGTAGCCCATCTGCGCGGCGAGCACCGGGCCCACCAGGGGTCCGGCTCCGGCGATCGCGGCGAAGTGGTGGCCGTAGAGGACGCGGCGGTCGGTTGCCGCATAGTCCTTGCCGTCCGCCTTGTACTCGGCAGGCGTCGCGCGCCGGTCATCGGGCTTCAGGAGCTTGCGCTCGATGAACTTCGAGTAGAACCGGTAGGCGATCAGGTAGGTACAGACGGCGGCGAAGACGAACCAGATGGCGTTGACGGTCTCACCGCGGACGATGGCGAGCATGATCCAGGCGATTCCGCCCAGGAGTGCGATGCCCACCCAGAGTGCGATCTTCGCCGGCGTCCACCGGCGGTCTTCTGCTTCAGCCTGCTGCGGGTCGACGGCGACCGCGGGCAGGTCCGGATCCGTCACCAGCACGTCGGCGTGCCGGTGGGATCCGCTCTGCTTCTTACTCATGATGCTCCTCGAGTGCGAGAGTGTGATGCACACGAAGGTAGCAACCTAGTGAGGCCTGCGTCACAGGGCAAGCCCGCGAGCCGGTGGGAAGCGCCGAACGCACCCGCTCGTGCGGCGAGCGACCGGCGCTTCCGGCACCCCGTCAGGAGGAGCTGCGCCTGCCTCCGTCGAGGCCGTCGTCGAGGACCGCCGGGGGCTCGTCGTCGTCGTTCGCGTTCAGGCCCTCGCTGATGCTCGCGTGCGTCCTCGTGCGGCCGTCGGCGGGCTCGTCCGCATCGTCGGTCGGTCCGTTGTCGACTCCGTCCGGCACCTGGTCGCCGAGGTTCTCCGCGAAGCTGTCGGCCGCCTGTGCCAGGCCGCCCTTGTCGTCGTCGTGGCCGTGATCCGTGGTTCCCACTGTCCTGCTCCCTCCGGTTGCTGTCCTGCCAGCCTCGCACAGCCGTGCGCCGACCGAAAGCATGCTGACGATCCTGGTCGGCGGGCACACGGGTGCCGGTGGAGCGTAGTGTTGGTCGGTGGCATTCCGCCATCCGATGCCAGCGGCGCCGTCGATCCCTTCACCTGAAAGCCCGCCGCCCGTGTCCCTCCTCCGTGACCTCGTGCACATCCACCCGTCCTCGGGCGACCACCACCCCGCGCTGCGCTGTGCGGTCGGGGTAGGGGTCCCGCTGCTGGTGGTCCTGCTCCTGGGCCGGCTCGACCTGGCGGTGTTCGCGACCTTCGGCGCCTTCGCCGGCATCTACGGGCGGAACGAACCGCACCGCCGGCGCCTCGCCACGCAGGTGCGCGGCGGCGGCCTCATGCTCGCGGTGATCCTCGCGGCGACGCTGACCGCACGGGCCGACGTCGGGCCCTGGGGCCTCGTCCTCCTCACCAGCGCGGTCGCCGGGCTCGGCACCTTCGGCGCGGGCATCTTCCGCCTCCGCCCGGGCGGCTCGCTGTTCCACATCTTCGCCTTCGCGGCGATCGCCTCCGTTCCCGGACAGCCTCCGCTCTGGCAGGGGCTCACGACGGCGGTCGCCACCGTGGCCTTCGCGCTGCTCCTCGGGCAGGCCGGGAACCTCTGGCCACGGCACCGCACGCGGTGGGTCCGGCCGGCAGCGGACCGCCTCAGCACCCCGCACGTGGCGGCCCTGGGCCGGGAAGCGGCGCTGTACGTCGTGGCCGCCCTGCTCGCCGGCAGCGCGGCCACGGCCCTCGGCCTCGGCCACACCTATTGGGCGATGGTCGCCGCGACCGTCCCGCTCGTCGGCCAGTCCGCGCTGATCCTCCTCCCTGGCCTGGCCGCGGCCGAGATGTTCATCCTGCGGCAGTACGCCCTGGCGCAGGCGTTCGTCACGCCACTCGCCCTGGTCTCCACGCACCTGGCCCATCCGGCCGACCCGGCGGGCCTCCTCACGGACCGGGCCGTCGAGACCGTGATCGGCGCAGTCGTGGGGATCGCCCTGGTGCTCGCGCTGCACGTCCGCCAGCGGGCGGCGGAACTCCGTGCCCGCAGTACCTAGCCCATCACCAGCAGGATCTTCCCGGTGTGCTCTCCGGAGTCGAAGTAGGTGTGGGCCTCCGCCACCTGCGCGAGCGGGAAGGTACGGTCCACGAACGGGCGGACGGCGCCGGAGGCGACCAGCGGCCACACGTTGTCCCGGACCGCGGCCATGATCGCTGCCTTCTCGGCCACCGGGCGCGCCCTCAGGGTGGTCCCGGCGACACTCGCCCGCTTGCGCATCAGCGCCGCGAGGTCCAGTTCCGCCCTCGCCCCGCCCTGCAGCCCGATGACCACGAGCCGGCCGCCCGGTGCGAGGGACTCGACGTTCCGGGCGAGGTACGCCGCCCCGACCACGTCGAGGATGACATCCGCTCCCCGGCCGTCCGTGGCGGTGAGGAGCTCCTGCACGAAGTCCTGCTCGCGGTAGTCGATGAGCGTCCGGACGCCGAGGGACCGTGCGACGTCGAGCTTCGCCGCGGAACCGGCCGTCACGTGCGGCACGGCGCCGAGGGCGAGACTCACCTGGACGGCCATCACCCCGATGCCACCGGATGCCCCGTGGATCAGGACGTCGTCCCCCCGGCCGAGGCCCGCCTGCAGCACGAGGTTCGACCACACCGTCGCGGCCGTCTCGGGAAGGCCCGCGGCCTGCACCAGGTCGACGCCGCCGGGTGCCGCGACCACCTGCCCGGCCGGCACGGCCACCTTCTCCGCATAGCCTCCGCCCGCCAGCAGCGCGACGACGGCATCCCCGGCCGCGAACCCCGACTCCCCCGCCTCGGCGACGTAGCCGGACACCTCGAGGCCAGGCACGGCGGACGCACCCTCGGGCGGCGGGTAGAGTCCACGCCGCTGCTGCACGTCGGCACGATTCAGGCCGGCCGCGACGACGTCGATGAGGACTTCACCGGCCGCGGGCACTGGATCGGGAACCTCCTGCACCGACAGGACCTCGGGCCCGCCCGCCCCCTCGATCACCACTGCGCGCATGCCGGCCTCCACTCGTTCGGGTATTTGGGCGTCACCCGCCCTTCGTGAAACACTAGCGGCGGAAGGTTGTCCGAGCGGCCGAAGGAGCTGGTCTTGAAAACCAGTGGGCGGTTACCCCGTCTCAAGGGTTCGAATCCCTTACCTTCCGCTCCCGAAGAAGGCCCCGCATCGCGGGGCCTTCTTTTTTCCGTGCCGGGCCGGCGTCCCTTCGGGCAATGGTGCCCCACGCCGCCGTGCGGTACTGTCCCGAGGAGCAACAGCCGTGCCACGCGTCCGTGGCCTAGGACGGGGTCTCGATGCGTACTGGTTCTCACAGGGGTTCGCCGCTGCGCCGCGTCGGTGTGGCAGGGTCCACCATCGCCCTCGCGCTGGTGACAGGATGCACCCTCTTCCCCTCGGCGGGTCCGGAGCGGGACGCCGACGGCGCCGTCACGGCCGAGGCCGAGACGGACGCGTTCTCGATCGAAGTGGGAGACTGCATCGACGATCCCGGCACGGAGAGTGTCTCGGACATCACCGTCCTTCCGTGCGATGAGCTGCACCATTTCGAGGCGTTCGCCAGCATAGAGATGCCCGACGGCGACTACCCGGGCGTGCCGGCCGCCAACACCGCCGCCAGTGACTTCTGCGGCGAGGAGTTCGCCTCGTACATCGGGGTGGAGTACGACGCGTCGGTCCTCGAGATGCTCTATTTCTATCCCGTGGAGGAGAGCTGGAAGACGGCAGGCGACCGGGAGATCCTCTGCTTCGTCGCCGAGCAGGGCGAGACACCCGTCACCGGGACACTCGAAGGCGCCGGCAGGTAGCTCCTTCCCTGCCCCGTTTTTTGGTAACCCGTTGTTAACGATCTTCTGGTTGGCTTCCCCGGGGGATACAAATGTCACTTGCGTCACATATGGTGCTCATGCCGGCGCGCCACCCATCGAGGGACGGCGGGCTTCACTCGCGGCTGCTTCGCGGCCATCGTCAAGGAGAAGACAGAACGAATGGTTAATTCGTCATGGAAGGGAGCGCTCGGTGCGGCGCTGTCGGTAGGGCTGATCGCCTCACCGATGATCGCACTGCCTGCAAACGCGGTGGAGACACCACCGGGCACGGCGTCCGTCGCAGGAGACGGCGTCATCATCAACGAGGCCTTCGTCTCGGGAGGTTCCGCAGGAACCCCGTTCACCAACAAGTACGTGGAGCTCTACAACCCCACCGACGCGCCGGTGAGCCTCGACGGCTGGTCGCTGCAGTACCGGGGAGCGGGATCCACCGCCACGGCGCCGAGTCCCACAGCACTCCGTGGAACCATCCCCGCG
This sequence comes from Arthrobacter sp. NPDC092385, assembly GCF_044755105.1. Lineage (NCBI taxonomy): Bacteria > Bacillati > Actinomycetota > Actinomycetes > Micrococcales > Micrococcaceae > Arthrobacter > Arthrobacter sp. NPDC092385. The sequence continues at coordinate 47,809 of NZ_JBIVQL010000014.1, forward strand.
AAGGGATACTTCCTGGTGCAGGGCAACTCCAACGGCACCGCCGGAGCCCCCGTGCCCACCCCGGACCTGGTGACCGGCTTCGCCCCGGGCGCCCCGGGCGGAGTCATCGTCCTGTCGAACCAGGCCACCACCGTCGGAGCACTGCCTGCCGCCAATGCCGCCGGTGCACCCGGCGTCGTCGACCTCCTCGGCTACGGTGCGGCGACCGCTTTCGAAGGGACGGCAGCTCCCGCCCCCGGCAGCGGCAGCACCAGATCCGCCAGTCGCACCGGTTTCGCCGACACGGACAACAACGGCGTGGACTTCACCCTGCAGGACACGACGCCGATGAACAGCGGCGCGACCTCCGGCGGTCCTGTCCCGACGCCGACCCCCACCCCGACACCTCCGGCACCGCCGGTTCCGCCGGTTCCCGGGGTCGTCACCGCCATCCGTGACATCCAGGGCACCGGCAGCACCACCCCGCTGTCCGGCCAGACCGTCACCACGCGCGGCAAGGTCACCGCGGCCTACCCCACGGGCGGCTTCGCGGGCTTCTACCTCCAGACACCGGGCACCACGGCAGCGGCCGACCAGAGCGTATCGGATGCCATCTTCGTCTACTCCCCCGCAACGGTCGGATCCGTCGCGCCCGGCGACTACGTCGAGGTCACCGGCACCGCCGGTGAGTTCAGCGGCCTGACGCAGCTCACCGTAGCGGCGGGTGGGACCGTGAAGCTCACCGAGGCGGCCGAGGAGCCGAAGGCATCCGTCATCGCGCTGCCCGGCACGGAAGCCGCCCGGGAAGCGGTCGAGGGCATGCTCTTCCACCCCTCCGAGGCCTTCACGGTCGCCGACAACTACACGCTGAACCAGTACGGCGAGGTGACCCTGGCAGCCGGCACCGAGCGCCTGCTCCAGCCCACCGACGTCGCGCGCCCAGGAACCCCCGAGAACGCGGCGGTCATCGCCGACAACGCGGCACGCAGCGTCCGCCTCGACGACGGCGCCTCGACCAACTTCCTCAACCAGGCGAACCGCGGCAAGGTGCTTCCGTACCTCACGGCCTCCCAGCCCGTCCGCGTCGGCTACAGCGCGAAGTTCACCGCCCCGGTGGTCCTCGACTACCGGAACAGTGCCTGGAAGTTCCAGCCACTCGCCGAGCTGAACGGCGCGAACCCAGCGGGCGTCCAGCCCGTGCAGTTCGCCGGCGAGCGCCCGGCAGCACCCCAGCCCGTCGGCGGCAACCTGAAGATCGCATCCTTCAACGTGCTCAACTACTTCCCCACCACCGGTGAGGACCTCGCCGGGTGCACGTACTTCACCGACCGCGCAGGCAACCCGATCACCATCAACGGGGGCTGTGACGCCCGCGGCGCTGCCAACAAGGAGAACTTCGAGCGCCAGGAGGCGAAGATCGTCGCCGCGATCAACGCGCTCGGCGCCGACGTCGTGACCCTGATGGAGATCGAGAACTCGGTCAAGTTCGGCAAGGACCGCGATGCCGCCCTCGCAACGCTCGTCGCAGCCCTCAACGAGACGGCTCCCGGCACCTGGGACTACGTGCGCTCGCCGGCGGTACTTCCCGCCCCGGCCGATGAGGACTTCATCCGCACGGCCATGATCTACAGGAAGGCCGTCGCCGAGCCCGTGGGCGAATCCGTCATCCTGAACGACAACGTCGCCTTCTCGAATGCGCGCAAGCCCCTCGCCCAGGCCTTCAAGCCCGTCGGCGGGACCGAAGCCGAGACCTTCCTCGCGATCGTCAACCACTTCAAGTCCAAGGGCTCCGGCCCCAGCTCGGGAACGAACACCGACAGCGGCGACGGGCAGGGCGCCTGGAACGCCGCCCGCGTCACGCAGGCCAAGGCCCTCGTGGCCTTCGCCGACTCCGTGAAGGCCACGGCCACGACGGACAAGGTCTTCCTGACCGGCGACTTCAACTCCTACACGCACGAGGACCCCATGCAGGTCCTCTACGACGCCGGGTACGTCAACCAGGGCGAGAAGGACGACAGCTACTCCTACGTCTTCTCCGGGCTGAGCGGCTCGCTCGACCACATCCTCGCATCACCCGCCGCGGACGCCACGGTGTCCGGCGTGGACACGTGGAACATCAACTCCGTCGAATCCGTAGCGCTCGAGTACAGCCGGTTCAACAACAACGTCACCGACTACTACGCCGCGGATCCCTACCGCGCCAGCGACCACGACCCGGTGATCGTGGGGCTCGACCTCGTGCCCGCCGACCCCACCGCGGAGCTCAACCTGCTCAACATCAACGATTTCCACGGGCGGATCGACGCCAACACGGTGCGCTTCGCCGGGACCGTCGAGAAGCTGCGGGCCGAGTTCGGTGAGGACAAGACCGCCTTCCTCTCGGCCGGTGACAACATCGGTGCGTCGCTGTTCGCCTCCGCGCTGCAGGACGACAAGCCGACGCTCGACGTCCTGAACGCCCTGGAGCTCGAGGCGTCCGCCGTGGGCAACCACGAGTTCGACAAGGGCTTCGGGGACCTGACCGGACGGGTCGCCGACGCGGCAGCCTTCCCGTACCTTGGCGCGAACGTCTACACCAAGGGCACCACGGAGCCTGCGCTCGATGAATACTCGATCATCACGGTCGACGGCGTCGACGTCGCCGTGATCGGCGTCGTCACCGAGGAGACGGCCACGCTCGTCAGCCCCGGTGGCATCGCGAACGTCGACTTCGGCGATCCCGTCGAAGCGGTCAACCGCGTCGCCGCGGAGATCGAGGAGCAGGACCTCGCGGACGTCATCGTCGCGGAGTACCACGACGGAGCCGGTGACGGCGTCGTCGAGGGTGCCACCCTCGAGGAGGAGATCGCCGCTGGTGGTTCGTTCGCGAGCATCGTCACGGAGACCACTCCGCTCGTGGATGCCATCTTCACCGGGCACACGCACAAGCAGTACGCGTGGGACGCTCCCGTCCCCGGCGCCGCGGGCGAGACCAGGCCCATCCTGCAGACGGGGTCCTACGGCGAGTTCGTCGGACAGATCACGCTGACCGTCGACACCGCCACCGGTGATGTCGAGTCCTACACGGCCCGCAACGTCGCACGCACCGCGGACACGGACGCCGCACTCGTGAGCACCTTCCCCCGCGTCGCCGAGGTCAAGTCGATCGTCGACGCGGCCCTCGCGCAGGCGACGGTCATCGGCAACCAGCCGGTCGGTTCGGTGACGAAGGACATCACCTCGGCCTTCACGGGTGCCACGCGTGACGACCGCACCTCCGAGTCCACGCTCGGCAACCTGGTCGCCGATTCGCTGCGGGCCAGCCTCGCGTCCGCCGACCGCGGTGGAGCGCAGATCGGCGTCGTCAACCCGGGCGGCCTCCGCAACGAGCTGTACTACGCGCCGGACGGCGTCGTGACCTTCGCCGAAGCGAATGCGGTGCTCCCCTTCGTCAACAACCTGTGGACCACCACCCTCACCGGTGCGCAGTTCAAGGCGATGCTGGAGCAGCAGTGGCAGCCGGACGGCAGCTCGAGGTCCTTCCTGGCCCTCGGACTCTCGGACAACGTCAGCGTCACCTATGACCCGGCGCTGGCTCGGGGTTCGAGGATCACCTCCGTCCTGATCGACGGCGCGCCCCTCGACCCCGCGAAGGACTACCGGATCGGCACCTTCAGTTTCCTGGCGCAGGGTGGCGACAACTTCACGGCCTTCCGCGAAGGGACCGACACCCGCGACTCCGGGCTCGTGGACCGCGACGCGTGGATCGACTACATCCGGGCCAACAGCCCGCTGTCACCGTCCTTCGACCGTCGCACCGTGCAGGTGCAGGGCGCTCCGACCGCGGTGAAGGCCGGTGACGCCGTCTCCTTCACGGTGTCGAAGCTCGACCTCACGTCGCTCGGCAGCCCGGCGAACACTTCGCTGGACGCGAGCTTCGTCGCTGCGGACGGCACGGCGACGCCGCTGGGCAGCGTGCCTGTCACCGCGGGCAGCGCCACGGTGAACCTCACGGTCCCGACGACGGCCAGTGGGCAGGGACGCATCGTCCTGACGGCGACACCGAGCGCGACCACGGTGACCCTCCCGGTCACCGTCGAAGCGGTCGCGCCGACCGAACCCACCGAGCCGCCCACGCCGGGCAAACCGGTGAAGCCCGTCAAGCCCGTGAAGCCGGGCAAACCCGCCTGCTCCGAGCCTGCACTTCCGGCTGAGGGCGCGAACAACGGGAGCTGGGCCAGCTACCGGGCGCAGCTGGCGAACTACCAGCGCTGCCTCGAGCGCTAGGTAGATCGCCGGGCTCCGGCCGGCACGATCAGGGGGACCTTCACCAGCATGGTGAAGGTCCCCTTCGTCTATCCGGTGAGTCCACCCGGGGACACACCGGGTCCAGGGCGTCCGGCAGCCTCCCGAGCCCTGGTTCGGGCCCGAGGGTTCCGGGCTGCTCCAGCCCTCGCGAGGATCGCGCCCGCGATGGCATCGGCGTCGAGCAGCGTCCTGCTGCCTGCCTCGAGGGGCGCGCCCGCCTCGGCGGCGATCGCCGTTCCCCACTGGACCGAGGCGAGCTGGAGGCCGATCACGTAGAGCGATTCCTGTTCCCTGCCGGTCCGGTCGACCGCGCGGTAGGGAGGCGCCGTGACGTCCAACCCGGGTGACGTCACCGGAACGCCGTCCTCGGCCATGAAGGTCTTCGGGCGTACGGTGCCCTGCTCGAGGAGGGTGCGCATCAGCGGAGACAGGCTCGTGGACACCCGGTTCGCGGGCATCATCGCCTCGACCAGATAGCGCGCGGTGAACGAGTCCTTCTGCACCCACGGCGAACCCGCACGGAACAGCTCCTCGTCCGGATCGAAGCCGAAGCTCGGGTTGGGGCCGACGAAGCGGACCACGCCCGCCCGGACGAGTGCGGCGAGCTGCGCGATCCGCACCGGCGGCGGTCCGCTGGCCAGGCCCTCGACGAGTGGCTCGAACCAGCCCCGCAGTTCTGCGTCCCAGGACGAATCGGAGATCCCGCCGTCCGCCACGGCCTGCTTGATGACCGACCGACCGGCGTTCATGGCCCCGATAGCCATCTTGAGGGCGTCGTCCTCGCCCTTCGCCGAACCGGCGGCGTCCGCATCGAGGTAGGCGAGCACGGCCGCCGTGAAGTCCTCGCCATCGGCAAATCGCCGACCGGCGAACGGGTGCGCGAGGGCTTCGACGTCGAGGCGGAACTCCTCCGGCACTGAACGAGCGACGGCGGCCCCGGCTGCCGCCTCCCATGCAGGACCCTCCATCGCCAGGGCGGTGTCCAGCTCCTCGAGGAATTCAGCCGCCGCCCCTGCGGGAACGTGGCCGTTCGTCCTGCAGAGCGTCGAGTAATAGGCCCAGAGCGCATCGCGGTGCAGAAGGGGCCAGATGTCGTGGTCGAAGCCCGGCTGGACCCCCGCCTGCCGGAAGGCGAGGACGCGCGCGGGTGTGCAGTAGCGCAGGGTGACGCTGCGGGGGATGTAGGAATCGAGCGCCGCCTTGGCCCTGTAGGGCACTCCTCGCCGGGAGGCCGCGACCAGCCGTGGCTCCCTGCCCGACGGCTCGTACCGGAGCCGGCCGTCCGCGGCAGCCGAGAACCGCCCGCCGCGGCCCTCCGTCAGCTGGATCATGGCGTCGAAGAAGTTGAGGCCCAGGCCGCGGATCAGGACCGTCTTCCCGGCGGGGAGCCGGTTCCAGGAGACATCCGCCGGGACCGCGGGCGGCCAGTACTGCAGACCGTGGCGCGCGGCGGCATCCTGCAGTCCCTCCTGCTCGGGAGTGAGCGTCGCGGGCAGGTGGCCGACTGCCAGCACGACGTCGTCGGCGTCGAGACCCGAACCGTCGTCGAGCTCGATCCGCCACCGGCGGCCGATGCTTTCCCCGGGATCGTCGGCGGTCTCCGTGATCCTGACAGCCTCCTTGGGGCAGTGCAGTACGCTGACGCCGCGCCCGGCCCGACGCACCACCTCTGAGAACATCCAGGCGAGGTATCGGCCGTACAGGGCCCTGCTCGGGAATCCACCCGCCGTCAACGTGGAGCTCTCGGCAGCATCCGCGGCGTCGAGGCCCGCTATGAGCCCGTCGTTCACGCGCCTGCGCCACGCGTCGAAGGACCAGGCGACAGGTGCAGCCGCGAGACGGGCGGCCGCGGCTCCCACCGGGACCACCGTGGGGTACAGGCAGGGTGTGTTCATGAGGAAGAGCCGCGACTGATCGGTCCGCCAGATGTGTCCCGGCCCGGGTTCGTGGGGCTCGACGACGTGGATGACGAGATCGGGAGCGCCCTCGCCGAGCGCTCGATGCCGGGCGATCAGGCGCTCCACGACGGAGGTGCCGCGGGGCCCGCCTCCGATGACGGCCACCTGCCACGACTCCCTGTTCTCCACCCGTCCAGAGTATCCAACGCCGCCGCCACCCCTGCCCGGCATGGCGTACACGGCGATGGCTGCGCCGCCGGAGCCCTGCATAGGATGGGCGGATGACGCACTCGACGGAGACCACCGCCAGCACGGACGACCCTTTCCTCTGGCTCGAGGACATCTACGGCGAGAAGCAGCTCGAGTGGGTGCGCGCGGAGAACTCGCTGACCGAGGACGCCCTCGTGACGCCCGATTTCGAAGCGCGTGAACGGAGCATCCTCGAGGTGCTCGACTCCACGGACCGCATCCCCATGGCCGGCAAGCACGGCGATCTCTACTACAACTTCTGGCGCGACGCCGAGCACCGCCGGGGTATCTGGCGTCGCACGACGTGGGACAGCTACGCCTCGGCGGACCCGGACTGGGAACTCCTGCTCGATATCGACGCGCTGAGTGCCTCCGAAGGAACGGAGTGGGTCTGGGGCGGGGCGCTCTTCCTGCGTCCGGCGGAGGGAGAGCCCCACCAGCGGGTCCTCGTGGTGCTCTCCCCCGATGGCGGCGACGCGGCCCGCTACCGCGAATTCGACCTCGGTTCGCGGACCTTCGTCGAGGGCGGCTTCGATATCCCGACGGCGAAGAGCCGCATCACCTGGTGCGGTCCGGACGCGCTCTACGTCGGCACCGACTTCGGGCCCGGCTCGATGACGTCGAGCTCCTACCCGCGGACCGTACGCATCCTCCGGCGTGGAGGCGACCTCGCTTCGGCCGAGCAGTACTTCGAAGTGGACGAGGACCACATGATGGCCCTCGTGCTGCACGATCCCACTCCGGGTTTCGAGCGGGACATCGCCGTCGACACGATCGACTTCTACACCCGCCGGACCTACCTGCGGCAGGACGGCGACTGGCGCCTGTTCGACATCCCCGAGGACGCGAGTATCTCCCTGCACCGGGAGTGGCTGGTCATCCGGCCCCGCACGGACTGGACCGCGGACGGGACCACGCACGTGGCCGGGTCACTGCTCGTCATCGACCTGGAGGCCTTCCTCACCGGCGGGCGCTCGTTCGCGACGGTCTTCACGCCGGACGCCGCGACGTCCCTCCAGTCCTGGAGCTGGACCCGGGACTTCCTCCTGCTGAACCTGCTGCACGACGTCTCCTCCGAGATCCGCATCCTCGATCCTGCCCGGGACTGGGCCGCGGACCTCCTCGACGCGTGCCCGCCGCTCCACAGCGTCGACGCGTACGCGGTGGACGACGAGGACGACGACTCGGGCAACGACTACTGGCTCGTCGCAACCGGCTTCCTCACGCCGTCGACGCTCTACCGCGGCACGATCGGCGGCACCTCCTCGGCCGTCAAGTCCTCGCCGTCCTACTTCGACGAGGACCGCTATGCGGTGGAGCAGCACTTCGCGGTGTCGGCCGATGGCACGCGGGTCCCGTATTTCCAGATCGCCGCGAAGGACCTGCAGCTCGACGGCGGCAACCCGACCCTGCTGTCGGGATACGGCGGTTTCGAGCACTCGATGACGCCCGCGTACAGCGGCGTGACAGGACGGGGATGGCTGGAGCGCACCACGGCGGACGGCCGCCACGGCGTGTACGTGCTGGCCAATATCCGGGGCGGGGGCGAGTACGGGCCCCAGTGGCACCACGCCGCCCTGCATGCCGATCGCCACCGCGCCTACGAGGACTTCGCTGCCATCGCCGGGGACCTGGTGCAGCGAGGCGTCACCTCACCGGCCCTCCTGGGCTGTACCGGCAGGAGCAACGGCGGCCTGCTCGTCGGCAACATGCTCACCACGTACCCGCACCTGTTCGGAGCGATCTCGTGCGGTGTACCGCTCCTGGATATGCGCCGCTACACGAAGCTGTCTGCGGGCTTCTCCTGGATCGCCGAATACGGGGATCCGGACAAGCCCGAGGAGTGGGAGTACGTCCGGACGTTCTCGCCGTACCACCTCCTCCGCGAGGACGTGGCCTACCCGAAGACGCTCATCTGGACGGCGACGAGCGATGATCGCGTGGGTCCCGTGCAGGCACGGAAGATGGCGGCGAAGATGAAGGATCTCGGGATGCGGAACGTCTGGTTCCACGAGGCACTGGAGGGTGGCCATGCCGGGGCATCCGACAATCGCCAGGCCGCGAGGATGCACGCGATGAGCTTCGAGTTCCTGTGGCGGGCCCTGACGGGATCACTCTGATGCCCTCGCCTTTGCCCGGGGATGCACGGCACGGACAGGGGGCGAGGGCGACGGTTTTGCTCTTGCCCTCCCCTTCTGGGTAACCTTGGGAGGCTAGAGATAGCCGATGGAGACGTGCCAGAGCGGCCGAATGGGCTTCACTGCTAATGAAGTGTGGGCCTAAAGCCTACCGGGGGTTCAAATCCCCCCGTCTCCGCGTGTAGGGCCCCTAGAAATAGGGGCCCTTTTCGTTGGTCGTACCTTCTGGGAGCCGACTCGCACCTAGGAACCACGGGCAAGACGGCCTGCGGGCTTCCGGGCGGATCTCCCCTACGCCTTCACAGCGAGGGCGAAGGGAAGGACGCCTGAGGCCCCCGCGGCACGCAGCGCCCGTCCGGCCTCCGTGATGGTCCACCGGCTGTCGGCGAAGTCGTCCACGAGCAGCACCGGGCCCGGATTCGCGGCGAACCAGGCGGCACCCTCCTCCGGAACGGCGAAGTGGTCCCAAACCGAGGCGAGCCGGAACGCGCTGTTACCGCCCGGCTGGCCCTGCGGAAAACCGTGCGGGGTGGTCAACTGGCCGAGGTAGGGAATCCGGCCGACGCGGGCGAGCGCCTGCGCGAGGGATCCGATGAGTTCGGGACGACGCCGCGAGGGGACGCTGACCACGGCGACGGGCCGCTCGTCCCAGCCCCACTGGGCGAGGACGCGCACGACCGCTTCGACGACGGACGGGTCGAGCGGCGCATCCGGGGTCGTATCGGACATGAGTTCGCGCAGCCGGTTCCCCCACCCGAGGTCCGTGAGGCGCGCCAGCGCACGGCCGGGCAGGCTCACCTCGCCCGGCTTCAGCTTCCCCTTCAGGGGCACACCCAGCTTGTCCATGCCACTGGGCCACTGGCCCCGCGGCTCGAGTTCCACGCCCACTCGGCTCAAAGCCTGGTCGGCGGAGTCCGAGGCCTCATGGGCCACGTCGTCCGAGTACCAGGGGCCGGCGCAGTTGTCGCAGCGACCGCACGGGGTCGCCGCCGGATCATCGAGCGACCTGGAGAGGAACTCCATGCGGCAACCCGACGTGTTCTCGTAGTCGAGCATCGCCCGCTGCTCGACGACACGCGCCTCGCTGATACGCCGGTACCGCTCGGCGTCGTACGTCCACGGCTTCCCCGTGCTCTCCCAGCCGCCGGTGACCTTACGGACAGCACCGTCGACGTCGAGCACCTTGAGCAGCAGCTCCAGGGGTGAGCGCTTCAGGTTGACCCGCGTCTCGAGGGCCGGCGTGGACAGGACGACACCGGCTTCGAGGGCCTCGAGCACGCGGAGGGCCGCGTCCTGCGACGGCATGGACGCGGTGGCGAAGTACTCCCAGATGTCGCGGTCCTCGGCGCCGGGCAGCAGCAGGACATCGGCGTTCGGTGTGCCGCGCCCTGCCCGCCCCACCTGCTGGTAGTAGGCGACCGGCGAGGACGGCGCTCCGAGGTGCACCACGAAGCCGAGGTCGGGCTTGTCGAAGCCCATGCCGAGCGCGCTCGTGGCCACGAGCGCCTTCACCTCGTTGTCCTTCAGGGCGGCCTCCTCGGCTTCCCGGTCGGCAGGGTCGGTGCGCCCGGTATAGGCCCGGACGGCATGCCCGTTCTCGCGCAGCAGCCGTGCCGTGTCCTCCGCGGCGGACACCGTGAGGGCGTAGATGATCCCGCTGCCGGGCAGGTCGGAGAGATGCGTGAGGAGCCAGGCGAGGCGGGACCGCGGACTGGGCAGGCGCAGCACGCCGAGGCGCAGCGACTTCCGTGCCAGTTCGCCGCGCAGGGTGAACACCTCGGTGCCGCCGGCACCGAGCTGCTCCTCGACGTCCTCGACCACGCGGGAGTTCGCCGTCGCCGTGGTCGCCAGCACCGGGACGCCCTGCGGCAGCCCCATGATCAGTTCGCGCAGACGCCGGTAGTCGGGGCGGAAGTCGTGCCCCCAGTCGGAGATGCAGTGCGCCTCGTCGATCACGAGCAGCCCGGTGCGCCGCATGAGCTCGGGTAGATACAGCTCGCGGAAGGAGGGGTTGTTCAACCTCTCCGGCGAGACGAGGAGGACGTCCACCTCGTTGGCCTGGAGCTTGGCGGTGATGTCCTGCCATTCGGTCTGGTTCGCCGAGTTGATGGCCTCGGCCCGGACACCGGCCCGCGCGGCGGCGGCCACCTGGTCCCGCATCAGCGCGAGCAGGGGCGAGACGATCAGCGTGGGGCCGGCGCCGCGGGCCCGGAGGAGCAGGCTCGCCACGAAGTACACGGCGGACTTGCCCCAGCCGGTCCGCTGCACCACGAGCGCGCGCCGCCCGCCTTCGACGAGGGCTTCGATGGCCTCGAACTGCCCCTCGTGGAACTGTGCGTCCGGTGACCCGACGAGGGTGTGCAGGATGGCGGATGCTTGCTCGTTCAGCGTGGTGGTCGACGACATTTCCCCAGTATCCCAGCCGCCTCCCCCACTCGAGACGGGCAGGAGTGCTATGTGCACAACGGGCGCCGCGACACCACCCGATACACTTCGAGACGTGACTACAACCATCGATCTTTCTGCATCCTTCAAGGCGTACGACGTCCGTGGCATCGTCGGTGAGTCCATCACGGTGGACTCGGTCCGGGCGGTCGGAGCGGCCTTCGTCGACTCGCTGGGACTGGCGGGCGAGACCATCCTGGTCGGCGGTGACATGCGCCCGTCCTCCCCCGAGTTCTCGAAGGCGTTCGCCGAGGGAGCCACGCGCCGCGGTGCGAACGTGCTCTTCCTGGACCTCATCTCGACCGATGAGCTGTACTACGCGAGCGGCACCCTCGAGGCGGCCGGCGTGACCTTCACCGCCAGCCACAATCCCGCCCAGTACAACGGCATGAAGATGACGCGTCCCGGCGCTGTGCCGGTGTCCTCGGAGACGGGCCTCAAGGACGTGCAGGAGCGTGCCGAGAGGTACCTCGCGGACGGCACGATCCCCGCCGTCGAGGTGCAGGGCGAGACGAGCGTGCGGGACATCCTCGAGGAGTACTCGCGGTTCCTCCGCACCCAGGTGGACCTCTCGTCGTCGCGCCCGCTCAAGATCGTGGTCGACGCCGGCAACGGCATGGCAGGCCTCACGACCCCCGCGGTCCTCGGCGACCGGCTCCTCCCGGCCCTGCCGTTCGAGATCGTCCCCCTCTACTTCGAGCTCGACGGTTCGTTCCCCAACCACCCGGCCAACCCGCTCGAGCCGGAGAACCTCCGCGACCTCCAGGCCGCCGTGGTCGAGCACGGCGCGGACATCGGCATCGCGTTCGACGGTGACGCCGACCGCTGCTTCATCATTGACGAGTTGGGCGCGCCCGTCTCGCCGAGCGCCATCACCGCGATGGTGGCACGCCGTGAGATCGCCCGCGCGCAGGCCGCCGGAGAACCCGAGCCCGTGATCATCCACAACCTCATCACCTCGCGTGCGGTGCCCGAACTGATCAGGCACGACGGCGGCCGCCCGGTCCGCACGCGCGTGGGCCACTCCTTCATCAAGGCCGTCATGGCCGAGGAAGGCGCGGTGTTCGGCGGGGAGCACTCGGCGCACTACTACTTCCGTGACTTCTGGAACGCGGACACCGGCATGCTCGCGGCCATGCACGTCCTGGCCGCCCTCGGGGAGCAGGACGGCCCGCTGTCGGAGCTCGGCCGTGAGTACGAGCCCTACTTCTCCTCCGGTGAGGTCAACTCGAAAGTGGCCGACCTCCCTGCGTCCATCGCCCGGGCGCGTGCCGAGTTTGAACAGGAGGGCGTGGTGGTCGACGACCTCGACGGCCTCACCTTCACGCCCGACCACGGGAACTGGTGGTTCAACCTGCGCCCCTCCAACACGGAGCCGTATCTCCGGCTGAACGCTGAGGCCGTGGACCCGGAAACGCTCCAGGACCTCGTCCAGCGCGTCCTCGCCGTCATCCGCGACTAGCGCGGAGAGCCCCGCAGACGCACAGAGGCCCCTTCCTGAAGGAAGGGGCCTCTGTCATGGATGCAGGCGGTCAGGCGTTGCTGAAGCGTTCCTTGAGTTCGTGGAGCTGGCTCTTGAGTTCTTCGGGCAGGGATTCGCCGAAGCGGGCGTACCACTGCTCGATACCCTCGAGTTCCTCGGCCCATTCGACGGCGTCGACGTGCACGGCGGCCTCCACCTCGGCCGGGGTCATGTCCAGGCCGGTGAGGTCGAGGGCGTCTCCGGTGGGGACGAATCCGATCGGTGTCTCGACAGCGTCGGCCGTGCCCTCGAGCCGTTCGACGACCCATTTGAGGACCCGGGAGTTGTCGCCGAACCCGGGCCAGGCGAACCCCCCGGACGCTGTCCGGCGGAACCAGTTCACCAGGAAGATCTTCGGCAGCCGGGACTGGTCCGCGGCGGCGCTCAGGGTGAGCCAGTGGCGCAGGTAGTCGCCGGCGTCGTATCCGATGAAGGGCAGCATGGCCATCGGGTCGCGGCGCACCCGGCCCACCTGGCCGGCTGCGGCGGCGGTGGTCTCGGAGGACAGCGTGGAGCCCATGAAGATGCCGTTGGCCCAGCTACGGGACTGCGTGACCAGCGGGACGGTCGTCTTCCGGCGGCCGCCGAAGAGGATCGCGGAGAGCTCGACGCCGTCGGGCCGGTTGAACTCCTCGGCGAGCATGTCGATCTGGTCGATGGGCGTGCAGAACCGCGCGTTCGGGTGCGCTGCGGGGTGGTCCATGTCCGGGGTCCAGTCGCGGCCCTGCCAATCGGTCAGGTGCGCCGGCACCTCCTCGGTCATTCCCTCCCACCACACGCCGCCGTCGTCGGTGAGGGCGACGTTCGTGAACACCGAGTTGCCCTTCGCGATGGCCCGCATCGCGTTGGGGTTGGTGTGCCAGCCGGTACCGGGCGCGACGCCGAACAGGCCCGCCTCGGGATTCACGGCCCGGAGCTCGCCCTCCTTGCCGAAGCGCATCCAGGTGATGTCATCGCCGAGGGTCTCGACCTTCCAGCCCTCGATCGTCGGATCGAGCAGTGCCAGGTTGGTCTTGCCGCAGGCGGACGGGAACGCCGCGGAGAGGTAGTAGGTCTTGCCTACCGGGGAGGTGAGCTTGAGGATCAGCATGTGCTCGGCGAGCCAGCCCTCGTCGCGTGCCATGACGGACGCGATCCGCAGGGCGTAGCACTTCTTGCCGAGCAGGGCGTTGCCGCCGTACCCGGAGCCGTAGGACCAGATCGAGCGCTCCTCGGGGAAGTGGACGATCCACTTGTCCTCGTTGCATGGCCAGGGGACGTCGGCCTCGCCCGCTTCGAGCGGGGCGCCCAGGGAGTGCAGGGCCGGGACGAACCCGGCATCGAGTTCGGTCATGCGGTCCAGGACCGCCGTACCGATGGTCGCCATGATGCGCATGGACGTCACCACGTAGGCGCTGTCGGTGATCTCCACCCCGAACTTCGGGTCCTCGGCGTCGAGGTGTCCCATGACGAAGGGGATGACGTACATCGTCCGGCCCCGCATGGAACCGGCGAACAGGCCCTTGAGCTTGGCCTTCATCTCGGCCGGGTCCATCCAGTTGTTCGTGAAGCCCGCCTCCCGCTCGTCCCTGGAGCAGATGAACGTCTGCTCCTCCACCCGGGCCACGTCCTTCGGATCCGAGAAGGCAGCGAACGAGTTGGGGAAGGTCTCGGGGTTCAGCCGTACGAAGGTCCCGGACTCGACCAGGCCGTCCGTGAGGCGCCGGTTCTCCTCCTCGGAGCCATCCACCCACACGACGTCGGCGGGCTGCGTCAGCTCCCGCACCTCCCGCACCCAGGCCAGCAGGCCCGCGTGCGTCGTCGGCGCGGGACCGGAAGCATCTGCCCACGCGCTATCGCCAGGATCAGCGGTGGTGGTGCCGGTCGCAGACTTCTGTACGGGATCGCCCATTACTCTTCCCTTCGTTGGGGGACTCGGTGTTCATCGATGCTAGGGGCGCGATATTTCGGGCAAGGGCTCGGTGTGCGAAACACTGGAACGAGCATGCCGACGATCCGCGCCGTTGCGGGATTGTCCAGCGCTTACACCTGGCGTTGCTGTGACGAAGGTCACCTAGACCGGTCTAGGTGGAAGGAGGGGAGGCTGCTGATTAGGCGTCCCGGAAAATCCACGCTAGAGTTGTCTACGGCCAAACGGCCCGCTTGTAGGACGGATTCGCACTGCGGATCGACGGACTACGGATGCGTGCGTAGCTCAACGGATAGAGCATCTGACTACGGATCAGAAGGTTGGGGGTTCGAATCCCTTCGCGCGCACCACGGTTGAGTAGAACCACTGAAAGGCCCCGGCTTCGGCCGGGGCCTTTCTGCGTCGGGTTGCCCGCCTGCCGGGTGGATGGAAGGCTCTGCCTATGAGTGAATCCCAGACCACCGATGTCATTGTGATCGGCGCCGGCGCCGTCGGCGAGAACGTTGCAGGCCGGGTGGTGCAGAAGGGCCTCTCGGCGGTACTCGTCGAAGCCGACCTGGTCGGCGGTGAGTGCTCCTACTGGGCATGCATGCCGTCCAAGGCACTCCTGCGGCCCGGAACCATCCTCAACGCGGCGCGCGGCGTCGCAGGCGCGCGTGAAGCGGTGACCGGCACCCTCGACACCCGCCAGGTCCTCGACCGCCGTACGTCCTTCACCTCGAACTGGGACGACTCCTCCCAGGAGGAATGGGTCGCTTCAGCAGGGATCACGCTCGAACGGGGCTGGGCGAAGCTGTCCGGTGAGCGGGAGGTGACCATCAGCCACAAGGATGGTTCCGAGACCCGATACCGGGCCAACCACGCCGTCGTCCTGGCGACCGGCTCCACACCGACCGTGCCGCCCATCGACGGGCTCGCGGAGCTGGACTACTGGACCACGCGGGAGGCCACCTCGGCGAAGGAGGTCCCGAGCAGCCTCGCCGTCCTCGGCGGCGGCGTGGCCGGTATCGAACTGGCGCAGGCCTACGCACGGCTCGGCGCGGAGGTCACGGTCATCGCGCGCAGCGGAATCCTCGGCAACTACCCGAAGGAGGCGTCGGACCTCGTCCTCGACGCTCTGCGGGGCGAGGGACTCACGATCCTGACGGACACGGGCACGAAAGCGGTCCGCAAGGACGGCGGCGTGTTCGTGCTCGACGTCGGGGACGGCCGGACCATCGCGGCCGAGAAGCTCCTCGTCTCGACGGGGCGCCATCCGCACACCGCAGGCCTCGGCCTCGAGGACCTCGGACTGGACCCTAAGACGATCAGGGGCGATGACACCGGGCGTGTGCCCGGCGCCGGCGGTTGGCTCTATGCGGTGGGCGACGCCGGCGGCAGGGTACAGCTGACGCACCAGGGCAAGTACGAGGCACGCATGACCGGGGACGCCATCGCTGCGCGGGCCCACGGCACCCTGGGTGACTCCGCAGCGGACTGGAGCCCCTACGCAGCGACGGCGGACCGCGGCGCCGTCCCCCAGGTCGTCTTCACCGATCCGGAGATCGCGATGGTGGGGCGCACCCTCGAGCAGGCACGCGAGGACGGCGTCAATGCCTCCGAGACGTCACTGCCGATAGCCGTCGCCGGCTCGTCCCTCCACTCGGACGGCTACAAGGGCTGGGCGCAGATCGTCGTGGACGAGGATCGCAGGGTGCTCGTTGGAGTCACGTTCGCCGGACCGGAGGTGTCCGAGATGCTGCAGGCCGCCACCATCGCCGTCGTGGGCGAGGTGCCCCTGGACCGCCTGTGGCACGCCGTACCCGCCTACCCGACCGTCAGCGAGGTCTGGCTGCGCCTGCTGGAGAAGTACGGGCTGTAACCGGGGCGATGTGTCGGGTGAGGCGTCCGGGGGGCAGGCTCTGCTGTGCGCGCAGGAGACACGTTGTGGAAACACGCTGTCCCGTTGGAGTTTCAGCATCGAATCCACCGTGACCGCAGGTCCTCCCGAAGACGGACCGAGTCCTGTTGACTCAACTTCAGAGCGACTGACCCAGCCTCTGGGAGAGGTGGTCAGGGTGGACGAGATGCGGCTGGAATTGCTGGAGGGTCAGATCAGATTGCCCGGGATCGGGGCGCTCCGGGCAAAAAGCGGCAGACCTGCTGCCTTAGAGGTTATAGATGACGCAGGGCAGGAGATCGATGTCTTCTCAGTTCTTCTCCGCGATCTTGTTCTGGGGACATACGTCCTTCGACAGTGCGTTCGTACGGCGGACAGTAGCCTGACCATCGGTGGACTGACCGGATGGAGGATCATAGGGCGGCGTCGAGGGTGACGAAGCCGTAGCCTGCCGACCGGAGCTGGGAGATCACCTGCGGGAGGGCCGCGGCGTCGAGCGTTGAGCCATCGTCGGGGTTCGAGCCGAGGTGCATCAGGACGATCTCCCCGGGCTGCGCGGAAGCCATGACGCGCTGGACGATGAAGCTCGGGCCGCGCGTTCCGTTCATGGTGCCTTGCCAACCCAGTGTGTCAACGGTCCACCGGATCGCCGCGTAACCGGCGGCGTTCACGTCTGCGATTGTGCGGGGATCGCGGGCGCCCAAGGGGAAGCGGAAGAACGGTAGTGGGTCGCCTCCAGCGGCCCTGATGGTCCTCTGCGCGCTGCTGATCTCGGTCGCGATCTGGGCGTCGGACAGGGTGGTGAAGTCTGGGTGGGTCATGGAGTGATTGCCGATTCGATGCCCCGCGTTATAGATCAGCGCCGTGTCAGAGGGGAACTGGTTGACCCAGTTTCCTGTGAGGAAAAAGGTGCCTGGGACGCCGTTGGCTGCGAGGGTGGCGAGGATCGGTCGGAGGGCGGCATCGTTGGCACCGGCGTCGAACGTGAGCGCGACAACCTTCTGCGTGGTCGGGATGCGCTCGAGGTCCACGCCCAGGAGCGTCGACGGAACGCTGGTGTAAATGACCTCGGTCCTGCCGCTGGCCGCATGCCACAGGATCGAACCGCGCTGGAAGTCGCTGCGGCGCCCGCCCGTGATGCCGTACTCGCCGCTGGTCGGGTAGCCGAGCCGGCTGCGCTCCCAGCCGAGAGCCACCCACCGGGCTCGGATGGCTCCGTACACCTCGTGGGCTCCCGTGGCGGGCGACCAGTAGATCGACGAGCCGGCATTCTGGCCGCTGAAGTGGTTGTACCGGCCGACCCCGTCGGGGGTGGCGGTCTCGTCCGTGAGCGGGAAGCCCAGGAAACCGGCCGGTCCGCCGAGCGTGAGATAGCGTGCGCGGATCGCCCCGTGCACCTCGTGCGCTCCGGTGCCGGGGCTCCAGTAGACCGACCCCCCGGCGAAGTCGTTGTACCGACCAGCGGCGCCCGGGGTCGCGGTCTCGTCCGTGAGCGGGAAGCCCAGGAAACCGGCCGGTCCGCCGAGCGTGAGATAGCGTCCGCGGATCGCCCCGTGCACCTCGTGCGCTCCGGTGCCGGGGCTCCAGTAGATCGTGCCGGCGGTGTAGTTCTGGGCGCGACCCGCAGCGATGTCGTAGGTGCTGCCGACTGGCGTGCCGAGGAACGATGCGCTGCCGCCGAGCTGCTCATAGTGCTGGACGATCGCGTCGTCGCCGGCCTGCTCGACCGCCATCAACACTGAAACGCTCCGCTGTGCAGTCACCGCTGATGCGGCGGCCGCGAGCGGCCCCAGAGCCGTACCCCCGAGGCCACCGCCGAGGGCGAGGACGAGGGCTAACACCATTCCGAGGACGGCGGGGCGAGACCGGCGCATTGTGACCCCTTCGTGCTGATCGAGGCATGCGAGCTTTGGTCAAGACGCTAGGCCCCAAGGGGATGCCCGGGTAGGGCCATAAGTCCCGAACCGCTTTCCGACCACCCGCGCCACCGTCCGCGGTGCGGCCGCAGTCGCCGCGCACTGGGGCCCGTTCGAAGAGCAACCGGGTGCCAAGGGTCCCCGGGGGAAAGACAGCCGGTCGGGGAAGAAGACTGCAGGGCCAGAGCGGAACGGTCTCCAGGACCCGTGGAAGGGTCGGCCGACTCCGCCGATCACGAGCTCTGCGGCGTCGCGCGGCCGTCGATCTACTGCACACTCTGAACCGCGGCGCCTCCTGGCGTCTGGTCCTACTCCGCGTCCTCTGGCTCCTCGCCGACTTGCCGATCTTCGCTATATCTCGACAGGCCCGGAAATCTCCATCTCATGTGGCTTCCAGGAGCCGCGGGACGCCGCGGGTGCTGGATCGTGCTACTCCAGGAACATGGACGTTCTCCGGTGGCCAAGATTCAGCGCTTCGTCTGGCAGAGGGCAGGGCTGGCCGGAGCGTGAATGCATCCGCCTGCCCCCCATGTTTGCCGCCCCTAAGGTCCTTGGGCGGCTTACCCAGCGCCTCCGCCAGCACTCCGCTTGCCACGGTTCCAGGCCGATCAGCGAAGGCCCGACGCCCGGCGCACCACGAAGTCGGTCACCTCGGCGTCGCGCCCGTCGAGCTCGGCCCACTCGCCGCCGTAGGACAGCACCGTGAGGCCCGCTGTCGGGTAGTCCGTGGCGAGGTCCATCACCGCCCGCTCGCTCGAGCGGACCGAGGCGAGACGCATGGCCAGTTCCTGGATCCCGGGGTTGTGCGCAATGACGAGCAGGCTCGTGACGGTCGGCGGCACATGGTTGATGAGCGCGAGGATCTCCGTGGGCCGCGCCGCGTAGAGCTCGTCCTCCAGCTTCGGCGTGGGCGCCTTGTCCCCGAGTTCCGTGCAGACCCAGGTGCAGGTCTGGCGCGTACGCAGTGCGGTGGACACGAGGATGGAGTCGGGGACGGCGTCGTGCTCCATCATCCAGCGCCCCACGAGCGGGGCATCCGCGTGGCCCCGCGAGCTGAGCGAGCGCTCGTGGTCCGGGATGCCCTCCTGGAACTCGGCCTTGGCATGGCGCAGCAGCAGGAGCTTCTTCAGGTGATGGGAGGCCATTTCCGAAGTCTATGGCCTCCCGGATGCAGGCAGAGGGCTAGATCGAGTACTCGGGAGCAGCCCAGACAACCACTTCGGGGTGGTCGTAGAAGCGGTAGCCCTGGCCGCGCACGGTCCGCACGGTGTTCGCGAGGCGCCCGAGCTTGGACCGCAGGCGGCGGATGTGGACGTCGATGGTGCGCTCGTTCGGTACCTCGTCGGCGTTCCGCCACAACCCGCTCAACAGCTCCTCGCGGCCGACGGTGCGTGCAGCGTTCTCAACGAGGTAGTTCAGCAGTTCGAACTCCTTGAACGTGAGGTTCAGCGTCTCCCCGTCGAGGTGCACCTCGCGTCGTGACAGATCGATGAGCACGCCTGTCGGGCGGGCCGGCTGCGCCTGCGACGGCGCCGGGGCGGCATCGGGCCGCGGGCGCCGGGCAACGGTGGGGTCACCGAGCGCGGCACGGACCACGTCGATATCGGAGCCGGGGGCGTCTGCCGGCGCCAGGGCGACTGCCGCATGGCTTTCCGCCGTCGGCACGAGGGTCCGGACGTACGCCCGAACGTCCTGCGCGAGCTTCGAGAAGGTGGTTCCCGCCGCAGCTGCGGTTGCCTCGTCGAGCGCGACGTAGAGCACGAAGCCACGCGCCGTCGTGTCGCCGGTGACCGCCTGCGGCCCCGGTACGCCGTTGGGTGCGACGACGGGGACGGGAGCACTCATGGGTGCGGCGTCTCCCCCGGGCACGGCCTGGAGGCGCGAGTGCTGGTGGGGCACCTGCGTCGCGTGGACGTTGAAGGACGGCGCGAACTGCTGGCGTGCCTGGCGGTTCTGGGGGGAGCGTTGGGAGATATGGACGTAGCCCGGATTTACTGACATGAATACAACCTCGTGAAGTGTGCCGTCATCACGGCTCGAATGCGGGGTGTGCCCGGTCGGGATGAAGAATGATGCCCGCCGTTGGGCTTGAAATGCGTAGAAAAGGTTTGGGTATAACCGTTACGCGTGCATTCGATAACAGCGGAGGTCCGCTCCGGACACGATGTCCAGGGAGGGCGCTGCGGCTGCAGATGCGGGTGAGTTGGTGTTCACGTGACGAATTATTGCATGTAACAATCGGCTACGCGCAAGTAACAATGCGGAATGTCCAGCATGCGAACAGTAGGACCACGAAGACGTTCGGCTGACCGGGCGCTGGGGATCCGGAAGGCGGCCGCTTCACACGGAGGCCCCGCCCCCGCTGTGTGCTAGCGGGAAACACGCTCCTCGCGCTTGCGACCGGCACGGGCTGCGAGGAACAGCCCCGACCCGACTACCACATACGCGACAGCGCCGAGCCAGACGACGCCGGTCTGCTGGGTCAGCAGGGCGATGCTGGCGATGATCGCGAGCACCGGTACGATCCGCGGCACCGCGAAGTGGGCGTGGTCCACCTTGTCCTTCTTGAGGACGAGGATGCTCACGTTGGCCGACAGGAACACCAGGAGCAGCAGGAGCACGGTGGTCTCGGCCAGCGTGCCGACGTCTCCTACCAGTGAGAGGACGATGGTCAATCCGGCGACGACGACGATCGACACCCATGGCGTGCGCCGCTTGGGCAGCACGCGGGCGAAGGCTCGCGGCAGGAGTTCGGCCTCCGCGAGGCCGTACCCGACCCGGCTGGCCATGACCATGAACAGCAGCGCGCCGTTGGCGATCGCGACCAGTGCGATCAGGCTGAACAGCCAGGGCGGTATCCCGGCACCGCTCGCCGTCACGACGGCGAGCAGCGGTCCGGTGGACTCCGCGAGTTCGGTCGGCGGAAGGACGATGACCGCGCCGATGGCGATCAGGAGATAGACCACTGCGGCCGTCCCGATCGCGCCGAAGAGGGCGCGGGGGTACGCCCTAGACGGGTTGTGCACCTCCTCGGCCATGTTCGCCGCCGCCTCGAAGCCGAGGAAGGAGAAGAAGGCGATGACGGATGCCGCGAAGGCACCCTGCAGGGGCGGCACATCCGGGGCGAACTCGAGGAGCCGGGCCGGCTCACCGTTGCCACTGCCGAGCACGACGGCCGCAAGCACGATCACGAGCACGAGGCCGGTCACTTCGATGACAGACGCGACGAGGTTCGCGGCAAGGGACTCCCTGACGCCGCGGAGGTTGATCAGCGTCAGGAGGATGATGAAGACCACTGCTGTCGGAGCAGCCGGCACGTCGATGAGAGCGGCCAGGTAGTCGCCGGCGAAGGCATTCGCCAGGGCCGCCGCCGTGGTGATGCCGGAGGCCATCATCAGGAACCCGACGAGGAACGAGAGGTACGGGATGCTGAAGGCCCGGTCGACGTACCGTGCCGCACCGCCGGCGTGCGGGTACTTCGTGATGAGCTCCGCATAGGTTCCTGCTGTGAGGAGGGCCAGGACCAGCGCGATGAGCAGTGGCAGCCAGATCACGCCCCCGACGTCGTCGGCCATGGTACCGACGAGCGTGTAGATCCCTGCCCCGAGCGTGTCGCCCACGATGAAGGCGAACAGCAGCGGCGTGCCGATCGCACGCTTCAGACCGCCCTCGGTAGCCGGCTCGGTCGCGCTGATGTCCTTCGTCATCGCACCATTCGACCCCGGGGCCGGCGCAGGCGCAACCCCTCGGCGCCGTCCTGCTCGCCGTTGTCAGGTTCCTGTCACCGCGTGACGGCCCGGAATCGGCAGGGTTGCCCTAGCCGACGACGCCGTAGAGGCGGTCTCCCGCATCCCCGAGGCCCGGAACGATGTAGGACTTCTCGTTGAGCTTCTCGTCGATCGAGGCCAGGACGATCGTGACATTGCGGCCCTCCAGCTCCTCCTGCAGGGTCGCGAGGCCTTCGGGAGCCGCGAGCAGGCAGATGCAGGTGATGTCGGCGGCTCCGCGCGCGAAGAGGAACTTGATGGCTTCCCGGAGCGTGCCGCCGGTCGCGAGCATGGGGTCGAGCACGAAGACCTGGCGCCCGGTGAGGTCGTCCGGCAGGCGCTCGGCGTAGGTGATGGCCTCGAGGGTCTCCTCGTTGCGGGCCATGCCGAGGAAGCCGACCTCCGCCGTCGGAACGAGGCGCGTCATGCCCTCGAGCATTCCCAGGCCTGCCCGCAGGATGGGGACCACGAGCGGCGTGGGCTTCACGAGGCCGGTGCCCTGGGTGGCGGTGACAGGGGTCTCGATGGATACGGTCTCCACGCGGACGTCACGGGTGGCCTCGTAGGCCAGCAGGGTGACGAGCTCCTCGGTCAGGAGGCGGAACACCGGCGACGACGTGTCCTTGTCCCGGAGAACCGTGAGTTTGTGGGCTACCAGGGGGTGGTCGACTACCAGTACACGCATGGGTCAAAAGTACCATTGTGCCCATGAACCCCTCCCTTCCTCCCGTGGATCCGGATCACTGGGCGTGGATGGGATCGGCCCTGGACGCGGCCGCACTGACCCGCGCGAGCGCTGACGTGCCCATCGGTGCCGTCGTCGTCGGGCCTGATGGCGGCGTGCTCGGCACCGGGTGGAACCAGCGCGAGGAACTCGGCGACCCGACCGCGCACGCGGAGGTGCAGGCGATCCGCGCCGCAGCGCGGAAGCTCGGCGCATGGAGGCTCGAGGAGTGCACCCTGGTGGTGACCCTCGAGCCGTGCGCGATGTGCGCCGGGGCGTCCGTCCTGGCCCGTATTCCGCGCGTGGTGTTCGGGGCGTGGGACGAGAAGGCGGGAGCCTCGGGATCGGTGTTCGACGTCCTCCGCGAGCGCCGGCTGAACCACTGGACCGAGGTGTTCGCGGGCGTCCGCGAGGAAGAGTGCGCCGCCCTCCTCAAGGTGTTCTTCGCCACCCGGAGGTCCGGTTCCGGCTCCCGGTGATACTGCGTAGGCTGAGGGGATCCGCAGCATCCCCTTCTCATAAGGAGTAGACGTGGCAGATCAGCAGGACGGTTTGAAGGAAGTACAGGACATCCTCGGCAAGGCCGACATCGCGATCCTCACCACCGTGAGCCTGAACGGTCAGCTTGTGAGCAGGCCGCTCGCACTGCACGGCAAGGATTTCGACGGCGACCTCTGGTTCTTCACCGAGGACCCCTCCCCCAAGGCGGACGAGATCCGCGCCAACCCCCAGGTCAACGTCTCGGCGAGCACCGGCAAGGGCTACGTCTCGATCGCCGGCACGGCCACGCTGACGAAGGACCAGGCGAAGATCGACGAGCTGTGGGGGCCGTCGGTGTCCGCCTGGTTCGAGAACGGCCGCGACGATCCCGCCGTCGCCCTCATCCACGTCGACGCCGACACCGCCGAGTACTGGTCGATGGATGCGCCGCGCGTCGTCTCGGCCGTGAAGATGGTCAAGGGCCTCGTGACGGGCAGCAAGCCGGACTCCGGCAAGAACGAGGTCATCGAGCTGCCCTAGTGCCTTGCGTTTTGGGTGTTGGGCGTCTGAGCCGGTAACGTAGTGGCGTTGGTGACGTGTCCGAGCGGCCGAAGGTGCAACACTCGAAATGTTGTTTGGTGTAAAAGCCAACGTGGGTTCAAATCCCACCGTCACCGCCAACTGAGAAGGCCCTGCTTCCCATGTAGATCAAGGGAAGCAGGGCCTTTTGCTCTGTCGGAGACCGGCCATTGGCAAAGATTTGGCAAAACTCTCCTTGGGCGCCCCTCGCCCAGCCGTCAACTTCTCGTGTCAGCCCCACAAGGGCCTCTCTTTAAGAGCGGCGTGGGCAAAAGCGCGTCGCTGAGCTTTGTCTACGTCAAAGGCCGCCGGCGTGGCGGATGCTGAGCCGCAGCAGGTCCACGCGCCGGATCTGGATATGGCGGATCGCTTCGGCCAACTGTTTGCGTCCGGTAACGCGGCTGTTGTCGTTCGCGTTGCCAGCGTCCAACGCCGCGGACACGGCCTCGTCCCGGCTGCTGCTCAAGACACCGTTGACGACCTCCTTGCACTTACCGTCGCCGCTGATCGAGACGATAAGGGCGTTGCTCGCGAACGCCGATCGTGTGTCAGGTCGATGGCGTGACCGGCCCGCTCGAGCAAGTGGCCCCAGCCATACCGGACTCGGTGTCATAAGCTAACTTCTCGGCGATGCACTCATGGCACGTGCGGTGGGTCGCCAGCGTCATCCGGTGTCCTGATGTGCCACACGTTCCTCCCGTCGTCGCGTGGTTGCCTTCCCTGGGGTTCCGAGCGCTGAGTCAGTACCTTGGCACTCCGGGGCTCTGTAAGTACAGCGTGCACCCTTGAGAGCCTTTGGGTGCAGGCGCGCTTTCATCGAGCTGGGTAGTGAAAAGTCCATGGGCTTGCCGCCAGTGGCGCAAAGGGCAGCTGATTTACAGTGATGTTGCTATCCTGACCGCACATCACCGCTAGACCCTCTTGCCCGCGATTACGGGAATTTGGAGTGGCCGAGATGCGGGTAGGTCACCCTTGGTGTCCGGCGCTCACCTGAAGTGTGTGCTCACATGGTGCTCACGACCGCCGACCACGTCGAACCCATGCTGACGTCGTAGTGATGTCGTAAGGTGAAGGATCACCGCGCAACCACGCGGCCGACGCTGACCACCCGGGGGATCACAGGCATATGAGCAGTCAACCACCTGTGCAGTTGAGCACGTTTCGGCCGCTCCGGTTGACACCACTACCGGTACTAGTGTTCATTTATGACTGAACACACGAAAGAGATTCTTCCGGGGTGTGATGTCGTTCTTGCGATGGTGAGGAGGTCAGGGGAATGTCCGACAGAAGCGTTCCTAGGGTCACTCGACAGGCGCTTCCTGGCTCGATACCAGCGCTACTTTGAGCGCCTTCGAGACAACCACTCAATCAAGAGTCCCGAGAACCTTCGCTTCCTAAGATCAGGGAGCAATGGCACACAAGTTTTTGAGTTGAAAGCCGATAAGTATCGGCTATACGTGGTTAAGCACATGATGACTTGGTACACAACTCATGGTGTCGCAAAAGTTAAAGATAATAGAGTACCCGGCGAGATCGACAAAGCATTGTCGATATTTTGGGAATGGAATGGGGCAAAACAGTGAGCAGCATATTTCCTGTTGGAGATGCAGCGTACGACGTCACCTATGCCGAAGAAAGCGCAATGGTTGACGCGAGTGAACTGATTGCAGAAGGTCTGATTTCTAGTGGCATGAGCCGAGCAGATCTTGCTCGCGCCCTCGGAGTACGACCTGGGGAAGTTACGGCACGGCTCAAGGGTGAGCGGAACATTACGGTTAGGAACCTCGCGAAGACGCTTGAGGCCCTTGGCTTACGTCTCGAATTGGGGGCTACGAAAAAGGAACCAGCGAAGCACCGACGCAACCCGCGCCCTACTCCATGGGAGATTCATTTCCAAGGGTTAAGCGCTCAAGTGGTTCGCCCGCGCCCGAAGGTGGAGCACTCTCACTCCGCAGCAAGTAAAGTCAACGCACTCCTGAACGGCCGCCAGTGAGCGAGATTACGACCAAGGCGTTCATGTACGGAGACCCAAAGGTCTTCTCCCTAGAAGGGCATGATCATTCCGGTGAGGCACATGAGATCGTTTGGACATGCGCATACTCGCCACCAGATGATGACGACGACTTTCGCGCCATAATTGGCACGCTCCACGGGGCTACCTCTGATGCGTCATTTACAGTTTCCGTAGGAGCACTCTTCGTTGAGACCGGGGTTGTGGAACGCTCAGACCTCGACGCCAATTATGAGCAGTATCTGGAAGCTTCCGAGGCTCTCGAGACGCTGTATAGTCACGCCCGGCTTCTATGCAGGAGTGTCCTCGCGCCTCTAAATTCGGATGCCGATATTCCACTCGAACCCCCTTCCATAGCCATCGAGCCAATCACCTACAGTGACACAGACGATGCCAAGGACAGCGAGGACGACAGCTGATTGGGAATCAGCCGGCACCCGTTCTGCCCGCATCATTGCTGGAAGGTTTTGGCGCGTGAGCACAGCGTGAGCACGCTTGCACCTCGCAGTTACGCCTCAAGCAGCGGTCGCCAACCAGGGGCCGCCGCGTCAAGCGCGTCTGCCCGGTCAGTCCACAAGGGGCCGGCCAAGCACCTTTTGGGCTGGGAGATCATCCAGATTGCTAGCGATCGCTCCTCCGAGCCCTTCGCGGCTTCATAACTGGGGCGATGCCCTCCACCTTCAGGAAGGCTTGGGAGGCGTCAAAGCGCTGCTCCCAGTGGTCCCTTGCACGGGGCGGGGTAGATCAGTCGAGAATCTGGTCCAACAAAGCCACTTGGTCTGGCGTCAGTCGGCCGACGTAATGCTCGTGGCGCTGCGGGTACAGGTACAGGAAAGCGTGGCACTGCCGCTCCCAGGTGAACCGGTCCTGCCGAGGGAGCCGGCCCATCGTCTCGACGAACCAGCGCAGGCTGTCGTAATTCTGCCGCCAAGTCAGCATCGGGTGTTTACGCGGGAGCGCGGGTTGATTGTGGAGGACTAGGTGTACTTAGACAGTAGGTTGGTTGCACCGGGTAATGGGTGGTTTGCCTCCGAGGCTGCCGTGGGGGCGCTGGTGGTTGTAGAAGTGTAGCCAGTGGTGGAGGGCGTCGG